>CAZPSL010000129.1:0-43072 GCA_964589145.1 uncultured Anaerolineales bacterium
CCGCGCTACGCGCCCACGTTCTCCCAGCGCAAATCCATGCCGTAGGGCATGTCAATCAGGGCTTTCTTGCCGAGGAGCGCGTCCAGTTCCCAGGGCATGATCGCGCCGGGGGCGGCGGGGCGGAGCGGCTCGGCCATCTCGGCGGTGATGGTTTCACCGGCCCTGATGTCGCGGGCGGCGCGCAGGCAGCGGCGCTGGAGAATGTAGGTCTCCTGCTCGGAGCCGGTGACGAATTTATCGCTGGAGCCGAGAGCGCGTTCCAGGGTGCGGACCTGCTGCACCATCTCCGCCCAGGCTTCGGGGTTGAGGGCAAATTTGTGGTCGGGGCCTTCGCGGTCGTTGTCGTCGGTGAAGTGCCGCTCGATGACGCGGGCGCCCAGCGCCACCGCGCCGACAATCGGCGCCGGGCTGTGGGTGTGGTCGGAGAGGCCGAGCACGGCGTTGGGGTAGAGAGCGGCGTAGGTCTTCAACACGTTGAGGTTGAGGTGGTCGTAGTTGCTGTCGGCGGCAGTGTAGTTGGTGTTGCACTGCATCAGCACAATCTGGTCGTTGACCGCCATCACCGCCCGCATGGCGCGCACCACGTCGCTGATGTCGGAGGCGCCGGTGGCGATGAGGATCGGCTTGCCCAAACTCGCCATGCGGACGAGCGCGTCGGGCCAGGACATCAACCCGGAGCCTGCCTTGTAAGCCGGGACGTAGGGTTCGAGCATTTCGATAGCGTCGTAATCGTAGGGCGAGGAGAAATAGTGGATGCCCGCTTTGTCACATTCTTCCTTGAGAACGGGCGTCCACTCAAAGGGGATGGAGGCATCGTCATAGACCTCGTAAACCGATTTTTTCCATTCGGCCTGATGGGAGAGTTGGCCGCCCAGCGATTTGAAGCCGTAATCCGAGACGATTTTGGGGGCGCGGAAATTCTGGAACTTGGCCGCATCCGCACCGGCCTCTGCGGCCAGGTGGATGAGCATTTTGGCGCGTTCCAGATCACCGTCATGGTTGGCGGCGATGTCGGCGATGAAGTAGGTGGGGTGATTGAGACCGATTTTACGGTCGGCGATGGTGATTTCGGGAGCGGGGATGTGCATGGGAACCTCCTTGCGGGGGGATGGGAGGGGGGTAAAGAGTTAGGGGGTTAGGGGTTGCAGGTTTAAGGTTGAAGGCTGGGTGTTTGCCATACAGAAACCTTCAACGTTCAACGTTCAACGTTCAACAACCCTCGCAGCATCTGTGGATAATCCTGTTGATAAAGTGTGTAAAACCGCTCGATGCCTGTGGAAACCGCGGGGGGAGATTCGCCCAAATCACGGGTGAGTTTGTCCACCCGCAGGGTCAGGCGCGGAGAGCGGGGGGCTTCCAGGGACGAATCTGCAATCGAGGCGGGGGCGATCAGCCCGGGGTCGAATCCGAAGCGCCGGGCAATCGCCACGCCGAACTCGTACTTGGAGAGGCACTCCGGGCTGAAAACGTGGTACAGGCCATCAAGTCCGGCCGCCAGCATCTTCAGGAAAATCGCCGCCAAATCGTTGACCAGCAGGGGGCAGAAGAAAACGTCGCTGAAGCCCATCACTGGCCTGCCCGCCGAGAGGCTGTTGAAGAAAAACTCTGCCAGGCTGCGGCGGCCCGACAGGCTCCAGCCGAACAGGTTGACGCGGGCGATAATCGCCTGCGGGTAAGCCGCGGCAACGGCGAGTTCGGCTTCGTATTTGGTTCGGGCGTAGGTACTCAGCGGGTTGGGGGCATCGTCCTCGGTGTAGCCGCCGCGCTGACCATCGAAGACCGCATCGGTGGAGACGTGCAGCAGGCGCGCTCCGCCCCTCCGACATTGCTCTGCCAGAATTCGGGGGACTTCGGTGTTCAGTTGCCAGGCCAAAGCCGGGTCACGCTCGCAGGCTTCCAGACTGGCCTGGGCGGCGCAGTGGATCACCCAGTCGGGCGAACTCACCTGGAGCAGTTTTTCCACTGCGCCGGGTTCCAGCAAATCCGCCTTGAGCACGGTGAAACGGTCGGTGTTCAGCGGATGCCGGTTCACCTGCCCAAAGACAGTGTGCTGGCGGGCGGCTTCCAGAGCGGCATTCAGCCCCAAAAGCCCGCTGGCACCCGTGATCAGAATTCTCACAGGCACCTATGTTGGGGGGGGTGCAGGTTACAGGTTGCAGGTTGCAGGTTTGAGGTTGAAGGTTCTCTATCGCGCTGAGCGGAGGGCTGAGCAACCCTACAGGGCGGGTCGAAGCCCGCAGTCGAAGCGCTCTATTTGCGGCGTCTCGACTGCGCATCCTGCGGATGCTCCGCTCGACGCGAAACCTTTCAACCTTCAACCTTCAACTTTCAACTTCCAACCAACCTGCAACCCAATCACAGCCTTCCTTCCCGGTAGGCCTCCTCAAACGGCGCAACCAGTTCGCGGATTTGCGTCTCGGTAAGCCATTCGGTGTTGTTGTCGCTGGTGTATTTGAACCCGTCAGGGACGCGGCGCCCTTCCCGGCTCCAGTCGTAGCGGAACCAGAGATGGCCGACCGGCTCAACCACGAAGCGGTCTTCCAGTTCGATGGTGGAACGGGACTCGTCCCGCGAGATCATCATCTCGTGCAGTTTCTCGCCGGGGCGGATGCCGATGACCTCGATTTCGGCATCCGGGGCGATGGCGCGGGCCAAATCCACGATGCGGGTGCTGGGAATTTTGGGCACAAAAACCTCGCCGCCGTGCATCCGCTCCAGGTTGGAGATCACGAAGCGCACTCCCTGTTCCAGCGAGAGCCAGAAGCGGGTCATGCGCTCGTCGGTGATGGTGAGTTTGTTGCCCTGCTCGCGCTGGCGGATGAAGATGGGCACCACCGAACCGCGGCTGCCGACCACGTTCCCATAGCGGACACAACTCAAACGGGTGCGCTTATCGCCCGCGTAGGCGTTGCTGGCGACCACCAGTTTCTCGGCGGTCAGTTTGGTGGCGCCGTACAGGTTGACCGGCGTAACCGCCTTATCGGTGCTGAGAAACATCACCTTTTCAACGCGGGCGTCAATGGCGGCATCCACCACGTTGGAGGTGCCCAGGATGTTGGTCTTGACCGCCTCCATCGGGTTGTACTCACAGGCCGGAACCTGCTTGAGCGCCGCGGCATGGACAACGACATCCACGCCCTGCATGGCCCGCCGCAGACGCGGCAGATCGCGCACATCGCCGATAAAGTAGCGCAAACTCGGATGGTCGAACCCGGCAGCCCGCATCTCGTGCTGCTTGAGTTCGTCCCGGCTGTAGATAATCAACTTGGCAGGATGGTACTCCGCCAGCATGACCTTGACGAACTTCTTGCCAAACGAGCCGGTTCCGCCGGTGACAAGAACGGTTTTTTCGCTCCAGTTCATAACTCGCTCCGTAATGTGCTGTCTTTCTCTCGCATCGCGCCGTGCGGAGAGCAGTGCAGTTGGGACTTACGCCGCTTGCTCTGCACGCCTCAACTCGACGGCTCCGCGCCTTCGTTCAGCAAACCCACAACCTTCAACATTCAACATTCAACGTTCAACGTTCAACGTTCAACTTTCTTCACCACCACCAGCGGATATTGCCCGTTCTCCCCAAACCAATGTGGAAAACGCTCCTCCAGCCAGAACAGCGCCCGCAGGATGCTCCGCCCGCCCCAGCGCTCGTGGATGAAGGTTCGCATCACCTTGACGCTCACACTCCGCCAGACAAAAATCTCCAGCGGCATCTGCGCGCCGACCGTGCGCTTGAGCCAGGCGGCGCTGCTTTTGGCGGTAAAAGTGCTCTTGGTCTCACCGGGACGCTGGGCGGCCTGTGCCGGGTTCACTGGCTTTTCGACCCGCGGGCGGCGCAAAATTCGATGGGTGATGAAGCCCTGCACCCGCAGGGTGAATTTCATCAGGCGGGAGAGAAACACGCCCAGGGGCGGGTTGCTCCACCCGTTGACCACCACCGCCGACCGGCCGGGGCGCAGGGTGCGGTAGAGTTCGCCGTAAGCCTGGGAGTGTTCCTCCAGCGGCAGGTGGTGGATGGTGTGCAGGGAAACCGTGCCGTCGAAAACGTCATCCGCAAAGGGCAGGTTGGCGACATCAGCGACCACGAACAGCCCGCGTTCCCCGATGCGCTTGCGGGCCTCGGTCAGCGCCTGGATGGAGATGTCGGCACACACCCGGTAATCGTACCCCTCGGAATAGGTCAGGTATTCGGGGTACTGAATCGGCCCGGAACCGGCATCCAGCAGAAAACGCCCCGTCGGCGCGAGGTGACGGTTCACCCGCAGGTGGCACCTGTGGATGTACTCGCGGCTTACCGGGCGCAGGTCTTCGTAGCGGGCGTTCTGGTACACACCTTCGCTGACCTCCTGCCAGCCGATCTGGTCATAGAATTCGCGGACTTGCTGTTTGACGGTCATTGGGGGTTGGGGGTTGGTAAATTGGGGATTGGGAATTGGGAACTGGGGGTTCAGAAAACGCCCGATTACCCAATCACCCAATTACCTGATCACCTGATTACCTGATACCTGATACCTGATACCTATTCATCTGCCTCGTCACGCCACATCGGTTCACCCGCCAGATACCCAAACGTGCGACCGAACTGCGCCAGGCCCTCGTCAGAGAGCACGCGTTCCGGCGGCCAGCGGCGGGTATCCTCGGCAAGGTGCTGAACGTGCCAGGGGAAAGGCTGCGGATACTCCATGAAAAAGCGATAAGCATACGTCCAGGCGGATTCTACCTGATTTCGGGAAGGATGGTACTTTTCGGGGGATTCCAGCACCCCGTCCAGCAACTCGAAGTAGGAGTCCCAGGACTCGGCATCGAGGGTGAAGCCCTTGCCCCGGTAGTGCGTCCAGCCCGTGACGATCACCGGCAAGCCGCTCATCGCCATCTCCATGCCGACGGTGGTGGTAAACACCAGCCCCGCGTCGGCGGCGGCGACCAGGTCGTAGGTGTTGATCTTCGCGTCGGCGGGCAGCAGGTGGATGTGCTCCGGCAGGTCGGGGAACTTCTCGCGCAGGATGTCATACACCGAGGGGCCCCAACTGCCGCTCTCGCCGGGGTGAACACGGATCACCAGTTGGGCGTCGCCGCGCTGACGGAAATATTCGATGGTGCGAACCAGCCACTCGGTCATGCTCTCGCTGAAGACCTGCCGCCCCAGGGTGAGCGAATCTCCGAGGACGTTGGTGGGGAGCAAAACCATCGGGCGGGAATCCAGCCCCAGGGCGGCGCGCGCCGCCTCCGCCCCCTGAGAGGGGGTTCCCTGCCAGCGGCGGGAAAATGTCTTCCAGATGCCGCCTCCCTGCCGGGCGGCGAACAACTCCCGGACAAGTGCCCATTCCTCCTCGGTAAGCGGCACATCCCGCCGCGCGTCCCACAAATCGGAGGTATCCTGCCGCATCACGTCGTCGTTCTGCGCCAGCCAGATGCGCCCGGACTGCTCGCCAAACTCGTAGGTGACAATCGGGATGCCGAGGTGCCGCGCCACCCGGAAGGTGATGCCGAACTCCAGAATGCTGCCGTTGGGCACGATGATCCCATCCGGGGGCTGCGCTTCCCACAGACGGAACAGGCGGCGGGCCTGTTCCCGGTTGCGCGCCATCCGCAGGCGGTAGAGGTCGCTGCCGGTGTCCACGTCCTCGCGCAGGAGGCTGTACTGCACGTCCCGGTACGTCGCCGCGGGGAGTTGGGCTGCCAGCGCATCGGGCAGGGATCTGGCCTGGGGTGCATCCAGCAGCGGCAGAACGGTGAGCATCTCGTCCAGCGGAGCCAGGATTTCGCGCAGGTACAGGTTCTGGCGGCGGAGGTCGAAGCGTTCCACGGGGCGCTTCCAGTGGGCGTAGGGCAGGTACGCCAGCGTGACCTCGTGCCCCAGGGCGGCGAGCGCCAGTCCGGTGAGGGCGGTCTGCTCGACCCAGTAGGGCAGCATGGTGACAACGGTCAGCCGTTTGCCGCCCGCCGGACGCTGAAAGCGGCGCGCTTGCGCCACCCAGTCCGGCAGGGAATCCCGCAGCCGTTCCAGCGCGTATCCGCCCACCGGCGGCCGATGCGACTGTCGCAGCCACCAGTACAGTTCGGCGGTATAGGGTAGGGTTCCGAGGGTGCGTTTGATGGTGGATTTCATGGGAGAGACGGGTTCCAGGTTAAAAGTTGCAGGTTGAAGGTTGAAATGTTGTCAACTTTTAACCTACAACTTCCAACTTTCAACCTTCAGGCTCAATCGTCCAAGCCAGGCGGGGACGCACCAGCCCCATGCGCTGCTCAGGCCATTGCTTGCCGGGGGCGCCGGTGCCGTCCACGGTGAAGACCAGGGCGTTCTCATCCTGAAAAAAGCGCCGGACGCGGTACGCGCTGGCGTTGATGCCCAGGGCATAGCGGCCTTCGTTGAGCAAATCGCCGGGGACGGTGCAAACGCTGCGGTACCGCCCCGCTTCGCGCACGGTGTAGCGCTCAAATTTTTCGGGGTCGTCGGTATCGAAGGATGTGAAAACGTATTCGCCGCGCATACTCATCAGGTACAGCCCCACCCGCAAACCCTGGATGGGAGCATCCAGCGCATACTCAATCTCGATGGTGAACGGCTCCACCGAGCGGACGGTATCCACTACCGCGCCGCGGCGGCCGCGCACGCGCAGGGCAATCGGGCGGAAGGGCCAAGCGGAAGCGGGCACCTCCTCCGGGGTCCAGAGCCGCTCGCCAGTCTTGCTGAAGCCGGAGGACATGTAGTAATCCACCGCTTCCGCTGTGGGCGCGCGCATCGCCAGCCGCCCGCGCTCCAGCACAATCGTCTCCTCGGTGAGGCGCAAAATCGCCGACATGTTGTGGCTCACAAACAGCACCGTGCGCCCGGCCTGGGCCACATCGCTCATCTTGCCCAGGCATTTGCGCTGAAATTCGGCGTCTCCCACCGCCAGCACCTCATCCACTACCAGGATTTCCGGCTCCAGATGGGCAGCCACGGCAAACGCCAGCCGCAGGTACATCCCGCTGGAATAGCGTTTGACAGGGGTATCAATGAACTTTTCGACCCCGGAGAAAGCCACGATCTCATCGAATTTGCGCTCGATTTCGCTGCGCTGCATCCCCAGGATGGCGCCGTTGAGGTAGATGTTCTCGCGCCCGGTGAGTTCGGGGTGGAAACCCGTACCGACCTCCAAAAGGGAGCCGACCCGCCCGCGGATGCGGACTTCGCCCGCGGAGGGTTCCGTCACCCGCGAGAGAATCTTCAGCAGGGTGGATTTCCCGGCCCCGTTGCGCCCGATCACGCCCAGCACCTGCCCCTGTTCCACATCAAAGGAGACATCCTTCAACGCCCAGATGGTGTTCTGCGCCTCGTCCTCCGAGGGCATGAACCCCTGACGGATACGGCGGATCGGGGCTTTGAGCATCCCGCCGAGCGAATCGCGCAGGGTGTTGTACCGCTCCAGCGATGCGCCGATGCGGTATTGCTTTCCGAGGTTGGTGGCTTGGATAGCGTACATGCGTGTTGCCAGTTGAAGGTTAGGAGTTGAAGGTTGCAGGTTACACCATATCCGCAAACGAGCGTTCCATGCGGCGGAAGTAGAACAGGCCGGTGACGAGCAAGAAGACGGAGACCGCGGCGGAGATGGCGACAATCTGCCAGAGCGGGATGCCGGGGGTGGGAACCGTTCCCAGCAGCGCCCAGCGGGCGATTTCAATCACGCCGACGATGGGGTTGAGTGCGTACAGGTACTGCCATTTGACTGCCACCTGGCTGGTGGAGTAACCCACCGGCGAGATGAAGAGCAGCAATTGGGTGAAAACCGGCAAAATGTAGCCCACGTCGCGGTACAGCACGTTCAGCGCGGAGAACCACAGCCCCGCCCCCAGCGCAGCGACCAGAGCAAACAGCACCACCAGCGGCAGAGCGAGCAGGTTCCACGAGAGCGGCTGATGCCAGAAGAACATCATCCCAATCAGCACCAGCAGGCCGATGGCGAAGTCCACCAGCCCGCTGAGTACGGAGGCCAGCGGAATAACCAGCCGCGGGAAGTACACTTTCGTCAAAATCGAGCGGTTGGAGAGCATCGAGCGACCGGCGGCGTTCAGCGCCCCGGCGAACAGACCCCAGGGCAGCACCGAGGCAAAACGGAACAGCGGCCCCGGCACGCCGCCTTCGGCTTCCATCCCCGCGAAAGTGCCGAACACAATCTGCAACACCACCATGTTGATCAACGGGTTGATCACCGCCCAGGCCGCGCCCAGCACGGTCTGCTTGTAGCGCACAATCACGTCACGCCAGGTGAGGAAGTAAATCAGTTCCCGGTAAGCCCACAGGTCGCGCAAATTCAACGCCGACCAGCCCCGCGATGGGCGGAGGACGATTTCGGGCAACGCATCAGATGCGGGTGGGGTCGTGCGACGAGAGACAGGGTGCATGAGTGAGGTTACAAGTTCCGTGTTGAAAGTTGAAAGTTGAAAGTTGGCGACGAATGTTAGGAGTTAGCCGATTTTGTAGATAGCGGTATTCTCGCGAACGCGACGCGCGTTGGGCTGACGTTCCAAATAGCGAATAAAGCCCACAAGTTTTCGGGAAATCTCCACAGTAAGTTGGTAAATTTCATCAAATTGCTCTGGGGTAATATAACCCCGATCACTGGCAACATACAATTGCGCCCGCACTTCCCCAGCAGATGCCTTGGCGCGGTTCAAATAAGAGATGAACATCGCCTGAGTCTGACTTTCAAAACCTTCGGCAATGTTGCTCATCACAGAAACCGCCGCACGCCGCATCTGGTCGCGCAGCCCGAAATCCCGAGAAAATCGACCCACATCCGACAAATCGTAAATCTGATTGGTGAGACGCCGTGCCAATTGCCAGGATTCAATCTCCTCAAAACGTGTGATGGTAGCCATAAGTCTTCAGGGCTGCAAGGTACAGGTTAACAGCGCAGCAACCGCAACTTTCAACCTGCAACCTTCAACAAACGCGAAACTCAGTTCGCGATTTTCGCTTGATTCTCCCGGAACCACGCAATCGTGCGGCGGAGGCCCTCTTCAAAGGGCATCTGCGCTTCAAAGCCGAAGTATTCCTTCGCGCGGGAGACATCCAAGCCGCGGCGGGGCTGGCCGTTGGGCTTGCTGGTATCCCAAACGATCTCGCCCTCAAAACCGGTCAGGCGGGCGATGGTTTCCGCCAAATCCTTGATGCTGATTTCCATGCCCGCGCCCAGGTTGACCGGTTCGCGCCCGTTGTAACGCTCCGCTGCCAGCACGATGCCGCGCGCCGCGTCTCCGGCGTAGAAAAACTCGCGGGTCGGGGAACCGTCGCCCCACAGGACGACGCGCTTCTCGCCGCGCTGCCGGGCTTCCACCATCTTGCGGATCAGCGCCGGGATGACGTGGGAGGTCTCCAAATCGAAGTTGTCGCGCGGCCCGTAGAGGTTGACCGGCAGCAGGTAAATGGCGTTGAATCCGTACTGGTCGCGGTAAGCCTGCGCCTGCACCAGGAGCATCTTCTTGGCGAGTCCGTAGGGCGCATTGGTCTCCTCGGGGTAGCCGTTCCACAAGTCTTCCTCCCTGAAAGGCACGGGCGTGTACTTGGGGTAAGCGCAAATCGTCCCGATGGCGACGAATTTCTCCACGCCGTGCGCCCAGGCTTCGTGCATCAGAGGGACGCCCATCATCAGGTTTTTGTAGAAGAACTCCGCCGGGCGAGCGCGATTGGCGCCGATGCCGCCCGCCAGCGCCGCCAGATGGATGATCAAATCGGGTTTGGCGTCATCCAGCATCCGGCGGATGCCCTCCTGTTGGGTGAGATCGTAATCCTCGATGAGCGGGATGAAAATCTCGGTTGCGCCGCGCTCCCGCAGCACCTCCTGCACAAACGAGCCGAGGAACCCGGCCCCGCCGGTGACGCACACCCGGCGGTTCGCCCAGAATTCCTGGGAGGGAGGGTAGGTTTGGTCAGTCATCGTTCGCCTTTCTGTTGTTGGCGGCGGCAAGTTGATGCGCACCACCCCATGGAAGCGGACGCGCGGCTCCCAATTGAGCAATTTTCGGGCTTTGGACGGGTCTGCCAGCAGGTCGTGAGACGGAAATAACGCGGGTCAATGCACGTATTCCTGATAATCCGGCCCGGCGCACCCAAAGGCTTCCTCCAGAAATTCACGCACGGTGTGGGCTTCGCCGGTGCCAATCAAGATGTCGGTCGGCTCCTCCTGCTGCGCCAACTGCCGCATGACCTCCACTGGCTCTGTGCCGCCGGGGTGCAGATTCCATCCGGCTGGATTTCGGCAATCACGTTCTCGATGCTGCCGCGCTGGTCAGGCCGCCATAGTGCAGGCGCATTTTGACCCGCTCGCCGTTGTGCGGATCGCGGTAGAGGTGATCCACCCGGTTGGTGTTGAACGTGCTGGAACGGTGGATGATGCCATGGACTTCGTATCCCTTGGAAAGCAGCAACTCCGCCAGGTACGAATCGTCCTGACCGGTGATTCCAGTGAGGAGGGCTTTGGGCATGGAGCCTCCTGGTCGGATAGTCAGGTAGTCGTGTATCGGGTAATCACATGACCGACTATCCGACTACTGAACAATAAACCGGGCATTGCGGTAGCGCGCGTCCTGCGGATTGCGGATGAGCCCCTTGTGCAGGGCGTGCAGAATCTCCCGGACGCCGTCATCCACGGTTTTGCGGGTGGAAAAGCCCAATTCCCGCTGGATTTTTTCAAACGAAACCGAAATGTCACGCATATCGCCGCCGAAGGTCAGGTCCTTGTAGGTGACGTGGGTTTCCGGCAGACGTTTGAGCACCAGGGTGACGATCTCATCTTTAGTGAGGTTGCCGCGCTCGCTGCCGACGTTGTAAACCTGGCCGCGGGTTTTCTCGTCGGGCGCATCCAGCCCCAGGAGGATCGCCCGCACCGCGTCGGCGATGTGGACAAACGAGCGCGAGTAGCCGCGCTGGTAAATCAGCAGTTCGCGCCGCAGGAAGGCATCCAGTACAAACTGGTTGACAATCATATCAAAGCGCGGGCGCGGCGAAAGGCCATACAGGTGCGCCGGACGAAAGATGAGCGGTGCGCAGGCTTCGTCAGCGTGGCTGAGCAGGAAGCGTTCGGCAGCGATTTTGGTCTCGGCGTAGAGTGACTGCGGGTTGAGAGGCGCCTCCTCGGTGACGGGCGCGCCGTCCGCCGAGAGGCCGTAGATGCTGTACGTGGAAAGGTAGATGAACCGCGCCACGCCCATCGCCACGGCCTGCTCGAACACCCGCTGGGTGGATTCGACGTTGTAACGCCAGGCCACCTGCCGCCCCACCGCCTGGCAGGCCGGGAAACCGGCAATCGCCGCCAGGTGGATGACCGCCTGCGGGGCAGGCCAATCGGCGCGCACAGCGGTTTTTACCGCCCGCGGTTCCCAGACATCGGCCTTGACGAAGTGAAAATCAGGGTGCGGCAGGTACGCCAGCAGGGATTCTCCGCCAAAGAGCAGGTCATCCACCACGGTGACGCGGTATCCCTGCCGCAGCAGTTCACCCGTCAGGTACGCGCCGATATACCCCGCACCGCCGGTGATGAGCACATGCGGGGATTGGGAAGTTTTTTGGGGAGCGGATGTTGGGGACATGAGTTTCTTGAGGGAGGTGATCAGGAAACAGGTGATCAGGTATTAGGTGATTAGGTATTAGGTGATTAGGTGATTAGGTGATCAGGTGATCAGGACACAGGAAACCGAGTTCCTGATTACCCAATTACCTGGTTCCCTAACACCGGCTCCTCCACGCCCGTCAGATACACATTCCAGCCGCTGACTTCCAGCGCGGGGAGCGCAGGGTCGTCCACAACCTTGATGCCCTGCTCCAGGCAGGTCAGGCGGCAGATTTCGGCGATGTCATCTTCTCCGATGATGCGCACGTTTTCGTACCCGGCCGCCCGCACTTCCGCCAGCAGTTCCAGCACACGTTGACGGGTGCGGCGATAGAGCGTCATCGAGTTTTCGATGTAGTTGGCAGTCAGACGGGCGCGCAGGGCAATGCCCTCCGGCGTGATGATGTAGCGCAGTTTTTTGCGCTGGGCGCGCTTGGCTTTGACGTAGCCTTTGGCGATCAACCGTTTGAGATGCCAGTTGACCGTGCCGACCGCTACACCCAATTGCGCCGCTAACGTCGCCTGGGTGACATCGGGATTGTTCTCGATTTGCTCAAGCAGGATCAGTTCACGGGTATCGGTAGGCGTTTCCATGGGATAATTTCAAAATTCAGTTGTTGAATTATAAACAGAAAGGGGAAACGGTCAAGAGGCGAACAAAAAGGGTGTACGCAAATGTTGTAGAAATTGGGCAGTCGTATGGGCGCTGCTTCCTTTCCCCCCACCCAACCCTCCCCCCGGCCCTCACCCCTACCCCCTCTCCCTTCGGGAGAGGGGAACCAAAGCGGAAATTTTGGGAGGGCAAGGGAGGGGGGAACACCGGCGTTCTACATCTTTTGCCTGCACCCACAAAAAGGGGTGAGGGCAGGGGAGGGGAGGGGAGGGGAGAGGGGAAACACTGTCGTTCTGCAACATTTGCTTGCGCCACAAACAAAAAGGGGACAAACAAAAAAGAGGTGACTTGAGCAGGATGCACCTACCCAAATCACCTCCATAATTCAATCGGTGTGCGCAAAAGTTACGTCACGTTGGGCTGCCCCGATGTGCGTTTTGCCGCAGCCAACTAACAAAAAGCAGAATTGCAGCAATAAGAGAAATGATGCCGCGGATTCCCGACATGACCAGCAAAACGCTCCCCAGAATGCCGCTGGTCACCAGAACGGCAGTCTGGAATTTGCTGGTTTCTTCCGGCTCGGCAACCGTGACAGCGTTCCTCCGAGGGAAGCGATCCAGCAAATTTTGGCGGAGACCCGTCACAAATTCCGGCCGAGGGTCCACGGGGGTCAGGGTTTCCTGCAAAAGGGTTTCTATTCGCAGGGTTCTGCTATCGGTTTGTTTTTTCCAGAAGAACTTCATGGTTCACTTCCATTCTTTTGGGTTCAATGCCATACTCTTCACGCAGCGCGATCAGTGTACGATGATACAAACTTTTGATTGCGCCCTCTGTGCGTCCCATGATTCGCCCGATTTCTGCGTTGGGAAGCCGTTCAACAAACTTGAGTACCAGCAACTGCTGCCGTTCCGGAGGCAGTTGGCGGATGACTTGCAGAAGGGCTTCATGTGCTTCCGTGGTTTCCAGCAAATGCTCGGGGTGCGGATCACGCTGAAAGACAGTGTTGTAACCATCGTCCAGCGAAATCTCATTGCGGCGGCTGGTGTCGCGGTACCAGTTGGCAACCAAATTGTGCGCAATACGATAAAGCCAGGCCGAAATCGGCAGCCCGCGGTCCTGGTAGTTGCCGATGTGCCGCAAAGCGCGGTAGAACACGCGGGCAGTCAGGTCTTCGGCATCGTGCTGGTTGCCGGTGCGGTAGTAGACGTAGTTGTAAATGCGGCCTACATAGCGGTCGTACAGAACGCCAAAAGCATCTGCATCTCCAGATGCAGCGTACTGCAATACTTCCTGATCGGAAAGTTCTTCGAAGCGCCCGTTGCCGCTTACTCCATCACCTGTCATAACACCGTTCAACCATGAAAGTTTCCTGATTTGCAGGATTGTGGGTAGTAGAGGCTGTCATGCACTTTCTGTGATGCAGGCAGCAGAAACCTTGCTGTTTTCCCATCTATCCTGTATCCCCTTTCATCCTTCGGGCAAGATTCGTCTCTCCAGAGAAGGGGGAGCAGCCACTGATCAGCATATTTTGCCTGCATCCGCACTGCAATTATACATCCTTTTTCTGTTCCGCATTGAGTGTCCATCCAAAAGGGATGCAGGCAAATGTTGTAGAAAAATTGCCATCTGCTAACAAACCGTGTCATTTTGGAACCCCATCCCCCCTATGCCCTCTTCACCCTTCGGGCAGGCTTCGCACTCCCCAGGGAAGGGGGGACTGGGCTTTTCGGTGTGTGCGGCGCACACACACCTGACGAACACGCCCCTCCCCAAAATTTCCGCTTTGGTTCCCCTCTTCCTGTGGGAGAGGGGTTCGGGGGGAGGGCAGGGGGAGAGCCTGGGGTGGGGCGATGTCGCCACGGCATGTCAAAACCGTATCCGATTTGCCGTGCAGTGATTTTTCGGATAGCCGCTTAGTCCCCCTCTGCGACACAGCGGAAGCCGTAATCGTACTTCGCCACCGAAGGCCCGTTGTGCCGCCGGTCGGCAGAGAGTTGATGTTTCCAGTTGTAATCCCAAGAGCCGCCTCGTAGCACGCGGGTGATCCCGCTCTCCGGCCCGGCGGGGTTCTCGTAGGGAGCGTTGGCGTAATAGTCGTCCGCGTACCAGTCCGCCACCCATTCCCAGACGTTGCCCGCCATGTCCAGCGCGCCGTAGGGGCTCGCGCCCAGCGGTTTGCTGCCCACCGGCTGTAACCCGCCGTGACAATTGCCATATTGGGCGTGTTCGCAGTCAATCTCGCTGCCCCAGGGGAAGACGCGGCCATCTGTCCCGCGGGCGGTTTTCTCCCATTCGGCCTCGGTGGGCAGGCGCAGCCCCACCCACTGGCAGTAAGCGTTTGCCCCGTACCAGGTGACCTCCACCGCCGGATGGTTTTCGTATCCCTCGCGGGGGTGCCAGATTCCGTCCCCGTCCTGATAGAGCAGAGCGTCCGGGCTGGCGGCATCCATCCAGGTGGCGTGACCTTCAATCCGGTTGCCCATCGCGTTCAGGAAATCTGCGTACATCGCGTTGGTGACGGGGGTCTGGTAAATCCAGAAGGCATCCAGATAGACGGGGTGCGGGGGCAGTTCGTCGTAGTCCGCGCCGGGGGCATCGGGCTGGCTGCCCATGATGAACTCGCCCGCCGGGACATACACCATCCCCGCACCGTCCTGCGGAGCGATGCGGGTCGCGCCGGGAGGGAGTGTCGGCGTTGCGGTTGGGGCGGGGGTATTCGTGGCGGTCGGCGTGCTTGACGGCTGCGGTGTGGCAGTCGGCGAGGGCATGGGGGTGTCGGAGGGCCGCGCGGTGGACGTGGACGTGCTGGCAACCGTCGGCTGAGGGCTGGCGGCGGTCGGCTGGCGGTTTTCCGCTGTGCAGGCAGCGAGCGCGAGAACAGGCAAAAAGGCCAGAGCGAGAAAAACGGATTTGGGTGAAGTCATGGTTTGGTTGCGAGTAGGCAGGTTTGCATGTGGGCAGGTTTGCATTTTTTGATGCCTGGTGATTTTGGGGATTGGGAATTGGGGATTGGGGAATGGGGAGTGGGGAGTGGGGTTCAGAAAACACCTGATGCCTGTTTCCCTGTTACCCAATCACCTGATTACCTGATTACCTGATTACCTGATTACCTGTTTCCCAATCACCTGATTACCTGACCGCCTGTTTCCCTGATTCCCGCTCCCCCCAGTGGATGGCGATGGTGCCAAAATTCAGGCGGCGGAAAGCGATCTGCTGGAAACCGGCGGCGGCCATGTGCGCGGCGAGGGTTTCGGCGGTGAGAAAGTTTTCGGAGGATTCGGGCAGGTATTCGTAAGCATCCTCCTGCCCGGCAATCAGTTTGCCCAGCAGGGGGATGACAACGTGCATGTGCAGGCGCACCAGCGGGGTGAAGAGGTTTTTGCGCGGGCGGGTGGTGTCGAGAATGACGATGCGTCCGCCGGGCTTGAGCACCCGCAACTGCTCGCGCAGGGCCTGCGGCACGTCAATCACGTTGCGCATCAGAAAGCCGGAGACCACTGCATCAAACGCGTCATCCGGGAAGGGGAGCGTGAGCGCGTCGGCGACAGCCCAGGCGGGGATGCCGGAAGCCGGGGTACGCGCCATCCCCACGCGCAGCATCTCGAAGGTGAAATCCGCCTCGATGGGGCGGTTGGCGGGATTCTGCCGAAGGGCCTCGAACCCCAAATCACCGGTGCCGCCCCCCAAATCCAGCAGGAGACCCCCCTCCGGGGGCAGGGCAGCCCGCCGGATGACCTCCTGCCGCCAGCGGCGGTCCTGCCCGAAGGTCATCAGGCGGTTCATCAGGTCGTAGTTTCCCGCGATGCGGGCGAACATCCCCTGGACGTATTGCGCCCGTTCCGGGCCGGTGAGGTGGGTCATAGAAATTTTCGTGTAGGGGCGATGGCAGGGGCGATAGTTGTAGGGGCGTGATGGGGGTCGTAGTAGGGGCGTGATTAATCACGCCCCTACTGCTATCATGCCCCTGCATTGTTTTGCAGGGCGCGGGCGTCCTCCGCCTGGGCAACGCGCTTGCCTTCTTCCACGTCCACGCGGGTGAGCAGGTAACCGCCGACCAGGAAGAAGGCCACGATGCTGAGCACCGCCGGTCGGCTGGAGCCAAAGGTGGCCGCCGCCCAGGCGAAAACCAGCGGCCCGGCCATCGCCGAGAACTTTTCCATGATGCCGAACAGCCCGAAGAACTCGCCCGATTTGGTGGCCGGTGACATGGCGGAGAACAAACTGCGGCTGAGCGCCTGGCTGCCGCCCTGCACCACCGCCACCATCCACGCCAGGAACCAGAACTCGACCACCGAGTTGATGAAATAGCCCCAGATGGCGATGATGGTGTAAACCGTGAGCGCGATCAGGATGCCGCGGCGGGTGTCCACGGTTTCGGCGAAGCGCCCGAAGAGCGGTTTGCCCAGCAGCCACGCCAGCACCAGGCCGACCGCCTGCACGGCGAAGATCATGCCGATAATCAGCCCCAGGTTGCTGTGACGCAGCGGCGGCAGCACCGCCACGCGGGCGACCGAGATTTTCGTGCCCGAACTGTCGGGGTTGGCTTCGCCGGTGTTTTGCAGGGTCAGGACGTGCTCGCCGGGTTCGGGCGCCAGGATTTCGAGACTCTCCTCGTAGCGCGGGGTGGGGCTGTAAGCGTCAATGGTCAGGGGTTCGCCATCCTCGTCGAGCAGGGGTTCGCCATCCATGAGTACCGCCCAGATGCCGTGGTCGGGGCCGAGGCTGTAGGTCAGTTCCAGTTTTTGCCCGTTGAAGGGGAAGGTCAGCGCCGCGCCGGGGTTGGTGGAGACCAGGTACTGCGCGTCCTCTTCCAGGCCGAGTTCGGCGGCGGAGACGGTTTGGGGCTGCCAGTCTCCCTCGGCGGTGAAGGCGTCACCCGCGGTATCGTAAATCCCCTCGCCAACCGCGGTGGCGGTATCCGTGAAGGGGGCGGGAGGCGTCCCGGCGATCTCGTGGGGCAGCAGGCGGGCGCCCAAAATCCCCGCCAACGGCAGGGCGATGATGTTAAAGAGCACAAACGCCAGGTAGAACGGGCGGCGTTTTTCGGTTTTGCTGGGCAGTTTGCCGAAAATCAAACTGTACGGGATGCCCACAAACTGCACCATCAGCAGGGCGGCAATCAACTCGATGGTGCCGAAACCCAGTTCCGCCCCGTAAATCACCGCCACGCCGATAATCGTGCCGATGCCGTCCACGTAAATCAGGAAGGCGATCAGGTACTTGAAGAGTTCCCTGTACTGACGGATGTCCTTGATGGTTTGCCACAGGCGTTTGAAACTGACCGTGACGACGTTCTCGCCGGGCCTGAGGCGGGCTGCCGCCGCCGGAGGTTCGGGCACGTTCCGAAAGATGGGGATGGAGAACACCGCCCACCAGACTGCCACGCTCAAAAAGGAGAGCCGCGGCCCCCAGGTTCCCGGCAGAAGTTGGATCATCACGATATTGACGGCGAGCAGCAATCCCCCGCCCAGGTAGCCGAGCGCGTACCCGCGGGTGGAGACCACATCCAGGTCGTCATCCCTGGCAACATGGGGCAGCAGTGCGTCGTAGAAGACATTTGCTCCCGCGAAGCCGATCCGCCCGAAGACGAACAGCAGGGAGGCCAGCATCCAGTCGCCGGTATCCACCAGCACCAGCAGGCCGGTGGCGATCACGCCAATGGCAACAAAGAAGGAGAGAAACTTCTTTTTGCCGCGCATCACGTCCGAGATGGTGCCCAAAATCGGCGAGAGCAAGGCAACGATGAAGATGGAGAGGGAAAGTCCGGTGCTCCAGTAGGCGGTGGCGATTGCCGCGCTGGGCAGCGTCGCCCCCGCCACCTGACTGTAGTAAACCGGCAGCACTGCCGCCATGATGGTGGTGGCAAAGGCGGAGTTCGCCCAGTCGTACATCGTCCAGGCGCGGATACGGCGTTTGTACTCCTGCGGATTTTGCTCGGCGAGTTGCTCTGGGGTGATCGCGGCCATGCGTTTCCTCCGTTTGGGTGCGGGTCGTTGCGGTTATAGGGTTGCAGGTTGAAAGTTTAAGGTTGAAGGTTGAAAGTTTCAGGTTGGGGACTTTCAACCTTCAACCTGCAACCTGCAACTTTCAACTTGTGCCAATTGCTGGCAATTATAGTACATTTTTGACCGCGGACGGCAGGCGGCAGAGCGCGGTTTCTCCATCGCGGGTATAATGCGCTTGCCTTTTTCACCACAAAGTCACCAAGACACAAAAATCCTTCTTCGCGCCTTTGAGTCTTTGTGGTAAAAACCGGCGATGGTCTGTGCCAACAACCAACGCCCCAACACAGGAGGTACAACATGAAACGACCAACCGGCATCAGCGTTCTCTTTTGGGTTTACCTGATTCTCGGAATTCTCTCCCTGCTTTGGGGGACGATGGTGCTCGGCGTGGGCGGGCTGAGTTCGCTCTTCGGCTCGCTTTTCAGCGCAGAGGGGATGATGGCTTTTGGCGGCTCCAGCGCGCTGGCAGGCTATATCGGCATTGTCACCGCGGTGGTGGAGATTGTCGTCGCCTTCGGGCTGCTGGGGCTGCACAAATGGGCCTGGTTCCTGGCGGTGCTCGGCCTGGGGCTGAACGTCGTCGCGGGCGTGATGGGCATGTTCAGCGGCAGACTGTACGGCTTCATCTGCGGCAGTTTGGGACTGATTGTGCCCGTCATCGTGCTGTTCTACCTGCTGAAATCCGGCACCCGCGCCGCCTTCAACATGGGATAAACATCCCTGGGACTTTCGCTGAAACGCCAGGAAAATCCATGCCCCCAACCTCCAACCTGTAACCTTCAACCTTTACGCCCCCCATGCCCTCAAAACTCGTCCGCCTGCATGAAATCCTGCGCGGCATGGAACGCGTCGCCGTGGCGTTTTCCGCCGGAGTGGACAGCACCCTGCTGCTCAAAGCCGCACATGACGCCCTGGGCGATGAGAATGTTCTCGCCGTCACCGCTGTCTCGCCGAGCCTCCCCGCGCGGGAACGGGACGAAGCCGCCGCGCTGGCCCGTCAAATCGGGGCGCGGCACATTTTCATCGAAACCCGCGAGTTCGACGACCCCCGCTACCGCGCTAACACCCCGGAGCGCTGCTACTTCTGCCGTCTCGTCACCTACGCCGAACTGCTCGATGCCGCCCGCACTCACGGGTTCGGCAGCCTCGTGGATGGCGCCAACGCCGACGACACCGGCGACTACCGTCCGGGGCGGCGTGCCGCCCGCGGGCACGGTGTCCGCAGCCCCTTGCAGGAAGCCGGACTGACCAAAGCCGAAATCCGCACCCTTGCCCGCGAATTCGGTCTCCCCAACTGGGACAAGCCCTCCGCTGCCTGCCTGGCCTCGCGCATCCCCTACGGGACGCACATCACCGCGGAAGCCCTCCGAAGCGTGGAAAAAGCCGAGGAAGCGCTGCGCGCCCTCGGTTTCCGCACGCTGCGCGTCCGCCATCATGGGCAGGTCGCCCGCATCGAGGTGCCGCCCGCCGATTTCCCCGCCCTCCTCCGCCAGCGCGAGGCCGTCATCCAATCGCTGAAAACCGCCGGTTATGCCTACGTCACCCTCGACCTGGCAGGGTTCCGCTCCGGCAGCCTGAACGAGGTGCTGGCGCAGACGGCGGGCAACGGAGCCGACAATGGACACTGACCGCCTCCGCACCCTGCTCGACCGCCTCCAGCGCGGCGAAACCAGCCCCGACGCGGTACTCGAAGCCCTGCGCGCCCTGCCTTTCGACGACCTCGGCGATTACGCCCGCCTCGACACGCACCGCGCCCTGCGGCAGGGGCTGCCCGAGGTGGTTTTCTGCCAGGGGAAGACCCCCGAACAGGTTGCCGGGATTTTCGAGCGGCTGCTGGAAACCCACGACCGGGTGCTGGGGACGCGTGCCGATGCGGATGCCGCCGATTTTGTGATTTCCCGCCTCCCCGAGGCGAGTTACGACCCGGTTTCGCGGCTGCTCACCGTTTCCCGCAGGGATTTGCCCGCCCCCGCGGAAGACGCACCCTACGTTGCCGTGGTCACGGGCGGCACCTCCGACATGCCCGTTGCCGAGGAGGCTGCCCAGACCCTGGAATTTCTCGGCGCCCGCGTGGTGCGCGCCTACGATGTGGGCGTGGCGGGCATCCACCGCCTGCTCGACAAGCGCGACCTGCTGTTCGGGGCGTCGGCGGTGATCAGCATTGCCGGCATGGAGGGCGCGCTGACCTCCGTAGTCGGCGGGCTGGTGGCCTGCCCGGTTATCGGCGTGCCGACCTCGGTAGGGTACGGTGCCAGTTTCGGCGGGCTGGCCGCGCTGCTGGCGATGCTCAACTCCTGCGCCACCGGCGTCGCCGTGGTGAACATTGACAACGGCTTCGGCGCGGCGGTTTTCGCCTACAAGATTTTGCAAAGGAAGCCTGCATGGCAGGTCAGCCCAACTGCGCGGTCTGAGTAACGCGAAAATCCGTAAACAAGGCGAATATCACGAATTTCTGTTTTTCATTCGTGGCATTCATGCCATTCGTGGATGGAAATGCAGGTGAAGGGTAAAATGCTGCCACGCTCTGGGGCACCACCCGCAAACCGCAACGACAAAACGACATGAAAATTGCCTACTTCGACCTCATTGCCGGGGCTTCCGGCGATATGATGCTCGGCGCGCTGGTGGATGCCGGGCTTTCTTCCGCGCGGTTGCAGGCGGACCTCGCCGCGCTGAACCTGCAAGGCTTCGAATTGCGCACCCGCCGCGTGCGAAAGAACGGCTTTTCCGCCACCAAGGTGGATGTCATCGTTTCGGATGATGTGACTGAGCGCCGCCTGCCGGAAATCGAAGCGTTCATCGCCGGGAGCAACTTGCCAGCCGCCATCCGCGAGCAGGCAATCGCTATTTTTCAGCGCATGGGCGCGGTGGAAGCGGGCATCCACGGGCTCGCGCCGGAGCAGGTTCACCTGCACGAACTCGGCGGGGTGGATACCATCGTGGATGTGACCGGCGTCCTGCTGGGGCTGGATGCGCTGGGCGTGGGGAAAATCTGTGTTTCGCCGGTTCCCCTGGGGCGCGGGTTCGTCTCCGGGGCGCACGGGCAAATCCCGCTGCCCGCGCCAGCCACCGTCGGGCTGCTGACGGGCGTTCCGGTCACGGGCAGCCCTGTTCAGGCGGAGACTGTCACGCCCACCGCCGCCGCGCTGCTCACTGCGCTGGCGGAGGATTTCGGCGGGATGCCCGCCATGCGCCTGGAGGCGACAGGCTACGGCGCAGGCTCGCGCGATCTGCCCATCCCCAATTTGCTGCGCGTTTTCATCGGGGAAGCGGAACCCTCCCCAAAGGTCCGCGCCGAAACGCTGCTGATGCTGGAGAGCAACCTGGATGATGAGAATCCCGAAATTTACGGCTATCTGATGGAAAAACTGTTCGCCGCGGGTGCGCTGGATGTCTTCCTGACTCCGATCCAGATGAAGAAGAACCGCCCCGGAACACGGGTCAGCGCGCTGTGCCGGGAGGCGGATGCCGCTCCCGTTCGGGAAATCCTGTTTCGGGAGACGAGTACCCTGGGCGTGCGGGTGACGGAACTGCGGCGCTACGCGCTGAAGCGCGAAATCGGTACGGCGGAGACGCCCTGGGGCACGGTGCGGGTGAAAATCGCTCACCTGCCCGACGGGAGCGTGAAATCTGCGCCGGAGTACGAGGACTGCCGCCGGGTGGCGGAGGCGGCGGACGTGCCCCTGCGGGAGGTGTACCGTGCCGCGCAAAGGGAGCCGGTCCGGTGAAGGCCGCGATCATCATCGCCGCGGATGAGCGGGAGGGAATCGGCTACCGGGGGCGCATCCCCTGGCACCTGCCCGCTGATTTGCGGCGATTCAAGACCCTGACGATGGGACATCATCTCATCATGGGACGCCGAACCTTTGAGAGCATCGGCCGCCCGCTGCCGGGGCGCACCACGATTGTGCTCTCCCAACGGACGGACTACGCGGCGGCGGGCTGCCTGACCGCTCCCTCCCTGGCGGCTGCGCTGGATTTGGCACAATCCCGCGGGGAGACGGAGGTTTTCATTTGCGGGGGAGCGGCGGTTTATCGGGATGCCCTGAGGGTTGCGGATGCCCTCCATTTGACGCGCGTCCACGCGGAATTTCAGGCGGATACGCGTTTTCCGGGGGTTGATCCGGCCCGATGGGTGCTGCGCTCCGCCGAATTTCACCCGGCGGATGCGGAGAATCCGTATCCGTTCACCTTCTTCGTGTATGAAAGTTCCGGGAAAGGCGGTGCGGATTGACAATCCGCTTTGCTGGTTTGCGCAGATTCGGGTTCGGGGCTTTCGCTGAAACGCTGCGAACCACTAAACAGTGCGAAATTCCTGATGCTGAAAGACGGGTGCGGGCAAAAATGCAAAAATTGAGCAAAGTGCGGCTCAGGTTTGACGTCCGCGCGGCTTATGCAGTATAATCTCTCTAATTCTGGCAAAGACAAAAAGAGAAAAATCTTATGGCCTTAAAAGGTAACCTGCGCGATTTTACAATCACCCAATTGCTCAACCTGATTAACCTTGCCCGTAAAACCGGCACGCTAATTATCGAAGGGCCAAACGATACTGCCTGGGTGTCTTTCAGAGAAGGGAAATTAGCCTACGCAAAAATGGGGAAAGAGGATAACAGTTTATCCACAATCCTTTACCGAGCAAAGAAAATTTCGCAGGCACAATACAAAATGATCCGAGCCAGAGCAGGCAATATGAGCGACAAGGAATTAGGCCTGTTGCTGATTAATGCGAATTACATCACCCAGGAAGATATTCTCACCAGTCTGCAAACCGAGTATATTGGCGTTGTTCACCGGCTGTTTACCTGGGTGGAGGGATTGTTTCGCTTTGAAAACGGGATTCTTCCCCCGGATGATAAAATCACTCTGCGGATCAGCCTTGAGAACATCATCATCGAAGGTACGCGGCGACTGAGAGAATGGGAACAACTCCAGGATGAGATTCCCAGTCTGGAAATTGCCCTCAAGTTTACCGACCGCCCCGGCACCAATCTGCGCAATGTCAATTTGAGCGTGGAAGAATGGCGGGTGGTTTCGTATATCAACCCGAAGAATTCCATCCGCCGGATTGCCAATACGACCAAAATGAACGATCTGGAAATCCGCCGCATTGTATATGGACTGCTTCAGGCCGGTTTGGTGGAGATGGTACGGGTAGAGGGCGCTCCCGTACCCAAGCGCGGAAAGATTGCCGGCGTTACTACAACCGACCCCGAAGAACAGAAATCGCTGGTCAACCGGCTTATTAACCGCATCCGTTCGATTTAGAGCCTATCCGAAAAAATCCCTATATCTTCGGACAGACACTTAACTAATTCCCTGCGAATTCATTCCGATTTATTTTCGGAGAAATCCAAATTCCCTGAGGATATGGCATTATGCAAACAGTAAAAATGGTAATCACCGGCCCCTTCAACTCTGGCAAGACTGAGTTTATTCAGACGGTCAGTGAAATTGACGTGGTAGCAACCGAGCGTCAGATCACATCCGAGGCTGAAAAAATCAAAGACACCACCACGGTGGCAATGGATTTTGGACGCATCACCGTCGATGAGGACCTGGTTCTCTACTTGTTTGGGACACCGGGGCAAAAACGCTTTGATTTCATGTGGGAAATTCTCTCCGAAGGGATGCTGGGCTTCATTGTCATGGTAGACAGCACCCGTCCGGAAACCTTCCGCGAAGCACGCAGCATTCTCGAAACCTTCCGGGCATACGCGCCAACTCCGTATGTGGTTGCAGCCAACAAGCAAGACCTGGAAGATGCCTGGGATATTGACGATATGCGTATTGCCCTGCGTCTCGACCCGAAATTGAAGTTTCTGCCCTGCATCGCCACCGACAAGGATTCCGTCAAAAATGTTTTGCTGGAACTGCTTTACAGCATTCTCGCCGAAATGGAAGCCGCCACATCGTGACGCCGGCAACTCACAGCACTGCCTGCCAACCGCTATTTTCTAAAATTGCATTGTCGTGTCCTCAATTACCACCGACCAGGGAATCGTTCATTACGAAGTCTACGGAAAGGGTCGCCCTGTAATCCTTCTGCATGGCTGGCTCGGCTCTTGGGGACTTTGGCAAGATACGATGGCCTATCTTGGCCGTTATTACCGGACATACGCGCTGGATTTTTGGGGGTTTGGTGAATCAGGGAAAAAACAGCCCACGTTTGCTGTACAAGATTTTGTCAGCATGGTTGACCAATTTATGGAACGTCTGGGGATCATCCGCGCCCCGCTGGTCGGGCACAGCATGGGCGGGACGGTCAGCCTGCTGACCACACTGCAATACCCCGGCCGGGTAAGCAAAGTGGTGGTGATCGGGTCGCCCATTGTCGGCTCATCACTGGCCCTGCTGCTCAAACTGGCCGGTTACAGTTGGATTGCATCGCTGGTTTTTCACACCATGTGGGGGCTGCGAGTCGGATTGCGCGTCAGTGCCCCTGCCATCTCCAAAAATCCTGAGTTCTACGGGATGATCGAGCGGGACCTCTCGCGGACCACACTGGAATCTTTCTTTCTCAGCATCGCGTCCTTGCGCAAAACCGACCTTCGCCCCCTGCTACACGAAATCACCATCCCCACAATGGGGATGTACGGCGATAAAGATGTAATTGTCAACCCCAAACAACGGAATATCCTCAAAGCCGGCGTGCCACACGCACAAATTGCCCGCTTCCGAAATGCAGGGCATTTTATTATGCTGGATAATCCCGAGGCCTTTCAGGAAACGCTCAAAAATTTCCTGGATCACAGCAGAATTCCCCTCCCATGAAAGCAGAACAAACCTGTAACTATTTTTACCCCAACAAAATGGGGCGAATTATTCTGCTGGCAATGGAGGAGATTTTAGGGAAGAACGGCATCAATGCGGTTTTGAACCACATCCACTTAACCAAGTGGATCAACAATTACCCGCCTAACAACCTGGATGCAGCCTTCCCGTTTACAGATTTAAGTCATATCCAAGTCGGGCTGGAGGAAATTTACGGGCCGCGCGGCGGGCAGGGGTTGGCTATGCGCATCGGGCAGGCAAGTTTCAAGTATGGGTTGCGCGAGTTTGGCCCAATGCTCGGCATCACCGATATCAACTTCCGGCTGCTTCCCCTGCCAACCAAGTTAAGCAAAGGGGCAGCCGTTTTTGCCAGCACCTTCAACAATTTCACAGACCAGCGAGTGCGCATTGAAGAAACCCCTAATGAAATACGCTGGCACATCGAGCGATGCCCGGTCTGCTGGGGTCGCCACACCGAACGCCCCAGTTGCAACCTTGCCGTAGGCATCCTGCAAGAGGCCCTTTACTGGCTCAGCAACGGCAAATATTTCAACGTTCAGGAAACCGCATGCATTGCACAAGGCGACCCGGCCTGCACGATCGTCATTGAAAAAATTCCGGAATAATCCGAACCGCAGCAGGAAATCTCACCACCAGGCCACCGCAGCATTTCGGTAACACCTCCGAAAAACACCTGCAAAACAGGCAACTGGTGACCACTCCGCACTGACGCTATGCTCAAAATCATTCTTTACGAGCCAAAACATATTTACCCCTTCAACGAACCGGCGCGGGACCTGCGTTTGCAAAACAAGCAACTCTGGCTGATTCAACGCGACGTTCTGGCACCTTATGCCGAAAAAGAACTGGAGATCTACCCAGGGCACAATCTTCCCGATATTCGCGAGGAGTGCATCGTTTTCCGCAACAATTTGTATTTTGACGAACCTTACATCGAGGCCTTCCTCACAGAAGCACGCAAGCGAAAAATCCCCAGCCGAGCGGCTTTTTCAATCCAGGATCCGGCTTTTCGGGAACACGCGTTACCCCTCTCTTCCTCCTACGTTCGAAAACCCGGCAAAACCCCGGAAGAGGACATTTACCTGGCCGATTTGTGGTACTACCCCTACGGCATCGAACCTGACGCCGAGCCATTGGTAATTGACCTGCTTTCGCGGGAGGCAGGCTACTACCATGTTCCGACCTACATGGCAACCGAGCAAGGCGACCTGGTTTTTCAGGTACCGCTGCGCAGCCTGATCGCCATCGATTCCTGGGTACACATCTTCATCACGGATGTCGTCTTCGGGCTGTTCTCGCGCGGCGCGCGCTTTGAAGACCGCCTGGAGAAGAACCCATTTTTCAAATTACAGGTACTGGCGCGGGCAATGTACGAGGGCAAGCAAGTGCTGGAATGTTCGGAGGTCGTGCGTATTGGGCGCAACTGCGTAATTGACCCCTCCGCCGTCATCCACGGGCCAACCACCATCGGAGACAACGTAACCATCGGAGCCGGTGCAGTTATCGAGAACTGCATCATTGGCGATAACTGCAATATCTCCCAAGGCTGTCAGTTGATGCTCTCCGTCGTCGGAGACGGAGCATTTTTACCCTTCCGCGCCTCCCTGTTTATGACAACCTTCATGGATAACAGCATGGTTGCCCAAAATACCTGCCTGCAAATGTGCGTGGTTGGGCGCAATACCTTCATCGGCGCAGGATCAACGTTCACAGATTTCAACCTGCTCCCCGCCCGCCTGAAAGCCATTGACGGAAACGGAAATCTCTCAGATGCCAACCGCGAGGTTCTGGGAGGCTGCGTCGGGCACAATTGCCGCATCGGGTCAGGGATGGTCATCTTCCCCGCCCGCACCATCGAATCTGATGTCGTCCTGTTCGCTTCTCCCGAACGCCGGGTGATCACGAAAGATATCCGCTACGAAGACAGCGATCACCACAAACTTCGATTCTCTCATCTGCACCAGCGACTCCACCCCCGGCCAGGCGAAGCGGGAAACAACACCTGGTAAATCGTGGATTCATTCGCCTTCATCATTCACCCCATTGACCCAAAACGAGATGTCAGCCGCAAATATCCTCTGCTGGGTCATTATCTCAGTGAGAGCATTATCAATTTCGGCTCGACCTTCTTCCCCCCCGTTCTGCTCTCGGAAGTAGAGGGCATTACATCGCAAGCCACCGGGAAAGTACTTAAAGGCTGGTTAATTGCATGTCCCCTTACTGCCGCACGTATGTTAGAATTAAATGAACGCATCGCCTATTACAAAATCATCCAAACCGGGCGTTTAGCCGAACGGCTCGGTGCGGACATTTTGGGGCTGGGTGCATTCACATCCGTTATTGGAGATGGCGGAATCACCATCGCCAATGCACTGGAAATCCCGGTTACCACGGGAGATGCGTATACCATCGCGGTTGCGGTACAGGCCGTCCGCGAGGCTGCCGCGTTAATGGAGATTGATTTTGCCCAAACCTCAGCCGCTATTGTCGGAGCCACCGGAGCCATCGGGCGGGTTTGCGCTCAGTTGATGTGCCGTGAAGTTCCTGAACTGCACCTGCTTGGACGGGATAAAACCCGCCTGGAAGCGTTACGGGAAACCTTGCAGCCCCAAAGCCGCGCCCGCCTGGTAACCCACACCGACTTGCAGCAACTTCGGCAAAGCAAAGTTATCCTGACCGTATCCAGCGCATTGGATACCATTATCGAACCGGAGTTTTTACAGCCGGGCAGCGTAATTTGCGATGTCGCCCGCCCGCGGGACGTGGCCGCCAGCCTGGTTGACCAGCGCCGCGATGTGCTAGTTATTGACGGCGGCATCGTTGATGTCCCCGGCCCGGTAAACTTCAACTTCGATTTTGGCTTCCCGCCCGGCAAAGCCTACGCCTGCATGGCCGAAACAATCGCCCTCGCCCTGGAAGGCCGGTTTGAAGATTACACCATCGGCAAAAACATTTCACTCCAGCGCGTAGAGGAAATTTCAAAAATTGCTCAAAAACACGGGTTCAAACTAAGCGGCTTCCGTTCTTTTGAACGCCCGGTTACCCTAGAGCAAATTGAAAAAATCAAAAACAATGCTAAACTACATTTATAAGGCAGGGCAATCCCCCTCCGCCCTGTACCCCCGTACTCCTAAACCTGGGAGGTTCCCATGAGCAAAGCCCGATTACTAATTGTTGAAGACGACTTCGATATCTCCAACATGCTGCGCATCTACTTTACCGGGCAAGATTACGATGTGGATATCGCGCCCCGCGGCTCAGACGCGCTGGAGAAAACCCGCCAGCAACTCCCCCATCTGATTGTTCTGGACATTATGCTGCCAGATATTGACGGGTATGAGGTCTGCCGCCGCCTGCGGACGCAAACCCGCACCCGTCATATCCCGGTCATCTTTCTGACCCAGAAAGATGAGCGCAGCGACAAACTCCAGGGACTGGAATTGGGAGCAGATGACTACATCACCAAACCCTTTGATATCGAAGAACTCAAACTGCGCGTCCAGAACGCCATTGCCCGTGCCGAGCGCGAAAGCCTCACCGACCCCCGCTCCGGGCTGCCCTCCGGGCGGCTGATTGAGGAGGAACTGCGCCGCGTCATCCGCACCGACGGCTGGGCACTGATGGACATCCGCATCAACCACTTCGGCCATTTCAAGGACGAATACGGCTTCGTGGCCGGCGACGACGTACTGCGTTCCACTGCCATGACCATCAACGAAACCGTGGACGAATTCGGCACAACGGACGATTTCATCGGACACGCCGGCGAAGACAACTTCATCGTCATCACCACAGAAGAACACGCACCGCAAATTCGCGCCGAAATAAAAAGGAGATTCGCCGAAGAAGTACCCACCCACTACAACTTCATGGACCGTGCCCAGGGATACATCACCATCACCAACAAAGACGGTGAAACCGAAAACGTTCCACTGATGACCATCGGCATCGGCGTTGTCAGCCCCTCCGAATACCAGTTTGCAGATATTCGCGAAATCACCGAACTGGCCGCCGAAGTCCGCCGAAAAGACGAGTAATTTTTGAAGTATCAGGAAACCAAAGGTAACGCGGCATGTCTACAGTAGGATTGCTTCCCCTGGGGATTGTAATCACGCTCGTCGGGTTAACTTTTTTCCTGTTGACCTATTTCATCTTGCGCATCGTGCCAAAAATCCGCCCAACCGCCTCCACCCAAAAGAATCCCCCCATAATGCCAGACCTGCCTGCGCACAGCGATGCCATTTTAATGGTGCGCTATGGAGGGCAAGTTTCCTACCTCAACGAAGAGGCCCGCGAGTGGTTCAACCTTTGGGAGGAGGAACCCAACCTGGAACGCATGGCACGCCAAACACGCCCATCGGAAACATTTTTGGGGCTTTGTGCCGCCGAAGGGCAGGGGCGATTCGCCATCAACGGCAAGTGGGTTAATGGCATTTCCTACACCCTGCCGGAGCAAGAGCACGGCTCCATACTGGTTTCCATGCACCTGCCGGAAACTGCCAGCCAACAAAAAGAAACCAACGGAATATCCAGCCAGGTGCTGGCAACCCTGTCCAAATTCAGCCACACCATGGTCGCCAACCTGAATTTGGAGACAATTCTGCACTCAATTCTCAGCAGCGCAGAACAACTGGTACCTGCCGATTTTGCAGAAATCACCATCTGGGATCCAGAAAAGCAATGGCTGATCCCCTACCGCTTCTCCGGCATCCCCGGCATTGATTTGCACATAGAAAAAACCAGCGACCGCTATCCGCTCGGAGAAGGATACTCCGGCCATGTAGCAAAAACCCGCGAACCCCTGCTGATTTCAGATGTGGATGCAGAAATAAATTTGCGGCCGCTAATTGACATCAAAAAATATCCTTTCAAATCATACCTGGGCGCGCCCCTGCTGGTTGGGAACAACCTGGCAGGCACGATTGAATTGATGTCTCAGGTTACCAACTCATTCTCCGAAAACGACCAGGAAATACTCAGCCTGCTCAGCAAACAAGCGGCCATTATCCTGCACAACGCCCTGCTCTATCAAAAAGAACAACGCCGCTCCGAAGAACTGAACCGCCTCGCCAACCTGACACAGGATATCGGATCCATTCGCAACCCTCAGGATTTATACAAGCACCTGATAGAAGGCATTCTCCCCCTCATCAACGTCGAAATTATCGGCTTTCTGATCTACAACGAAAACACGAGGCAGTTAGAAGCCCAGCCGCCCTTTGTCGGTGTACCGCCCCAATTTGTGGATCTGTATAAAGTAACCATCCCAACCGGAAGCCCCGCAGAACATATCTGGCACCGGCATGAAATTATTATCGCAGACAATGCCCTCGAAAACCCCTACCTGATTGATTTAGGGCTGGATCATCCAGCACGGGCAGCCGGCATCCGCGATACGCTCCTGATTCCGCTTAGTTCCAGCGGACGGCCGCTGGGCTACTTGCAGGTCGCCAACAAAAAAGACCACAACAATTTCAGCCAAAGCGACATCCGCATCCTTTCCATCATCGCCGGGCAGGCCGCACCAATCATCGAAAATGCCGACCTGATACGCCAATCGGTACACCGGGCATTGCGGGCAGAATCCCTGCGGCGCATTGCCAGCCTTTCCGGCTCATCCGCCAGCCTGGATGAAATCTTCAAATACACAATGGTCGAACTGGCGCGCCTGTTCAAAGCCGAGTACGCCGCAATCCTCCTGCTGGATGAAAACATTGGCGAGTTGCGTGTTCACGCAGAATCAGTATACGGCCTCAGCCCCGAAAAAGCCGCGGCTTTGGGGCGGATTAACGCCAACGACCCCGAATTCCGCAGGTCCGTCACACAAAACAAAGCGCCGCGCCTGATCAACAACGTTGATATTGAGACTGACATCCCCCCGATTTACCACCCGATGATTCGGCAGTTGACCGTAAAAGCCGTCCTGGCTGTGCCGGTAATCATCCGTGACCGTGGCATCGGAGAGATCATCCTGGCATCACCGGAGCCGGATGCCTTCACCCGCAGCGATATGCAACTCGCGGTGACGGTTGCCAGCCAACTATCGGTAGCAATCGAGCGCGCCTCCCTGGCCTCCCAAACCGACGTAGACCTGCGCCGCCGCGTAGAGCAGTTAACCGCGCTCACCCGCATCAGCCGCGAACTCAACACATCTGTCAACCTGGAACACCTGCTCCAGCGAGTTTACGAAGAATCCTTGCAGGCCACCGGCGCCGATTGCGGCACAATTATGCTGTTTGAAGATTTATCCAGCACGCAGGATGAAACCCAACCCCTCACCGTGCTAATGTACTTTGGAGAAGAACCGGGAGAATCTCCCCACCCGCTGGAACGCGAAACCGCCAAAACGGCCAGCCCGGTTCTCATTGCCGATTACAACCGAATCTCTCAGGACGAACCCACCGAAACACGCCTTCCACCCCATGCGGGCGTCCGCGCCTCCCTGATTGTCCCCATTGGATATCAGGAAGAAGTCGCCGGGCTGATACACCTGCACAGCCATACCCCCGAAAATTTCGGCACATCAGAACTGGAGATTGCACAAGCCCTGGCCGTCCAGGCCGCAATTGCCATCGGGAACGCCCAGCGCTACCAAGAACAAGTCCGCCGCACGGAACTGCTCAACCGCCAGGTAGAAACACTCTCCAATATGTTCGAGGTTGCCAAAAACCTGAACCTCGGACGCCCCATCGAAGAAACCCTGGAGGATATTGCCTACGCCATCCAATCCTCCACCCCCTTTGATGTAGTACTGTTCAGTGTTTACGACCAGAGCGACCAAATGCTGCACAGGATCACCAGCGCCGGGATTCCCCTGGCAAAAATGGAAGAGATCAAGTCCATTCCACAAACCTGGGAAAGCATCCAGCCATTAATGCAAGAACACCTGCGGTTTGGGCGCTCTTACTACATTCCCTACGAGCAGCGGCCTGATACACCGGGCACTTCGCACATTGTAACCATTGACGAAAACGCCCCCGAAATCAGGCCAGACGACAACCGCTGGCACCCCAGAGATTTACTGATCATCCCGCTGACAACCGCCGACGGCCGCCCGCTGGGGCTGGTTAGCGTAGACAGCCCCAGAGACGGCCTGCGCCCCGACACCACCACAATTGAAACGCTGGAAATCTTCGCTGGGCAAGCCTCACTGGCAATCGAAAGCCAGCAGCAACTTCAGGGGCTGGAAACACAAATTCAGGCCCTCACCGAGGAACTGGAAGAAGCCCAAAAAGCCCAAAAACTACTCCCAGAAATTATCGCACAAAACCGCCAAAACAGCGCCGCACTGGAACGGCTGGAACAATACATCCAGCGGGTTACGGCGGGGCTGATGATGATTGAAACAGCAAATCGGCAACCCGATAAGATTGCAGCGCTGACTGCACTGGGAAACGAATTGCGCACCCGGTTCGGGCTGGATATCGCCCTGGCAACGGCAACCGCCCCTGATGGGGAACAAACCTTTCACACCTTTGGCGAAATTTCCGAAAAAGTAAATCCAGAGGCACTTTTCGGGCAGCGCAATCCGCTCCGCTACAGCCTGCAATCTGGGGAAATCCTGGTTGCAAACAACCTGGCCGAAAACGAAAACTGGCAGCAATCGCCGCTGCTGGCTGCCCTGGAAGCCCAGGCATTTATCGCACTGCCGGTTCTTTCCACAGGGAAAGTTGAAGGTGCCATTCTGGGCATCAGCAAGCAGGTTCTGCCGCCCTTCCACGAAGAAGACCACCGGTTCTTCGAACTGCTGGTGCGGCAAATCGGCGCAGCAGTTACCAACCTGAACCTGCTTGCCGAAACCAGGCAGCGGCTGCAAGAAGTAAACATCCTGCTAGATTTTAGCCAGAAACTGGGCGGGCTGCAACCTGCGCGCATTCTGGAAACACTGCTCGACAACGCCTTTGAAGTCGTGCAGCAGACAAACACCGGCATCGTTTTACTTTGGGATATGGACAGCGACACCCTGCGCCCGAAATCCACCCGGGGCTACGCCGACCCGGATGCCATTCTGCGGGTCGCCTTCAGCCCAACAGCAGGGGTTCCCGGAGAGGTCTTCACACAGGGGAAGGCGGTAAACCTTGGAGAGGTGGATTTCACACAAGATTACAGCCTGGTGCTGGACAACCTGCTCAATTACCGGGATGCCACAGGCGGAAAACTGCCGCTCTCCGCACTGATGGTGCCCATCCGTGCCGGAGAAAAATCCCTGGGAGTCATCGTTCTGGAAAACTTCGAGGCCAGCGCCGCCTTTGACGCGGACGACCAGGCGATGATCGAATCAATCGCCCGCCAGACCGCGCTAACGCTGGAAAACGTGCGTCTATACCAGTCATCCGAAGAGCGTGCCGCCCAACTGCAAGCCCTGAGCGAAGTTGCCGCCACAATCACATCCCGCCTGGAACCGGAGGCACTGATCGACTCCCTGCTCGACTCCCTGGCACCTGTAGTCCCTTACAACACCGGTACACTCTGGCTGCGAGAAAAAGATACACTCACCATTCAGTCGGCGCGCGGCTTTGAAAACAGTGATGACCTGGTAGGCATCACAACGCAGGTAGAAGACAGCCATCTGTTCTACGAAATGATTCAAACCCGCCAGCCGATTGCCGTGCAAGATGTACGCAACGATAACCGCTTCCCCGACACAGCCATCGAACGCCTTTCCTGGCTGGGCGTTCCGCTGCTCGCGAAGGATGAGGTAATCGGGGTGATTGCACTTGAAAAAACAGAGCCTGAATTTTACACCCCGGAGTTGATCCGCTCGGCAACCACCTTTGCCAGCCAGGCCGCCGTCGCCCTGGAAAATGCCGTTTTGTACCAGCAAAGTTTGCAGCGCACCAAAGAACTGGACAAACGCAGCCAGCGGCTCACTCTGATCAACCGATTCTCCAACCGGATTAGCCGCTCGCTGGATTTCGACACCCTGCTCACCGTCACCATCGAGGAATTGCAGCAGGCCATCCCCGGAACAACCATCTCGGTAGTCATGCTGGAAGACGGCAACCACGTTATGCTGCGCGCAGAAACGCTGCCGCAGGATGAGGAAAACAGCCCGCCGCAAGCCCTATCCTATGCACCGGTTTTTGATTACCTGCAAGAATCGCGCGGGACATTCAGTTCCCAAGACGTCAGCCGGGAAACCCAATTGGAACCCATTCGGGAACACCTTGCACGGCACAACACCCAGGCACTACTGATACTGCCGCTTTCTGTAGGAGATGAATTCTTTGGCTTCACCCTGGTTCACTCACCCGAACAGCGGCGTTTCACGCCGGAAGAGGTTGAACTGGGGCGTATTTTGACCAACCAGGCAGCAGTCTCCATACAAAATGCAACCCTGTTTGTTGAAACCCGCCGTCTGACCGAGGAGTTAGAGCAGCGCGTCGCCGAACGCACCGAAGAACTCGGCCGCGAGCACCGCCGCCTACAGACCTTGCTGCGCATTATGCAGGAACTCTCGGCCAGCCTCGACCTGGATCATGTGCTCAACCGCACGCTGGCATTGCTCAATGAAACCACCGGAGCAGAGCAAAGCACTATCCTGCTGGTACGACCCGATGAGAGCACTTTTTACTATCGGGCATCTCTGGGCTACACCGATCCGCCGCCAATCGGCGGGCAGCCCTCGTCCATCCCGCTGGGAGAGGGGCTGGCAGGATGGATTGTCAAGCACGGCGAAGGCGTATTGATTGACAATTTGCAGGACGACCCGCGCTGGGTTACCCCACCGAATGGAAAAACCGAACATCGCAGCGTACTTGCCGCCCCGCTGCTGGTTGGCGCAGAAGCCCTGGGCGCAATGCTGCTCTACAGCCGCACACCGGGCGCATTTTCACCCGAACAGCGCGAACTGGTACAAGCCGCCGCCAACCAAATTGCCATTGCCATCAACAACAACGAACTGTTTACCCTGATCCGCGAACAGGCCGAGAGTTTGGGCAGCATGTTACGTCAACAGCAGGTGGAAGCCAGCCGTTCGCGGGCTATTCTGGAAGCAGTCGCAGATGGTGTGCTGGTTACAGATAGCGAAAACGTTATTACACTGTTCAACGAATCGGCACAGCAAATTCTTGACCTGGAACGCGACGCCGTAGTCGGCCACTCGCTCGATACTTTCACTGGGCTCTTCGGCAGCGCAGCACACGATTGGATGGAGACAATCCAGCAATGGACGCAAGACCCCGTATCCTTCGAAGATGGCGCCACCTATGCCGAACGGATTACCCTCGATAACAAGCGGGTCGTTTCCATCCACCTCGCGCCGGTAAGCATGCAAAACGAATTTCTGGGCACAGTCTCGATTTTCCGGGATATTACCCATCAAGTTGAAGTTGACCGGCTCAAATCCGAATTTGTCGCGACGGTCAGTCACGAACTGCGAACACCCATGACCTCCATCAAGGGGTACGTAGAAGTCTTGCTGATGGGAGCCGCCGGTCCGCTCAACGACCAGCAAACCTCTTTCCTCAAGGTTGTGCAAACCAACACCGAACGGCTTAACATTCTGGTCAATGACCTGCTGGATGTTTCCCGTATCGAAGCCGGAAAAGTCACACTCACCATTCAAATGCTGGACTTAAACGAGATTGCCAGTGAAGTTGTACAAGAACAGCAGCGGCAGGCCGAGGAAGATGACAAACCGATGACAATCAACATTGAGGTGGAACCCGACTTGCCGCACGTTCCCGGCGACCCGGAACGCATCCACCAGATTTTCGCCAACCTGGTCAGCAACGCTTACCATTACACCCCTGCCGGAGGCCAAATTGACATCCGCCTGCACCAGGTTGACGATGAAGTTCAGATCGACGTTGCAGACAACGGCATCGGTATTTCCCCGGAAGAGAAAAAACGCATTTTTGAACGTTTCTACCGGGGAGAAGACCCGCTGGTGCTGGCAACCCCCGGCAACGGGCTGGGGCTTTCCATCACCAAACAACTGATCGAGATGCACCACGGACGCATCTGGATGGAAAGCGATGGAATTCCTGGCGCGGGGTCAGTCTTTCATGTTGCCCTGCCTCTACAAACCGCCAATCAGGAATCCGACGCCCCCGAATCCCAGGATTCCAGCACAGACATCCTGTATTAGAGGTAACTTATGGCAAAAATCCTAATTGCAGAAGATGAACCCGACATTCGCAATCTGATCACATTCACGCTGCGATTCGCCGGGCACGAGGTAATTGACACCCCCAACGGTTATGAAGCCTACCAGAAAGCCCAGGAAATGGCTGCACAGGGCGACCTGCCTGATCTGATTATGATGGACGTGCGGATGCCGCGCATGACCGGTTACGAAGCCTGCGCACAAATGAAAAAAATCGATTCTCTCAAAGATGTACCGGTCGCGTTTCTCTCTGCCAAAGGACAGGAATCCGAAATTCAAACCGGGCTGGACCTAGGCGCAGTGGCATACATCATCAAACCATTTGCCCCCGATCAGTTAACCGCTAAAGTAGATGAGTTAATTGGGAACAAATAATACCCGCCAGCAGCAATTCGGCTGCTGCTGGCTGAACCTCACCACCGATGAGCGCTATCATTCTTCAGGATGAAATCGTCCATTACGAAGTACTCGGACGCGGCCGCCCGTTGATCTTCATCCACGGGTGGGTTGGGTCGTGGCGATACTGGATTCCATCCATGCAAGCCGCCTCGACCAATTTCCGCGCCTACGCGCTTGACCTGTGGGGATTCGGCGACACCGCCAAAGAGCCCAGCAAATACCTGATTGAACAACAAACCACCCTGCTCGACGACTTCCTCTTCGAAATGGGGATCGGGAAAATCGCCATTGCCGGGCACGGGCTGGGCGCAATTGTAGCCCTGATGTTCGCCAAAGAAAACCCCAAATTCGTAGACCGGGTGATGGCAATTTGCCTGCCATTCAACAGCAACGCCATCAACCCCCGCCTGAAACAAGCCCAGCCCGCAGAACTGGCTGACTGGCTGCTGGGCGATACCCCGGACGCCCAGGCCGCCCGCGTAGAAGCCGCCAAAGCCGACCAGGATGCAATTCTACGCTCCATTCACAACCTGCAAAATATCGAAATCACCCAATTGGCTGCCAGCATCAGAATCCCCTCCCTGCTGGTTTTCGGACAAAATGACCCGGCCGTCAGTCCGGCAGATAATGAAAACCTCGCCAATTTGCCGGAACATGTTCACTACATCACCTTTGACAATTCCGGCCACTTTCCAATGATTGACGAGGTCAACAAATTCAATCGCCTGATGATCGACTTTCTCAACCTGCCCTCTGGAGAAAGCCCCCGCCAACTGCAACTCAAAGAAGAGTGGAAACGGCGCATCCGCTAACGCGCCCTGATCTCCAAAATTTCCGGTACACCCACATCAGGAACCAATTTTCAGTCTCTACCCGTCCATCAGCCTCAGCACTTCACCCGCCCGATGCGTCAATACCTCGATCTCATACAGCACATCCTGGAACATGGCATCCAAAAATCAGACCGTACCGGCACCGGCACGGTCTCTGTTTTTGGGCATCAGATGCGTTTCGACCTTAGTGAGGGCTTCCCCCTCCTGACCACAAAAAAACTGCACATCAAATCCATCATCTACGAACTGCTGTGGTTTTTGCGCGGCGAGACCAACATACGCTATTTGCAGGAACACGGCGTGCGCATCTGGAACGAGTGGGCAGACGAAGATGGAGAACTCGGCCCCGTGTACGGCGCACAATGGCGGGCATGGCGCGCCCCTGACGGACATACCATCGACCAGATTTCCGAAGTAATCCGCTCCATTCGGGAGAATCCCGACTCGCGGCGGCACATCGTCAGCGCGTGGAACGTGGGAGAACTCAACCAGATGAAACTGCCGCCTTGCCACATCCTGTTTCAATTCTACGTTGCCGGGGGAAAACTGTCCTGCCAACTCTACCAGCGCTCCGCCGACGTTTTTTTGGGAGTGCCCTTCAATATCGCCTCCTACGCCCTGCTCACCATGATGACAGCGCAAGTTTGCGGGCTGCAACCCGGCGAATTTATCCACACCCTGGGAGATGCACACCTCTACCGCAACCACCTGCAACAAGCCCGCCTGCAACTAAGCCGCGAACCGTATCCGCTCCCCGAAATGCGCCTCAACCCGAACGTACACGACATCTTTGCCTTCCGTTACCAGGATTTTGAACTGCGCAACTATCAGGCCCACCCCCACATCAAAGCCCCCATCTCGGTGTGAGCCGCCACCACCCAAAAAGGGAAGAAAAACGCCTGTGCAGTGACTTCGGTCACCACTGCACACGCGTTTTTTGCGTCCCCTTAAGGCTTTCACACGGCACGAAAGTCCTGCATCTGTTCCGGATCACTTCGAGGCTTCCCGCACGAGTCGCTTCAACTCATCCCATTCTTCGCGGAAAAAGTGCAGCGTGACATTGCCCAGTTCCAGATGATAGGTGGATTCGCCGTCCGGCTCGTCGGCGCGCCAGGCAATGTAATTGTCGGTTTCTGCCAGGGTGGTGGTTTTGATTTCCGGGGGTTCTTTTGCCATGAGTTTCTCCTTATTGTGCAGGCAGCAGGGGCGTGATGAATCGCGCCCCTGCTGCCTGTTTTTTATGGTAGCACATACCAGGGGTTGACAAATCCACCCTGGTAGCGGACTTCAAAATGCAGGTGCGGACCGGTCGAGTTGCCGGTGCTGCCCGCAAAGCCGATCGTCTGCCCCTGTGACACGCTTTGCCCGCAACTGACCTTGACGCTGCTCAGGTGAGCGTAAAGGGTCTGGTAGCCGTTGCCGTGGTCAATGGCAACCGTGTTGCCATAGCCGCCGTTCGCCCACCCGGCGAAGACCACCACCCCCGAATCGGCGGCGGAAATCGGCTCGCCCAGCGCGGTGCCGATGTCAATCGCCAGGTGTCCCGACCAGTAATCGTTGCCCGAAATCCAGTGATTGATCGAAGGCCAGATGAACGATCCCGTCCCCATCGCACCGCCTTCGTATCCGCCGGGGCAGGCCCCCGCGCCGTACATGCCGGTGGAAACCCCCGCCGCGCCGCGCGGGATAATCGGCACAATCCATTGCTGAAACTCGCGCTGCCCGCCGGGGATCATCACCCACTCGCCGGGCTCCACCTGCGGGTTGGTCAGGTCAAATTTGTTGCCGCCCCAGCCCAAAATCGCTTCGGGGTCGGTTTTGAACTCGGCGGCAACCTTCTCAAAAGTATCGCCTTCCTGCCACTGATAGTATACGCCGTCCACCGGCGGGATTTTCAACTCCATGCCCACGCTGATCGCGTGCGGGTTATCCTTCAGCACATCATAATTCGACCACAGCAAACTTTCAGGAGTGATACCAAACTCGCTGGCGATTCCAAAGACGGAATCCCCCTTCTGGACGGTGTAGGTCGTCACATCCTGGCGGGGACGGTTCGGGATGATGGTTTGGATATCCGCCCGCCGGTGGATGGCATCCACCTTGATGGGATGTTCAAACGCCGGGGCGGGGATGCCGCTCCCGCCCTCCGGGAGGGGAGTCTCGACCGGGGCCGCGGGTTGTTCCTCCCTGGACGCGGAAATCCCCTCCCTGGAAAATTCCTGCCATCCCACAAACACCGCACCGGCGACTGCCAGCAGGGCAATCAGCCAGGCGATACGGGAGACCCAGAGATTGCGGGCATCGGGTTTTTCAGTATCCATTGCGCTTCGTTTTGGTTTTCGTCACCCTGACGACTGGCAGTCCTGGCAGGACTGCCAGTCGTAACCCGGAGACGAGGTAGGTGAGACCTTTGGGGTTTTGCCTACCCTCGCTAAACCCAGATGGGGTGATTCCCGCCGGTTGCGCCCGCGAAAACCACCCCACCTGCTGTTGAACTGTGAAAATTTCAGTCGTTGAGCGTTTGCAGAAACTCCTCGTTATCCGCCGTGTTCTTCAGCCGTTGCAGAATGGCCTCAGTGGCCGCGGCCTGGTCCATTCCCGCGCCGTGCGGGGGAGAAGCAACCATCTGGTCGTACATGCGCCGCATCAGCCAGACACGCGGCGTGATGTCGGGGCCGAGCAGAAGTTCCTCTCGGCGGGTCGAGGAGCGCGAGATGTCAATAGCGGGGAAAATGCGCCGCTCTTGCAGGTTGCGCGAGAGGTGCAGTTCCATATTGCCGGTGCCCTTGAACTCCTCGTAGACCACATCGTCCATGCGGGAGCCGGTATCCACCAGGCAGGTGGCGACGATGGTCAGCGAGCCGCCCTCCTCGATATTGCGGGCCGCCCCGAAAAACCGCTTGGGCGGATACAACGCCGAGGGGTCAATGCCGCCCGAAAGCGTCCGCCCGGAGGGGTTAACCACCAGGTTGTAGGCCCGCGAAAGACGGGTGATCGAGTCCATCGCGATGAACACGTCACGCCCCATCTCCACCAGCCGTTTGGCGCGCTCCAGTACCATCTCCGCGACACGGACGTGGTTGCTGACCGGCTCATCGAAGGTGGATGAGATGACCTCAGCATCCACGGAACGATCCATATCGGTGACTTCTTCAGGCCGCTCGCCGATGAGGGCCACGATGAGATGCACTTCGGGGTATTTCAGCGCAATCGCGTTGGTGATTTGCTTGAGGATGGTGGTCTTGCCCGCCTTTGGCGGCGACACAATCAAACCGCGCTGGCCGCGCCCTACGGGGGTGATCAGGTTAATCAGGCGGGTTGCCAGCGTGTGGCGGTCGGTTTCCAGATCAAAACGGCGGTCCGGGAAAATCGGGGTCAGGTTTTCAAAGCGTTCACGCAATCTGGCGCGCTCCGGGTCCATCCCGTTGACGGTTTCAACTTTCAGCAAACCATAATGGCGTTCAGTCTCGCGCGGCGGACGTACATGCCCGATAACCATATCGCCATTCCGCAATCCGTAACGGCGTATCTGCGATTGCGAGATATACACATCGCCGGGGCTGGCTTTGTAATTCTCGGTGCGCAAATAACCAATCCCCTCGCTCATCATTTCCAGGATGCCGCCGCGAATCTCCAGGCCTTCGCCTTCAGCCTCGGCCTGACGGATGCGCATTACCAGTTGTTCTTTTTTCATTCGGGGGGCGCGCCGGATGCCCAAATCCATCGCCATCTGACGCAATACGTACAGGGGTTGTTTTTCCAGTTCAAGAATGTCGACCATATTGTTTTTTCTCAAGGTAGTGAATATCTGGTACGCGTATTGGCCTGCCGCCGCCCGCCCGAACCAACCGGGTAGCCGTGGAGGAATTGCGTATAAAACGGTTAATCTCACAAAGGGGGGCAAAACGAAAACTTACAGTAGAATTATAGCACGCATGAAAATCCTGTGCAAGCAAGTTGGAGGGGAGGGGCGCAGGCAAATGTTGTAGAAATTCCTATGTGTTTCTCTCGCCCCGCACACAAGACTGGCAGTCCTGGCAGGACTGCCAGTCTTCATTTTGTGAACAGGACAGGCACCGAACACCCCGCCCCGCCGGGGGAAGGGCAGAGACATGCGGCTGCCCGATTTCTACATCTTTTGCTTGCACCCGGAGGGGAGGGGTGCAGGCAAGGATCTCTACACCTTTACGTGTACCCCAGAAAACAATCGTGCCGCTGTTCCAGCGCCGGTTGACAAAGGTTCTAGAACTCGCCAGAACCGCCGGGAGCAGCCTCCCCGCCCAAATCGGGGAGGGCGGCCTCGATCTCCTCCGGGCTTTGTCCCTTTTCAAGGCGGTCAACGACCTCATCAAATTCCGGGCCGAGGTCTTCCCCCATCTCGCGGCTCATCTTGCGCATCATTCGCCCTAACGCCTGGGGGTCTTCTTCCAGCCCGGCAAGCGCGGCGGGATCATCAAAATCACCGGCTAAATCTTCAAGGCGGCTGTCCTCCGATTTTGCAATGCGGATGCGGCCAATCCGCCGCCGGACGTTGGCACTCCCGCAGCGCGGGCAGGTGACTTTGGCGTTGTTGTATTCCTCGTAACTCAGGAAAATTTCAAATCTGCGGTTGCAATCCAGGCAATTGTATTCGTATGCGGGCATCGTCACAACTCCTGTGTTTTTTCTGGTATTATAACCTGAACACAGCCGAGCGAGAGACTCCGGGCTGCGATGGGTGCAGGCAAAAGATGTAGAACGCCGGTGGTCCCCCCTCCCTTGCCCTCCCCCCGACGGGGGGAGGGTTGGGTGGGGGGAAAGGAAGCAGCGCCCATACGACTGCCCAATTTCTACAACATTTGCGTACACCCACTGCGATCCAAGGACAACGATGAGCGACGACGAAAAAATCCCATTCAATTTGCTGCACCCCGAACCTTTGCTGATTGTGATTTCCGGCCCCTCAGGCGTGGGGAAAGATACGGTAGTGCAGGAGATGCAAAAGCGCGGCCTGCCGATCCATTTTGTGGTTACGGCCACCACGCGTCCCCCGCGCAAAGGTGAGGTCAACGGGGTGGATTACTTTTTCTACACCAAAGATGAGTTCGCTGAACTCATCGAGCAGGACGAACTGCTGGAATACGCGTTTGTCTACAACGATTACAAGGGCATCCCCAAGTTTCAGGTACGGGAGGCCTGGGAGACGGGGAAGGATGTGGTCATGCGGCTGGATGTTCAGGGCGCGGCGACCATCCGGGAGTTGTATCCCGAAGCCCTGCTGATTTTCCTGACCACGGAGAGCGAGGACGAACTGGTGCGGCGGCTGCGTGCCCGCAAAACCGAGACCCCCGACGAGTTGAAAATGCGCATTGCCACCGCCCGCCAGGAGTTGAAGCGTGCCAGCAATTTTGATTATGTGGTACTCAACCGCGAAGACCAGATTGACCGCACCGTGGATACCATCGAGGCCATTATCCGGGCCGAACATCATCGTGTCCATCATCGTAAGGTAACGCTGTGAGCAGCCATTATCCATCTTCTGACGTTCCACCGCCGGAATTCGAGCGCGAGCCGACTTACGCGCCGAGGCCTCCCGTCCGTCCGGTGCCGGTGAAACCGCCCTCAACGCCGCCCACCGTCACCTACGGCCTGATGGGCGTTACCACACTGATTTTCATCGCTCAATATCTGACGGAATACTTCCTGGGGCATGATTTGATCTCCCTGCTGGGGATGAAAATCAACGAGGCGATTGC
>CAZPSL010000130.1:0-9118 GCA_964589145.1 uncultured Anaerolineales bacterium
AGGATTAGCGGATGGGGTAGCGGATGAGTGTAACGGATTAGCGGATGGGGCAACGGATTGGGCGGCGGTTTGGGGTATCGGATTAGCGGAGGATGATGCAGCGGATGACTGCGTCAGGATGTAGGCGTTGAACGGGGTGTAACGGCTGTCGGAGGGCTGACCGTAGAAGACGATTGCCGCGCCCGCGGGGGTGGTTTGCACCTCCAGGGAGACGGGATTGCCGCGGTGGGTGAGGGTGAGCGTTTCGGCGGCGGAATCGTCCCAGCCCAGGTCGGCGAGGGGGATGCGATACATCCCCTCGGCGGTGAGCAGAATTTTGACTGCGCGGACCTCCGCAAGGTCAGCCGGAGGGGCGCTTTCAGGGACGGTGTTTTCCGCGAGGGGTGTGGATGTCCCCTTGAAAGCGGAACATCCCGCCAGCAGCAGGAGTATCAGGACTGGCAGGATGGTTTTGCGTGTAGTCATGGCGCGGCCTGCGCCAACCTCGTATGGTCGGCAGAAACAAAGGAAGTGCCGGACTTACCCGGTTTTTCTGTCTGCTGTTCGTGCCCGTATGGATGGCGCACCATATGAGCGTTTGAATGTGCGCAGCGCCATGAAGGTCTGCGTGCGTTCCACGCCCTCAATTTTGCGGAGTTTGTGGTTTAGAAAGTCTGCCAGATGGTCGTGATCCTTGCAGATCACCTCAACAATCAGGTCAAACTCCCCGGAGACCATCATCAGGCAGTTAACCTCGGGGTACGATGCGATTTGCATTGCCACTTGCTCAATATCTCCCTCTGCGATGGAAATTCCCACAATCGCGGGCGCATCGAACCCCAGGCTTGATGGCTCCACCAGCCCGGTGATTTTTAATGTTCCGTTGCTAATCAGTCTGGTCACCCGATTTCGCACCGTGCCTTCGGAGACGTTCAATTCCTTGGCAATGTCTGTGAAAGGGCGGCGGCCATCTTCTTGCAGCAATGCCAGAATGGTTACATCCAGATTGTCCATACACCACCTTGTGATATTCGGAATTTTTTTCGATTTTACAGCGATTTTCGCAGGATGGCAAGCGAGTGTTGTAGAGAGGGTGCGGGCAAATGTTGTAGAAGGCCGGGCAGCCATATATCTCTGTCCTGTTCCCGGCAGGGCGGGGTGTTCGGTGCCTGCCCTGTTCGCAAAATGAAGAGTGGCAGTCCTGCCAGGACTGCCACTCTTGTGTGCCGGGGGGAGGCAGGGGAGGGGGGGACCATCGGCGTTCTACGACATTTGCGTACACCCCCCTGTCTTTCATCCTGGAGCAGCCTGCTTTTCCCGTGCTATAATTGCCCCCATGATTCTTGTCACCGGTGGAACAGGCTTTATCGGGCGGGCGTTGATCCGGCATTTGGCACAGGATGGTTATCCGGTGCGCACACTGCTCCGTCCCTCGCAGCAGTCGCCGCGGCTGCCGAAGGGCGTGCCGATGGAGGTTGCGGTCGCCGGTTTTAACGACGCACGCGGCTTGCGGGCGGCAATGATCGGCGTTGATGTAGTTTATCACCTGGCGGGAGTGGAGCGCAGCGGGGCACGCGCCAACTTGCTGGAAACCGACATTCAGGGGACGCAGGCTGTTCTTGAAGCCGCGGGTGATGCCGGAGTGGATCGCTTTTTTACAGTCAGCCACCTGGGCGCTGACCGTGCTTCGGCGTATCCGGTTTTTAAGGCCAAGGCCATCGCAGAAGAGCATATTCGTCGCAGCGGGCTGGATTACACCATCCTGCGTACGGCGGTTGTTTACGGACCGGGTGACAACTTCACCACTGGCCTGGCGAAACTGATACGCGGCCTGCCGTTCTTTCTTCTGCTTCCTCAGGGCGGAGAAACGCTGTTGCAACCCCTCTGGATTGAAGATTTGGTCACCTGCCTGGCCTGGGCACTGGACGACGACAGCACCCGCAACCAGGTATACGAAATCGGCGGTCCGGAGTTCTTGACCCTGCGCGAGGTTGTCAGCGAAGTGATGCGCATTACAAAAACACACCGGACGCTGATTTCTGCTCATCCAGCGGCTTTGCGGGCTTTTACGGTAGCGCTGGATTACTTTTTTCCGGGAATACCGCTTTCCGTGTATTGGCTGGACTATCTGGCAACTAACCGTACTTGCTCGCTGGATGCCGTTCCCCGCGTATTCAACCTGATGCCTGCCCGCTTTGCTCAGCATCTGGATTACCTGCGAGACCGTTCTTGGGGACGGATGTTCTGGCGCTCGCTGTTCCGCCGTTCCTAGAGGCTGGCATGTGCTTTCTGTGATGCAGGCAGCAGAAAACCTGCTGTCTCCTCATCCCCCTGTGTCCCCCCTCACCTTTCAGGCAGGTCGCGCTCCCCAGGGAAGGGGGAAGCAATCGCCAAGTGGTGTATTTTCGGGCACGAAGTGCCCGAAAATACACCACGGGATGATTCCCCTCCATCTGAGGGGGAGAGTCTGGGGGTGGGGGCGACAGAAAAGTTCATAACAGGGTACTAGAGTCTGCTACGCACTTGTTGGTGCGGGCGGCAGAAACCTTCATAACTGAAACATGGAAATCCGTATTCTTACTACCCCAAAAGAAATGGCAGCCGTTGAGGAAGTGACGCGGCAAGTCTGGCCTGGCAGCGAGACCGATGTGGTGCCCGCACATTTGCTGATTACCCTGGCGCACAACGGCGGGGTGGTTATTGGCGCGTTTGATGGTGAGCGAATGCTCGGCTTTACTTTTGGCTTTCCTGGATTGGAGAAGACTGATGACCTTTCGCGCGGCGTCAAGTTTTGCTCGCATCAGTTGGGGGTGCTTCCGGATCTTCAGGGGAGCGGGCTGGGTTTCCGGCTCAAGCGCGCCCAATGGCAGATCGCCCGCCAGCAGGGGTTTGACCACATCACCTGGACGTATGATCCGCTCTTGAGCCTCAACGCCAACCTGAATATCGCAAAACTGGGCGCGGTTTGCAGTACCTACCTGCGCGAAGTTTACGGCCAGATGCGCGACGGACTGAACGCCGGCCTGCCCTCCGACCGCTTTCAGGTGGACTGGTGGCTTAATACCCACCGTGTGCGTCACCGGCTGGCAGCGCAGCCCCCCAAAAAACTTGACCTGGCGCACTACCTGAGCGCAGAAATCCCTCGCGCCAATCAGACTACGCTCAGCGAGGCCGGTTTTCCCGTTCCCCGGCCCGCATCCCTGCCGGAGACCGGTGTCCCTCTTCTGCTCCTGGAAATCCCCGCCGATTTTTACGCTCTCAAAGCCGCCGATCCGCCACTGGCATTCCAATGGCGGATGCACACCCGCACCTTATTCGAATCCCTTTTTGCCCGCGGTTACCTGGTAACAGATTTTGTCTTTCTCTCCGGCACGCATCCGCGCGGTTACTATGTCCTCAGTTTAGGTGAGGCCACATTGTAACGGACGGGGGAGGGCAGGGGGCCTGAGCGGTTCGCCGAGTAAGGGTTTGCGGCGTTTCAGTGCAAGCCGCAAACCCGCAGCGGCTCTCGTGCGCCGTGTGCGGCACAGCCTGCTAAAACTGGCGTGACCATTCCTTCAGCCACCGCTCGATGACCACCTTGGTCTGGGTGTAGAACTCGATGGCGTGCCTGCCCTGTGCGTGCAGCGAGCCGAAGAAACTGTCCCGCCAGCCGCTGAAGGGGTAGAACGCCATCGGCGCAGCCACGCCGATGTTGATACCCACGTTGCCGGAAAGCACCTCGTAGCGGAATTTGCGCGCCGCCGCCCCGCTGCTGGTGAAGATGCAGGACATATTACCGTACTGCTGGGCGTTGATGATCTCGATGGCCTCTTCCAGATGCTCGACATGCAGCAGCCCCAGCACGGGGCCGAACACCTCGGTCTCGAACAGGGTGGTGCCGGGCTGGACGTTGTCGAGTACCGTCGGGCGCAGGAAGTAGCCATCCAGTCCGGGGATTTCCGCCCCCCGCCCGTCGAGCAGGATTTTGGCGCCCTCGTCCACCCCGGTTTGGATCAGGCCCTCAATGCGGGCCTTGCTCTTTGGGGAGATCACCGGCCCCATCTGGACGCCCTCATCCAGCCCGAAGCCGACCACCCGTTTCCGGGCGGCTTCCACAATCCCTTCGGCAAAGCGGTCGTGCGCCTCGCCCACCGTGAGCACAAGCGCGGTCGCCAGGCAGCGCTGACCGGCGTTGCCGAAGGCGCTGTCGGCCAGAATGCGGATGGTCATCTCCATATCGGCGTCGGGCATCACGATGGTGGGGTTCTTCGCGCCGCCCTGCGCCTGGACGCGCTTGCCGTTCTGCGCGGCGCGGGAATAAACGTGGCGCGCTACGGGCGTGGAACCGACAAAACTGACGGCTTTCACCTGCGGGTGGTCGAGCAGGGCGTTGACGGTATCGGCTGCGCCATTCACCAGGTTGACCACTCCTTTCGGGAATCCGGCTTCTTCAACCAGATCCATCACGCGCTGCATGGTCATCGGCGTGCGCTCGGAGGGCTTGACGATGCAGGTGTTGCCGGTCGCCACCGCGTAAGGCAGGAACCAGAAGGGAATCATGCCGGGGAAGTTAAAGGGGGCGATGATCGCCGTCACGCCCAGGGGCTGGCGGAACATGTACTCGTCAATGCCGCGGGCGATGTCCTCCGAGGTGCCGCCCTGCATCATCGTGGGGATACCGCAGGCGACCTCCACGTTTTCGATGGCACGCTTCATCTCGCCTTTGGATTCCTTGAAGGTTTTGCCGTTCTCCAGCGTGATGATGCGCGAGAGTTCGTCAATGTGGGCGTCCAGCAGGGCCTTGAGGCGGAACAGGTACTGGATGCGGTCTTCCGCAGGGGTGTGCCGCCAGCCGGAGAAGGCCTCCGCCGCGGCCTGGACGGCTCTCCCGACTTCATCCGGCGGGGTGAGCGGGACGGTCGCCAGCGTTTCCGCGGTGGCGGGGTTGATCACGGGCAGAGTTTCGGCGCCCTGCGGGGTCTGCCATTTGCCGTTGATGTAGTTGCGCAGTTTTTGAGGATTGCTCATGGGGAACTCCTGGGAAGGTGAGAGGTTGAAAGTTGAAAGTTGAAAGTTGAAAGTTAGAAGGTTGAAGGTTGAAGGTTGAGGGTTGAGGGTGAGCGAGAAGAGTGGAGGGTGGAAAGATGCCCAATCCCCAATCCCTGATACCTGATACCCGGCATCCGATACGAACAACGTCAATTATACACCGCTTTTTGACGAGAAAGCAAGATAGAACCTTGATTTGGTACGAAAAATGTGCTATACTCACCCCGCAAACAAGGAAATCGCACCATGGAACTTGACAGGATTGACAGGGAAATCATTGAAATTTTACAGCGTGATGGCCGCTGCCCATACACCGAGATCGCCAAGCAACTCCGGATTTCGGAGGGGACGGTGCGCAAGCGCGTGGCGCGGCTGACTGAAAGTCAGGTGATCCAGATCGTGGGGCTGATTGACCCCGGTCGGCTGGGGTTCGACGCACCGGCGATCATCGGGGTTTCGGTCGATCCGCCGCAACTGGAAGCCGCCGCCAAGCAAATCGCCACCTTCCCGGAGGTCAGTTACCTGATTATGGTTTCCGGGCTGTTTGACCTGATTGTGGAGGTGCTCTGCAAGGACCGCGCCGATCTGGTGCAGTTTCTCAACAAAAAACTGCATCAGGTCCCCGGGGTGAACAGCACGCAGACTTTTCTCACGCTGCAAACCTACAAGATGGCGTATGGTGCCCGCCCGATGGTGAACGAGTGAAGCCGGAGATGAGAGACGGATTTTGCGGATGTACCCGTTTTCCTGAGTTGGGCGCCCGACTGGCAGTCCTGCCAGGACTGCCAGTCGTTAAGAAAACAAACACTGCCAGGGTCTTCGCTATCGAAGGAGAATCTGAATGACCGAAAGTTTCGCCGTTGAACTTCGCCAGGTCACCAAAAAATTCGGGGAGGTGACCGCGGTAAACAGCATCAGCCTGAAAATCCGGGACGGGGAGTTCTTCTCCCTGCTGGGGCCCAGCGGGTGCGGAAAAACCACCACGCTGCGGATGATTGGCGGGTTCGAGATGCCCACCTCGGGCGAAGTGTTCATCGGCGGCGAACCGCAGGGGTTCAAGCCTCCCTATCAGCGGCCTGTCAACACGGTTTTCCAGAATTACGCCCTCTTTCCGCACATGACCATCGCCGAGAACATTGCTTTCGGGCTGGAAATGCGCAAATTCCCCAAGGACGAAATCAAGCGGCGGGTTGCCGAAATGCTGGAACTGGTGCAACTGCCCGGCATGGGCAGCCGCAAGCCCAAACAACTCTCCGGCGGGCAGCAGCAGCGCATCGCGCTGGCGCGGGCGCTGATCAACCAGCCGAAGGTGCTTCTGCTGGACGAACCGCTCGGCGCGCTTGACCTGAAACTGCGCAAAGACATGCAACTGGAACTCAAGGCCATCCAGGAGCGGGTCGGCATCACCTTCATCTACGTCACCCACGACCAGGAGGAAGCCATCACCATGTCCGACCGCATCGCGGTGATGAACCTGGGCGAGGTGCTGCAACTCGGCGAGCCGGAGGAGATTTACGAGCGTCCCACCCACCTGTTTGTGGCCGATTTCATCGGCGAGACCAATTTCATCCGCGGCACGGCGCGCCAGCGGGAGGGCAAACTGGGGCTGGGAATCGAGAACGGCGACATCCTGCGGGCCGGCTGGGCGGCGGATGACCTGCACGCCGGCGACCCGGCGGTGCTCTCCATCCGTCCTGAGAAGTTGCACATTCACCCCAAAGCGCAGACCCCGCCCGCAGGCGACCTGTGCAGCGTCAGCGGCACCATCGAGCAGTCGGTTTACATCGGCACCGACACGCATTACATCGTCCGCCTGACAGACGATGCCAAACTCAAGGTGCGCCAGCAGAACATCCAGACCGGTGGCAGCCACCTGGGCGTCGGCACTCCGGTCGCAGTCTTCTGGGACAGCGCGCAGGCGCGGCTCTTCAAACGGTGAAGCGGATGGCAGATAGCGAATGACAGATGACGGGCGGTGAAACGCCTGCCACCGGAACACCTGACACTGGAACACCTGAAATGCAAAAATTCCTCCGCAAACACCCCCAACTCAACGCCTGGCTTCTGCTGATCCCCTCCGGGGCGTGGCTGTTCATCTTTTTCATTGCCCCGCTGGGGATTGTGCTGGTTTACAGTTTTCTGGAGCGCGGCACCTACGGCGGCGTGGTCTGGGAATTCACGCTGGACAACTTCCGGCGGGTCTTCGACATGCTGTACTTCAAGACCTTCCTGAACTCCGCCTGGATTGCCGCCCTCACCACGCTGATCACCCTGATTTTGGGTTACCCGCTGGCCTACTACATCGCCACCCGCCCGCCGAAACTGCGCGGCACCCTTCTGCTGGCGCTGATGATCCCCTTCTGGACGAACTTTCTCATCCGCACCTACGCCTGGCTGACGCTGCTGCGCACCAACACCGGGCTGATCAACGTCACCCTGATGAACCTGGGCATCATTGACGAGCCGCTGCCGCTCTTCGGCAACACCTTTGCCATCGTACTCGGACTGGTTTACGGCTGGCTGCCCGACATGATTTTGCCGATCTACGCCGCCCTGGAGCGGCTGGATCACAGCCTTGTGGAGGCCGCCGGAGATTTGTACGCCCCCGGCTCGAAGGTGTTTCGACGGGTGATCTGGCCGCTCTCGCTTCCGGGGGTGGTCGCCGGTGCGATGCTGGTCTTCATCCCCTCTCTGGGCGCGTTCGTGACTCCCGCTATCCTGGGCGGCGGCAAAACCCTGATGATCGGCAACATCATCAGCAACCAGTTCCTCGCCGCGCACGACTGGCCCTTCGGCTCGGCGCTCTCCATGCTGATGATGGCCTTCATGCTCATCGCCACGCTGATTTACTTCCGTTCCAGCAGCGCAGAAGACCGCAAGGCGCTGTGATGGCATTTCCCAGATCACGATTTTGCGAAACCTTATGACCGAAACCACCCTCCTCCCCGCCCATCAGGAAAGCCGCTTTTCCCGCTTCAGGCACTGGCTGGCGAACAGCGGACTGACCTTCTATGCCGTCATCGGCTACCTGTTTCTCTACACGCCGATCATCGTGCTGGTGGTCTTCTCGTTCAACGATTCGCGTTCCACGGCGCAGTGGACCGGGTTCACCACCCGCTGGTACGGCGAGATGGCCGCTGACAGCCGCATCATCCTCTCGTTGTGGAACAGCCTCTTCGTGGCGGTGGTTTCGACGGTGATCGCTACCGTCTTCGGCACGCTCGCCGCCCTGGCGATGGAGCGTTACACCTTCCGCGGCAAACTGATGATGGATTCGGTGCTCTACCTGCCCATCGTCATCCCCGACATCGCCATGGCGATCATGCTGCTGCTGTTTTTCAACTTCAGCGGCATCGGCTTCAACGTGTGGAAAATTTCGCTCTTCGGAGTCACGCTCTCGGTGCCGTATTCGGTCATCATCGGGCACGTGGCTTTCAACATCGCCTTTGTTGCCGTGGTGGTACGCGCCCGCCTGGCCCAGATGGACCGCACCCTCGAGGAGGCCGCCGAAGACCTGTACGCCAACGCCTGGCAGACCTTCCGCAAAGTCACCCTGCCGCGCATGATGCCCGGCATCATCGGCGGCGCGCTGCTGGCCTTCACCCTCTCGCTGGACGATTTCGTGATCACCTTTTTCACCAGCGGCGCCGGGTTCAACACCCTGCCGGTGCGCGTCTTCAGCATGATCAAAAAGGGCGTCACCCCCAAGATCAACGCCGTCTCCAGCATGATGCTGGCGTTCTCCCTGCTGCTGGTGACCATCTCGCTCGTCCTCCAGCGCGGCGGAGACGGCGACAAGAAAATGGATATGTTCTAGAACATCGCGCAGAGCGGAGCGACCAGCGGGAGCGCAGTCGAAGCGCAAAACGGCTCCACTGCGTTTCGACTGCGGGCTTCGCAGGCTCCGCCCTCCGCTCAAAGCGATGACGATGATCTCAGTCCAAAACTGACCAACGGCTGCACCACGGGGAATTTGAACTCCGTCCCCCCGTGGCGGCAGCCTGCGGGCAGAAAAATCAAATCACAAAGGAGAGAAAAAGATGAAGAAAAGTTTGTTCCTGATCCTTGGTTTGCTGCTTGTTCTCAGCCTTGCACTGACCGCCTGCGG
>CAZPSL010000131.1:0-3868 GCA_964589145.1 uncultured Anaerolineales bacterium
CAGGGCTTCGCGGCGGCTCAACCGCTGTTCGGGATACCAGCCGCCCTTGGGGGTTCCATCCGCCCGCTGACGGGTGACCGCGGCGTGCAGCCCCCAAAAGGGGTTCGGCGATTCCACCGGCGCATCCGACCCGAAAGCCAGCACCGCGCCGTGTTCCAACTGCGTGCGCCAGCCGTAAGCGTTGGCGGCGCGCTCCCCCCAGAAATCATCCGCCATTTGCATATCGGAAACAGCGTGAATCGGCTGCATGGAGGCGGCGATGCCCAGCCGCGCCAGCCGCGGCGCGTCTTCGGGGTGGATGAGTTGGACGTGCTCGATGCGGTGACGCAGCGAAGACGGGCGACTGGCAGTTGGAGATTGCGCCCCGTCCCCCGTCCTCCGTCCCCGGTCCTTGAGCAGCCGCTCAAAGGCGTTCAACACCTCGTGGTTTGCCCGGTCGCCGATGGCGTGGACGGCGAGGCTCAACCCGTTGGCGACCGCCCGCCGCCCCAGTTCGACCAGTTCTTCGGCATCCAGCAGGAGCATCCCGCGGTTGCCGGGTTCGTTTTCGTAAGGGGCGAGCATCGCCGCGGTGTGCGGGCCGAGCGCGCCGTCTGCGAAGGCTTTGAGTCCCCCGATGCGCAGAAAATCATCCCCGAAGCCGGAGCGCAGCCCCAGAGCAATGGCATGTTCCATCGCCTCGATGGGCAGACTTTTGAGAACGCGCAGGCGCAGTTCCCCCGCGGCGTGGAGGCTTTGCAGCGCGGTGAAACAATCCTGCCGGTCAAAATCGTGGACGCCGGTGATGCCCATCTCCCAGAGCGTTTCCTGCGCCCGGCGGAGCGCAGCGGCGATCTCATCCGTGCCCGGCGCGGGAATGGCGCGGCTCACCAGGGGCATCGCGTTCTCGAAGAGGATGCCGGTGGGCGCGCCGTGTTCATCGCGGGTGATGCGCCCTCCCGCCGGGTCGGGGGTTTGGGCGGTGATGCCCGCTTCCCGCAGGGCAGCGCTGCTGGCCCAGGCCGCGTGCAGGGATTTGGCGGTCAGGTAAACCGGGTTGCGGGGGGCGACTGCGTCCAGGTCAGCAGCGGCGGGGAAGCCGCCGGGCGGGGCATCCGGCCAAAGGTTCTGGTTCCAGCCGTGGCCGAGGAGCCACGCGCCGGAGGGCGTTTGCGCGGCACGGGCGGCGATGCGCTCCAGGCAGGCGCGCAGGGTGGGGGTTTCGCAATCCACCTTTTGCAGGTTGAGCGCGTACTGCTGCAAATGGAGGTGCGCGTCCGTCAGGCCGGGGATCACTGCCCCGTCAACGTGCTCACGCCAATGGCAGGAAAATTCCCTTCGCAGCCTTTCGGTCTCCCCTGCGGCGATAATTTCCCCGTCAACGATGACCAGGGCTTCCACAGTCGGGCGCTGCGGGTCGAGGGTGTAGATGCGGTCAGCAGTGAGAATCATGGTCTTTTGCAAAAATGTCAGAGAACGATCGCGGGGTAAACCCGCGGCACACGGGTGTTGATATTGGTCAAAATCTCGTAGGGGATGGTGCCAGCCCATTCCGCCAGGTCTTCCGCGGTGATGCGCTCGCCGCCCATCTCCCCGATCAGGATCACCTCGTCATCGTTGTAGGCGCTCGCCTGCTCGATGTTGACCACGATCTGATCCATCGAGATACGCCCCACTACTGGGAATTTCTGCCCCCGGATGATGACCTGCGCCCGATGCGACATGCTGCGGAAGTAGCCATCCCCGTACCCGACGGGGACGGTCACCGCCCGCACGGGATGGTCGCTCTCCCAGGTGGATCCGTACCCCACGGGATGCCCCGGCTGGATGACCTTGAAATAGACCACCCGCGATTTCCAGGTCAGTGCGGGCCGGACGGGGACGGTGCGCGCCACTTCGGGGGAGGGATAAACCCCATAGAGCAGCAGCCCCGGTCTCACCAGGTCGAAGGTCGCCTCCGGGAGTTGCAGAATCGCCCCGGAGTTGGCGATATGCCGCAGGCGCGGCGGGGGCAGCGACCGCTTCTCGTAAAAGGACAGAACCTCCTCGAAGCGTTCCAACTGCAAACGGGCGTGTGTGAGGTCGGCGGCATCGGAATTGGCGAAGTGCGAGAAAATCCCCTCGACCTCCAGATGTCGGCAGCGCAGGGCGGTTTTCAGCAGGGTTTCGGCGCTGTAGTAGTGAACGCCGATGCGCTCCATGCCGGTATCAATTTTCAGGTGGACTTTCGCCCGCATCCCCAGCGCGGCGGCGGCTTCATCTACGTGGCAGAGTTTTTCCACCGAGGAGGCGGTGATGGTGAGATGGTGGCGGATGAAGTGCGGCAACTGGTTGCCCAGAATGCCGCCCAGCACCAAAATCGGCGTGGAGATGCCCGCTTCCCGCAGCAGCAGACCTTCCTCCAGCACTGCCACGCCCAGGTAGTCGGCACCGAGACTCTCCATCAGGCGGGCGACCTCCACCAGCCCGTGCCCGTAGGCGTTGGCTTTCAGGATGGGCATCACCTTCGCAGGCGCAACCCGCCGCCGGATGGCGCGGAAGTTCTCCGCCAAACGGGTGAGATTCACTTCCACCAGAGTCGGTCGCACCACGCCGCTGGTGCTGATGGTCGGCTGGTTGATGGATGTCATTAGACCCTATCAAAAAATCTTCCGCAGCAGGCCGGATGTACTTTGGCATATTACGGCGGTTTTGTTTTCCCCCACCCCAACCCCTCCCCCAGCGGGGGAGGGGAATCGAAAAAGGTGCCATTGTCGGCGCACAAAGTGCGCCGACAATGGCACCACATCACGTTTTCCCCCTTCCCTGAGAAAGGAGGGGCGGAGGGATGGGGAGAACACATCGCAGCAATTTATCTGTATCAACATTTGTGTTTGCTCGGATCGATACCTGTTACGCCCAGTGATTTCCAGACCTTCACAATTTGCGGATTTTTCCAGATTCAGTCATCGCAGCGGGTACGGCAGCGTCCGGCAGAACCGGTGTTTACCGCCTTGCTGCTTCCAAAATCTCATCCAGCGTGATTGGCCCCTCGCGCAGGATTTTGGGCACTCCGCCGGTGCAGTCCACAACGGTGGAGGGGACGCCGCCGGGGGTAGCGCCGCCGTCCAAAATCAAATGGATGCGCCCTTTCAGTTGGGCGCGGACCTGCTCGGCAGTCAGCGCGTTCTCGCCGCCGGAGCGGTTGGCAGAGGTGACCGCCAGCGGCCCCGCCGCCCGCAGCAATGCCAGGGCGGCGGGATGATCGGGAATACGAACACCGACCGTCGGCAGCGGGGAGAGGATGTCCGGCAAATCGGGGTGGCGCGGCAGAACCAGGGTGAGCGGGCCGGGCCAGAACGCATCAGCGAGGCGATGTGCCCTCTGCGAGGGGGAAACAACCACTTTCTCCAAATCTGCGGCATCCCCCAGAAGAACGGCAATCGCTTTGGTATTGGTGCGCCCCTTGACCGTGTACAGCCGCTCGATGCTTTCCGCGTTGTCAACCGGCGCGGCCAACCCGTACACCGTATCGGTCGGGAAGGCCACCAACCCGCCGTTACGCAGCACGTCCAACGCGTGACGGATGGCAGAGGGCTGGGAAACGGAGATGATTTCAGTCTTCATGGGACGGCGTTTTCAAACCGTTGCGTAGGAAGCGGTCACTGTCTCGTCATCCGGGGGTCTATTTTACCCGTGTCTTGCGCTTTTCGCTAAGACCCCATCCGAAGGGCGCAGGCATAAGATGTAGAACGCCGGTGTTCCCCCCACCCAACCCTCCCCCCGCCGGGGGGGGGCAGGAAAAGGGTGGGGCCGGCGGGTGCCCCCCCCCCCCCCCCCCCCCCCGGCGGGGGGGGGGGGGGGGGGGGGGGGAAAGGAAGCAGTTCCCATAGACTGCCCGATTTCTACA
>CAZPSL010000132.1:0-12338 GCA_964589145.1 uncultured Anaerolineales bacterium
TTCGCCTAATCCGCAATTTGCCCGTAAAGATGGCCGGTAACCACAGTGATGTAGGGGCCGGCGGCAACTCCGATAATCAATACAGCAATCCATCCAATGCACGGAATCAGCCCTACGATACTCAATACGATGTTGAGCACAACTGCAACACCAAAAAGCGTCAGCATAATCAGCAGAATGTTGACAATATTCTGCCGGGCAATGGAGAAAATCTCCCCAAAGCGAAAGAGAGCGCCAAAACTATCCGTTCTCACGTACTGGATAACAATAGCAGGGCTGATAAAAAGCAACGCCACAAACCAAAGAACGGTCAGGCAGATTGCAAATCCGAACGTAGAAAGCAAACCGGCAATCGCAACGTCTTCACTGGTATCAGCAAGACTGCCAAACCCTACAATGCCAAAACCGGCAATGCAGGTCAAAAACCAGAAAGGCATTGTATAAATCAGTTGCGCCCCAATGATGGCTAACCCGTCCATGAACAACTTCCCCAAATCATCCCATTCGGGCATTGGATCGAGCACGCCATCTTTGACATTGCGAGTAACTCCAACCATATAACCCCACAACAGGGGGATAGGGATGATCAAAAAACTGAGCAAAGAAACGAGTGCGCCAATGCCAATCTTGCTTACCCAGCGATCATCATCCATGACAAACGTAAATGCTTTACCAATATCCATCAGTCTCTCCTCGAAATATAAAATTCTGCCAATGTTGCGGTAACGCCGGCGATTGAACCTCCGGCTACAGGGAAATTATAACACCACTTTTCCCTGTGTTGCAGCAAAAGTGGGATGCAAGCAAATGTTGTAGAAAGATAGTGATTCCCCCCACCCCCAGCCCCTCCCCCTCAGGGGGAGGGGAATCACCCTGTGGTGTATTTTCGGGCACTTCGTGCCCGAAAATACACCACTTAGCGATTGCTCCCCCCTTCCCTGGGGGGTGCGCAGCCTGCCCGAAGGGTGAGGAGGGACACAGGGGGGATGGGGAGACAGCAGGTTTTCTGCTGCCTGCACCATAGTAAGTGCATAACAACCTCTATAGACTCTTCGGTGTGCGTGCGCCGCACACACCCGACAACCACACCCATCCCCAGGTTTACGGCGTGCGGTCGTAGAGCCGCCGGTAAATGGCAAAAATCTCGTAGATGCCGCGGATGTAGTCGCGGGTTTCGCCATAGCGGATGATTTCCAGAAACAGGTCAGGGTCGCCGCCCGCCAAATCCCACCAGATGGATGCGTTGCCGGGGCCGGCGTTGTAGGCCGCCAGAGCGGGGTAAAGTTGCCCGTCGAAGTAATCCCGCTGGGCGGCGAGGTAGTGCGCCCCAAAAGTCAGGCTGACCTTCGGGCGGTAAAGGTCCTCATCGGTGTAACCGGGGGGCCAGCCGGTTTGGGCGGCGATGCTCTGCCCCGTGGATGGGATGATCTGCATCAGGCCGCGCGCTCCGGCATCGGAGCGCACAAAACCCTCGAACAAACTCTCCTGCCGCACCACGCTGAACAGGAACAGCGGGTGCAGGTCGTAGGCTTCGGCGATGGGTACAATCAGGTCGCGGTAGTAGGTGCCAAAGCGCACGTGGCTGAAATAGGCGGGCGCGGTGAGCGTGGCAGCGTCATCCATGCCGTGCAGGTTGAGCACCTGCCGGGCGGAGAAAATCGCCGGGCGGTACAGCCCCAGGCCGAGCAGGTAGTTGGTCAGGCGGTAATTGTCGGCGGGGCTGTCCATGAGGGCGATGCGCAGGTCTTCAAACTCGGCGCGGGCCATGTCGTATTCGCCCAGGTTCCACAGTTCCGTGCCGCGGATCAGACGGGGGTCGGCAGCGAGCGCCCCCAGGCTGGTGAGGTCAGCATCAGGGGAGATGGCGAACACCTGCCGCATCCACGCTTCGGCGTCGGCGCGCTCCAGGGCAAGGTCAAAGCCCAGGTCGTACATCAGCGGCGGAGTGAACGGCGCACGCTCCAGCAGCATCTCGCGGGCGCGCTCGCTGTAATAGCCGGTAGGGTCCAGAGAGACCGCCTGCTGCCAGGCGATTGCCGCTGCATCGGCTTCGCCCAGGGCCTGGTTGGTTTTGCCGATCCAGAAATAGAGCGCGGGATGATCGCCGGGAGCGTTGAGCGCCTGCTGGAAGATGCTCAACGCCTGGGCGTACTCGCCCCTTCGGTAGCGGCTGATTCCGGCGAGGAACACCGCCCTGGGGCGGAGGTTCGAGTTCGGAAATTCGGCGGGGAACCGCATCCAGAGGTCGGCAGCCCGCCCCAGGTTTCCGGCACGCTCCGCCACCTGCGCGGCATCGAACAAAAACTCATCGGCGCGGGCGTTGTAGGGATCAGCATCCACAAAAGCCAGAAAAGTCTGCTCCGCCAAATCGTACTGGTCAAGGTACGCCCACTGGGTGTAGCCCTTCTGTTCCCAGGCATCCTCCCAGGCGTCGTCGTCCGGGTAAGCGGTAATCAGTTTATCCCAGGCAGCAATGGCAGAAAGCGGATCGTTGAGGGCGCGGTAAGCCAGCCCCTTGTAATAGATTGCGGTACCCGCGTAGTTGCCGGGGGCTTGCAGATAACGGTCGAAGGCGGCGATTGCCATGCTGTAATGCCCGGCGTAGTAATCCACAATGCCGCGGTCGAACTCGCTGCCCGTGTACCCGGCGTTGACCAGTTCCACCAGCGAGAGGTAACTGTCGTAAGAAAACGGGTAGTTCTCCACTGCGTCGGTGTAGGCAGCGTGCGCCTTCTCGTGCTCGCCGAGGGCGGTGTAAGTCAGGCCAAGCATGTAATCCATGCTGGCTTTGGTGTAATCACTGGTGGTGCGGGTGTAAACGTCGCTGTAAACCACGGCGGCGGTGGGGTAATCGCCGAGGGTGTAGTAACTGTTGCCGATTTTGATTTCCAGGGAGAGGGTATCGTCCAGGCGGGGGAAAGCCATCGCGGTCTGGTAAGCGGCAATGGCGGCGGTGTAAACCCCGGCGTTGAGCAGGGCGTCGCCGCGCCACTCGTGGACGTAGGAGTCAACCAGGCCGGGGCGCAGGGTGAGGTACCGCTGATAGGCATCGGCGGATTCGGCGAAGCGGTCGAGTGCCTCGTAGGCGTGCGCCAGGGCGACGTAGGCATCGGGCAGGTGCGGCGAATCCGGAAATTCGGCGGGGATGCGGCGCAGCGCGTCCAGCGCAGCGGCGTAATCGCCCGTCTCGGAGTAGGTGCGCCCCAGCCCCAGCAACGCGGCGGACTGTACTTCGGGGTCAGGGTGGTTTTCGAGGGCGAACTCGTATTCCTTGCGGGCTGCCTCCCAATCACCGTTGAAGAAGGCGCTGTCACCGGCTTCGACACGGGCCGCGGGGACGGGAACCGGCGGCGGTGGTGTGGGAGAGGGGGGCGCGGAGAGTGTGGGAGCAGGGGAAACCGGAGAGGCAGCGGGGGCCTCCGCGGGCGAATCCGCCCCGCGGCGCAAACTGCACGCAACCAGCAAAGCGGCGAGGGCAAACAAAATCAAAATCGGGCGGGCATTTTTCATCGTTTGCGACTATAATCGAGGGTGAAGTAACTGTCAAACGAGTGCGGCGTGCAGGTGCGGCAGGTGTGCAGGTCTGCAAGTTTGCAGGTTCGCAAGTGTGCAAGGGATTGGGACTTACCTGATTACCTGATCCCTGCTCACCTGATCACCTGTTCCCTGCACCCCGCCTACCCCCCAAAGGAGGACGCTATGGACGAAAATATGCAGAAAATTGATCTCAACCTTGCTGATAAGGAAGCCCTGACCCAACTGACCGGCGTCGGGCCGCGGCTGGCACAGCGCATCATCGAGGCGCGGCCCTTTGAAAGTGTGGATGACCTGATCCGTGTACGCGGCATCAGCGAGAAGGATGTCGAACGGCTGCGCCCGCAGGTGACGGTTGGCAGCAACGGATTCGAGAACGGATTAGCGGATGCAGCAACGGATGAGGAAGCGGATAAACGGATGTCGGATGGAGCAACGGACAATAGCGGATTAGCGGATGTGGCAACGGGTGAGGAAGCGGATAAACGGATGTCGGATGGGGCAACGGACAATAGCGGATTAGCGGATGCAGCAACGGATGAGGGAACGGATGAACGGATGGCAGATGCCGAAGCGGAAGCCGATCTTGCCGAAGTTGCCGCGGCGGAGGAAGATGAACTCGCATCTAAAGACGCGGAATCCGCTGAGCCCACCGAAGGAGACGATGACGAGGCAGCAACCGATGAGCCCGTTGAGGATGATGCGGAAGAACCCGCTGCGGAGGACGAGGACACGGAAGAAGCCAAGGCGCAGTCCGAACCTGCTGAACCCGCTCCCGCACCGGCGAAGGACGAGCAGCACTACATCTCCAGCAGCAAGGCGTGGGGGATGGTGTTCCTCGGCAGTCTGCTGGCGATGATCCTCGCAGTCGTCATCACGCTGGGCGTCCTCTCCGGCGTCAACCGCGGGCGGTTGACCTACGCCTCTCCGCAGCAGGTCGCCGAATTGCAGAACACGCTCAACGGGTTGAGCGAGCAAGCCGCCATTCTCGAAGCCGACCTGGACGGGCTGCGCACCCGCATTGACAACCTGGAATCCCTCAGCGGGCAGGTGAACACAATTGAGGACGAGATCGCCGCGCTCCAGTCCGATCTCACCAGCACCCAGGCACAGTACGATGAACTCACCGCTGAAATCCAGGCGGGCAACGAACAAATCGAAGCCCTGCAAACACAAACCAGCCGCTTCGACAACTTTCTGCAAGGGCTGTACGACCTGTTGAGCAGCCTGTACACCGAACCCCAGGAGTAACCCATGACTGAAAACACCCCCCCCGAGCCCAAACGAGATTCCTGCCTGGTGCGCGGCGTCCGCTTTCTGGTGCGGCTTGCCCTGGCGCTGATCATCGGTATTGTGATCGGTGTCGGCGTGTATTACGGCATTTCCTGGATGGTCGGGGAATACGTCCGCATCAGCCAGGAGCAGGCATCCCGCATTACCGCGCTGGAAATGCAGCAGACCCAAATGGAGCAATCTTTCTCGGTGCAGTTGGCCGATCTTCAGGCACAAGTAGATACCCTGGAAATCCAGGGAGATACCCACAAAGAAGCAATCGCCAGCCTGGAGCACCGCCTCACAGAGCAAGATGACCTGCTCACCGAACAGCAGGCTGCCGTCGAAGCACAGCAATCTGTCCAGGATACTGTGCAGGATATGCAAACACAAATCGATGCCCTCTACACCGATCTGGAAACCATCCGGAACGATTTCAGCAGTATCGAAGATCAGGTCACAGTTCTGTCATCAACTATTGATGTCTACAGCCAAAGTTTGTCAATAGCAGATGCCTGGATGGCAAGCAGCGAAACACAACTCACCGCCATGCAGCAGCAGATCGTTTTTCTGCAAGCCATGGAACTGTTGACCCGCGCCCGGTTCAACCTGGTGCAGGGCAACACCTCCCTGGCAGGCAGCGATATCGCGGCCGCCCGCGCGCTCCTGACCGAACAACAATCCGATTTGCTGGATTTCCAGGCCGCTTATGTGGATGAAATTCTTACCGCTTTGGACCACGCGCTGGAATCGCTCCCGGCCTCCCCGCTCACAGCCGCCGACAAACTGGAAAACGCCTGGCATCTGCTGTTCAACGGCCTGCCTGCGGAACCAATGACAGCCGAATCTCCCGGCAGCGGCGAAGCCCCGGCTGAGACTCCGACGGCCACCCCCTCGCCGTAGCGCGTCCATCGCGAGGGCTTTCGTCCCCCATGATGCTTCTCCCCATCGTCAGTTTGGGCATCCTGATCCTCTCCCTGGTGGGAGTGCTGGTCAGTTTGCAGTACTTCACGCACTACCAGGGAATGATGCTGCTGGAGCACGCCCACATTGCCAGCCAGCAGCGGCGGGTGCGCGCCTCGCTGACGATTCTGATAGCGTTCAGCCTGGTGGCAGTAATGTCGGTTTGCGGCATCCTTTACCCGGCTTTAGGGGGTTTTTCCCCCACCCCCGCGCCGCCGCTCCCCGCCGGGAGCGCTGCCGTTCCCCTGACCGCGCTCCCCGGGGAGACGCCCGACACACCAACCATCCCCCCCGCGACGGAAACCCCCGCCGGCCCTACCCCCACACCCTCGGCTGTGCTGCCCACTGCACTGATCGGCAACACCGGCGGAGCAGGTGCAAATGTGCGCACCAAACCGGGGCTGGGCAGCCCCGTCATTGAGGTGCTCTCGGAGGGAACGCGGGTATACCTGTTCGATGACACCCGCGAGGTAGATGGCTACACCTGGCGAAAAATCGAAATGCCCGATACCCGCGACGGATGGGTCGTGGTACAGTTCCTCATTCCAGAAAATTAGCATCCGGTGGTCGCTTAGCGAAAAAACCGGGAAGGGAGATACCTTTCAATGTCCGGGATTGTTTGCGCGGTCCGCGGCGGGCCTGACAGCCAGCCCACCATTCAAAAATCCATCGCCCTGGCAGAGGAAACCGGGCAAACCATCTACTTCCTGTACGTGGTCAATCTCGATTTCCTCAGCCATACTTCCACCAGCCGCATCAAAGTTGTCGCCCAGGAGATGCACCAGATGGGGGAGTTCATCCTGCTGAGCGCTCAGGCGCAAGCCACCGACAAGGGAGTTCACGCGGCGTGCGTGGTTCGCCAGGGCAATGTGAGCGCAGAAATCATTGAACTTTGCCGTTCCTTGAAGGCTGACTACGTGATCCTGGGCCGCCCCCGCGGGGAAGACGAAACCGCCGATGTTTTCACCCACGACCGATTGAACCAGTTTGCCCGCCACATCGAGCAGGAAAGCGGCGCAAAAGTCGTCTTCGCCCGGGAACCGATGTGATGAAAGCCAGGCACACCGGCATTCCACGTGCCGGGAAAGGCAGGGAGCAGCGCAGGCCCTCCCGCACGCTGTTTCTGTTCATTGCCGTGCTGCTGTCCGCGGCGGGCGCGCTGTTCTGGCAGGGAGAACGCGGCCAGGCCCAGGAACCCGACCAGCACGCCAGCATCATCGGGCTGATTTATGACGGGCAGAACCAGCCCGTCAAGGATGCGCATGTCATCTGGCGGCTATCTCCCGAAGGGGAAACGCTGCTCGACACCACCACCCAGGCAGACGGAATTTTTTCCCTCACTTTGCCGGAGACAATCGCAATCGAGGAAAAGCCCGCCGGAGGCACCGCCGCTGTTCTGCCGCTTGACAATGTGCTCGGCGATACGATGACGCTCTACATCGAACGCGCCCACTTTCAAACCAAAACCGTCCCAATCAGCGGAGAAAACGTAAAGGTTCTCAAAGACGGCGGAACACTGCTGCTCCCCAATATCGTTCTGGAACGCCGCATCAGCCCCGCCTTCTGGATTGCCACCGCGATCTTCATCATCGTACTCATTCTCATCGCCACCGGCGCGCTGCACAACACCCTGGCCGCACTGCTGGGAGTCTCACTGCTCTATCTCGTCAGTTACCTGGGGAGTCCCATCTTTGAAGGGCTGTTCATTTTCGACTTCCCGACCTCCCTGAGTTATATCGACTGGAACGTCATCTTCCTGATTATGGGCATGATGATAGTGATTGCCGTTGTAGAGCGCACCGGCATCTTTCAGTGGATGGCCTTTTTTGCCTATCGCATCTCCGGCGGACGGATTTTCATCCTGCTGCCGGTGTTGATGCTGATCACCGGGGTTGCCTCCGCCTTTCTGGATAACGTCACCACCATGCTTTTGATGACACCCATCTCCATTCAGATTGCCCTGGCGATGGGAATCAACCCGCTGGCCCTGCTGATTCCCGAAGTAATGGCCTCCAACATTGTGGGAATCAGCACCCTGATTGGAACTCCCACCAACATTATGATCGGTTCCTACGCCGGACTTTCCTTCAACGATTTCCTGGCGAATCTGACCCCGGGGGTATTGCTGGCTTTTACGGGGCTGGTGATTTACACACAAATCATCTATCGCAAAGATTTGGCCGCCGCCCATCAGCCTTCCGGCGTGTTGATGGCACAATTGGCCGAGCGCGGTAAAATCACCGAGCCGGAGAATCTCAAAAAAGCCGGTTGGATCGGTCTGGGGATGCTGCTGCTCTTCATGTTCGGCGAGCATGTGCATCTGCTCCCGGCGGTAACCGCCATCATGGGTGCAACCGCCCTGATGGTCTGGATTCGCCCCAATATCGACGAGATGATCGAAGCCGTGGATTGGACCACGCTGGTTTTCTTCATGAGCCTGTTCATCGTCGTCGGCGCAGTGCAGGAAGTCGGCATGATCAGTTTGATCGCCGAGACCATCGGAAAACTGGTGGGCGACAATCTGGCACTGGCGATGCTGACCGTCATCTGGGTCAGCGCGATTCTCTCCACGGTGATTGCCAATATCCCCTTTACTGCGGCCATGCTGCCGGTAGTCGGCTACCTGACGGCGACCATCCCCGGAGCGCAAAGCAACGCGCTGTTCTACTGCCTGTCCGTAGGCTCGGCGATGGGCGGCAACGGCTCGCTGATTGGGGCTTCCGCCAATATGGTCACCGCCGGAATTTCCGAACGGGCCGGGTACAAGGTCAGTTATATGTACTTTCTGAAAAAAGGTTTTCCTGCACTGCTCATCACCGTTACGCTGGCAAGTATCTGGCTGCTAATCCGCTTTTTGTAGAGGCTTCTGATGACATCTTCACCCACTTTGCTGATTGTGATCCTGCACAATGTAGACCGCCTGCCGGATTTGCTGGCGGCCTGGAAACGGGTCGGCGTCCCCGGAACCACCATCCTGCCCAGCGCGGGCGGCCACGATACCGAAAAATCCGCCCGCCGCCGGGGATGGACGAACATCCTGAACCGGCTTGACCAGAGCAAAAGTACCCAGCGGACCATTATGAGCATCATTGACGACCCGGAAATCCTGGAGGTCGCCATTGCCGAGGCGGACCGCGTTGTCAAGGGGTTCGACAGCCCGCACAGCGGCATCCTGTTCACTATTCCGCTGGGAGGGCACGTCCTGGGGCTGCAAAAATGGGAACAGGCCGTCCGCGAGGCGGAGCCGGAAGCCCCCGCCGAGATGGAAGAGAAAACCGCCCGTCTGCTCCAGTGGTTTGAGGAGGACGTCAAAGGCCGCTACGGGGAGGGTGCGCTCCGCGATTGGAGCGAGCAGCGCAAAACGCCGGTTTCCGAAATCGTCTCGCTGCTTGACATCAAGCCGACCATTGTGCAGATGAACACCCCGCTGATCGAAGTCCTCGCCCGCCTGCGGGCCAATCCGGGAATGCCCGCGGCCTGCGTGGTCAACGCCGAAGGGCGGCTGATGGGCGTGATCCCCATCAAGGTTTTGGCAGACGTGATGATGATCCCCGTGATTCCTGAAGCCTATGTCAACGACCCGGATGAATACGAAAAAGCCCTGCGGTACATCCAAATCACCGACCAGCACATCGCCGCGGGAATCATGCACGACCCGGTTTTCATGCAGGAAAACGAAACCCTGGAACAGGTTTATCGTCGAATGCGGGAGCACAATCTCTCCGGCGTGCCCGTGGTGAACAAAAGTTACCACGTCACCGGCTTCATCACCCTGCTGGGGTTGATGGCGGTGTGTTTTCCGAGTGAAAGTGGATAGTGTGTTCGTGCTGACATGCTCCGCACGTCAGCACGAACACACATCTTTTGAGGAGTTCTTATGCGTACCGTAGAATGGAACTACAACACCAACCAACTGCAAATGATTGACCAGCGACTGCTGCCCGGCGCGTTTGAAATCGCCGTTTACGATGATTACCGTGCCGTAGCGCAGGCCATCACCGGGATGGTGGTGCGCGGCGCGCCTGCCATCGGGGCGGCGGCAGCCTTCGGGATGGCGCTCGCCGCGCAGCAATCCAAAGCGACCCGTCTCGAAGCCCTGCGCGCCGACCTGCAATCCGCCGCCGAAACGCTCAAGCAGGCCCGCCCGACGGCGGTCAACCTCGCCTGGGCTGTAGAGCGGGTGCTGAACGCTGCCACTGCGCTCACCGGCGGGGTGGATGACCTGCGCGCGGCCATCCTCGCCGAGGCGCAGCGCATCGCCGATGAAGACGTGGAGATCAACAAGCGCATGGCGGCGCACGGCGCAGCCCTGATTGAAGACGGCGACACGGTCATCCATCACTGCAATACCGGCGCGCTTGCCACCGTGGACTGGGGCACCGCCCTCGGTGTGATCCGCACGGCACACGAACAGGGCAAACGCATCCATGTGCTGGTAGATGAGACCCGCCCCCGGCTGCAAGGCGCCCGCCTCACCGCCTGGGAACTCACCCAGTACGGCATCCCCTTCGACATCATCACCGACAACGCCGCGGGTTACTTTCTCCGCAGCGGGCAGGTGAACAAATGCTTCGTCGGCTCAGACCGCACCGCTGCCAACGGTGACGTTGCCAACAAAATCGGCACCTACATGCTCGCGCTGGCGGCTTACGATAACGGCGTACCCTTCTACCCCGTGGTGCCCATCTCCACCATTGACCTGTCGCTGGCCTCCGGGGACGAGATTCCCATCGAGGAACGCGGTCCCGCCGAAGTCCTCGGTCTGACGCTCCTGGGGCGGCAGGTCGCCCCGGAGGGAGCATCCGCCCGCAACCCGGCTTTCGACATCACCCCGGCGCGTCTGGTCACCGGCATCGTCACCGAGAACGGGGTGGCGTATCCGCCGTTTGAGCAGAGCCTGGCACAACTGGTCGGAAGTTGACAGTTCTTCCCCCCCAACCTTCAACCTCCAACCTGCAACTTTCAACCTGCAACATCCAACACCCCATGAACATCATCCTCACCGGCTCCGTAGCCTACGATTACCTGATGACCTTCCCCGGCGTGTTCCGGGAACACATCCTTGAAGACCAACTGGACAACCTCAGCCTCTCCTTTCTGGTGGACGGCATGGTCAAGCGGCGCGGCGGCATTGCCCCCAACATCGCCTACACCCTGGCGCTGCTGGGCGAGCAGCCCCGCGTGATGGCAACCGTCGGGGAAGATTTTTCCGAGTACCGCGCCCACCTGGAGGCCGTCGGCGTGGACACCCGCCTGATGAAGGTCATCTCCGGCGTGTTCACCGCCTCGTTTTTCTGCAACACCGACCAAACCAACGCCCAAATCGCCAGTTTCTACCCCGGCGCGATGGCGCACGCCGCCGAACTCTCCTTCCACGACCTGGACGAGAAACCCGACTGGGTGGTCATCTCCCCCAACGACCCGGCGGCGATGATCAAATACCAGCAGGAGTGCCTGGAACTCGGCATCCCCTACCTGTACGACCCCAGCCAGCAAATCCCGCGCATGAGCGGAGACGACCTGCGGGCCGGAGTAGAGGGCGCCTCCGCCCTGATGGTGAACGACTACGAATTCGGGATGATCCGCAAAAAGACGGGGATGAGCGCAGCGGAAATTTTAGAGGGGCTGCGCTTCATGGTGATCACCCGCGGGGCCGAGGGAGCGACCATCTACGCGGAGGGTGCGGAAATTCACGTCCCCGTCGCGCCCCCGAAGGCGATCGTGGACCCCACCGGCGTCGGAGACGCCTTCCGGGGCGGTTTCCTGACCGGCTTTTCCCGCGGCATGGATTGGGAAATCTGCGGTAAAATGGGTGCCCTGGCCGCCACCTACTGCCTGGAAGCGATGGGCACGCAGGAACACCGCTACACCGTGCCTGAGTTCGTCACCCGCTTCCGGGAAGTTTTTGAGGATGACAGAATTCGTCAGATAGTCGGGTAGTCCGACCACCAGACTATCCGGCTACCTGACTACCCGACCAACCAACAAAACGGAGTAACAATGGAATTTGACATCAAAGACCCCAAACTCGCGGAGGGCGGACGCCGCCGCATCCAATGGGCGGAGCGTGAAATGCCCGTCCTGCGCTCAATTTACGAGCGATTCAAGAAAGAACGCCCCCTGGAAGGCATCCGTATTTCGGCCTGCCTGCATGTGACCACCGAGACCGCCAACCTGGCGCGCACCCTGCAAGCCGGCGGCGCCGATCTGGTGCTGGTGGCTTCCAACCCGCTCTCCACGCAGGATGACGTTGCCGCCTCGCTGGTGATGCACGATGAAATCCCTGTTCACGCCATCAAGGGCGAAGACAACGTGACCTACTACAAGCACATCGCCGCCGCGATTGACCACAAACCGCAAATCACCATGGATGACGGCGCAGACGTGGTCAGCACCCTGCACAAAGACCGCCGCGAGATGCTGCAATACGTCATCGGCGGCACGGAGGAGACCACCACCGGCGTGATCCGCCTGAAGGCAATGGCCGCCGACGGCGCGCTGGAATTCCCTGTGGTTGCCGTCAACGATGCCATGACCAAGCACCTGTTTGACAACCGCTATGGCACGGG
>CAZPSL010000133.1:0-2688 GCA_964589145.1 uncultured Anaerolineales bacterium
CTTCTCAAATCCGTAAGATGGCCGCTCGTAAACCGCGTGATAACTGATCTGCCCTTCCGCGGCGGTCACCGGAGTTGAATACCGTAACCCGATGGCTTTCTTCTCTTTGAGCAGATTGAGCAGTTCATCCTCTTGCGGTTCAATGACCCAGTGGTAGGGGAAGGCCTGGTAAACGCGCGGTCCCTGGCTGTGCCAGTAACTGCTTTCCGTGCGAAAAATCCGATGTCCCCGGCGGCGCAGCCATTCGGCAAAAATTTCGGGGGTCATGCGTTGTTTGGTGTGGAGTATTCGTATCTTCTGAAAATCTGCCCGTTTCGAGTTGTTTCTCCGGCAAGAGCAAACCCGAATTTCTGGTAAAAACGGTTCGCAGGCAGGTTATCCGGTTCTGTGAAAAGGCAAATTTTGCTAAAGCCCCGCTGTTTGGCATCCTGAAGCAGCGTTTGCACCAGACGGTTTGCCAATCCGCTGCCGCGGGCTTCGGGAGCAACAACAATGGGACGGAGTTCGTATTCCGGTTTGGCGTCTTGGGGAGTTTTTGGGGCTTGATAACGGGAGAGGAAATTCATCAGCAAGGATGGCCTGATAAGAACTTGCATCGCACCCCAAAAAGCCAAGGGTGCCCAGGAATGTCGTATCAGCGCATCGCGTACCTGTTGTGAATCCCATACGCCGCACACAAAACCGATGATCCGGTTATCCTGATTTACGGACACATAGCCGGTTGCCCCTTGTTCCCGGCAAATTGCGCGGTAGTAAAGGGCAAGCAGAGTTTTTCCAGGCTGGCCGTAAAAGGATGTGTTCAGGTAAGACTGATGTAATTGCGCAACCTGATTGCAATCTGCAATCTGAAGTTTACGGATCATGTTTCAGGGGGACAGCGAGGCAGGGCGCAAACGATGCAGGAAAATGCTTCAGAACTCCAAACATTGTTACGCGGCTTGAATGGCTTGTTGCAGCGTTGCTTCGTATAGCGGAACACAACGCTGCCGCGAATAATACTGTTCGAGCGCCTTGCGCCCGTTTTGCCCTGCTGTTTCCAGCCAGCCGAGCGATGAACGGATTTTCAAAATAGTTCGCGCTAATTGTACCGGCTGCCCAACTGGCACATTAATGCCGCACTCCCAGGTTTTTACCAGATGGGCAATTTCGCTGTCTGGTGGTGTTACAGCCAATATCGGGCGCGCACTTGCCATGATATTGAAAGTTTTACTGGGCAGCGAGAATGATGCGGAGGCGTTGTTGAGCGTCACAAAACCGACATCGGCTGCGGCCATCATATCGCTAAACTGCTTGCGGGGCTGAAAAGGCAAAAACAATACATTTTGTAATTCATGCTCCTGGCTGTAATGTACTAGGGCTTGCTTTCTGACGCCCTCCCCCACAATGACGAACTGAATATCTTTTTCTTGCTGAAGGTGTTCCGCGGCCTGCAATACATCTTCCAGAGCAGATGTGTATCCTAACGTGCCTGCGTACAGTGCTATGAACTTCCCATCCAACTGGAACTTCTGCCGGAACGCATTTTCTTTTTCCCCCGGATGCACAAAATCAGGGTCAGCCCAGACAGGGATCACGGAAATCTTTTGGGGTGGAACGCCTTCTGATGCCAGATGTTTCTGAAAGCCGCGAGAAATTACGGAAATATGGTCGGCGCGTCGATATAAAAACCGTTCCAGCCATTTGAAGAAACGAATCGCCAGCCGATTTCGCAATATGCCAGCCGCGATAGCGGCGTCCGGGTACAGGTCTTCTATTCGCAACACCCAGGGGATTTTACGCACAAGCCGTATGATCCAGGCTGCTATGCCCAGCGTTAAAGGCGGCGAATAGGACATGAGCACGTCAACCTTCCCGGTTCGCAACCCGCCCAGAATTGCCATAACGCTGAAAGTCCCGAAGTTTAAGCCTCTCGCCAGAAAACTGCGCGATGTGCCGATATAACTCCAAACTCGAATTACCCGAACCCCGTTGCGCTTTTCTTCCTGATACCAGGCGTTTTTGTAGCCCTCGAAGACGATTCCCTGGGGGTAATTGGGGGCGCAAGTGACAAACGTAACCTGATGCCCGCGCTGTACCAAATCCTCTGCCAGTTCGGTTGCCAGCACTGCTCCGCTGATTTCTTCCGGGGCATAGTGCTGTGCCATAATCAGGATGCGCATTTTTTACCTACTCAAGCACCTTTGCCGGGTTCCCGGCGGCGATCACTCCCGGCGGAATGTCGCGGGTGACTACACTGCCCGCACCAATTGTACTTCCCTTGCCAATATGCACGCCTTTCAAAATCAGGCAGTTCATCCCGATGAAGACATCATCTTCAATGATAATCGGTTGGCTTTGCCCTGCTTGCGGGGATTGCTGCCGTTCATCGGGGCGCACGGGGTGAAAATCAGTATCGCTGATGACGCAGTTTGCCCCCACCGTCACCCGATTGCCAATGTGGATTTTATGGGCCGCAACGATGCTCCCGCCGGTCATAGCAAAATGTTCGCCAATTTCCAGCGCGGCGCCTGCTTCCCAGGTACACAGGATGACTGGGCGGTTTGCCCCCAGAGGATTGGCGTGCGGAGTGGAACGTAATTGCAAGTTATTTCCAATCCGGATGGTGCTGCTGCGGTGTTTCTGTAAAATCGGCATCCCATATAACCGCCATCCCTGTCCCCAGCGGATGCCATTGACTGCAAATCGTAT
>CAZPSL010000134.1:0-7918 GCA_964589145.1 uncultured Anaerolineales bacterium
TGGTCGATGTGCCCCATCGTCCCCACGTTCAAATGCGGTTTGTTCCTTACAAATTTTTCCTTCGCCATCGTCTTTCTCCTGATGTGATCTCTTTTGCTTTTTCTCTCTTGCAGGCTGGTGCTCCTGGCAGGTTTGCCAGCCTTGATGTGACTTTTTATGCCACGCCTGTTGTGATCTGGCGGGCGACTTTCTCCGAAACCTGTGCGTAGTGGTCGAACTCCATCGTAAAAACGCCGCGTCCTTGTGTTGCAGAACGCAACTCGGTGGCGTAACCGAACATCTCTGCCAGCGGGACCATCGCCCGTACCGCCTGCACGCCTCCCGGGCGCATTTCCATACCCAGGATTTCACCGCGGCGGGCGTTCAACTGCCCGATGACCTCGCCCAGGAACTCGTCCGGGACGACCGCTTCCACCTTCATCACCGGCTCCTGCAAAATCGGACCGGCTTTCTGGAGGCCCTTGCGGAACGCCATCGCACCGGCGGTGCGGAAGGCCATCTCGCTGGAGTCGACTTCGTGGTACGAGCCGTCGTACAGTGTGACCTTGACATCGGTCACGGGATACCCGGCCAGCACCCCGGCTTCGGCAGCATCCATCACGCCTTTCTCAACTGCGGGGATGTACTCCTTCGGGATTTTGCCGCCGACAATTTTCTGTTCAAACTCGATGCCGCTGCCGCTTTCACCCGGCTCAATGGAGAAAATCACATGCCCGTACTGGCCGTGTCCGCCGGTCTGCTTGATATGGCGGTATTCGACCTTCTCCACGGGGCGGGTGATCGACTCCCGATAGGCGACCTGGGGACGTCCGACACGGGCCTGGACTTTGAACTCCCGCATCATGCGGTCTATCAGAACCTCGAGGTGGAGTTCGCCCATCCCGGCGATGATCGTCTGCCCCGTTTCGGGGTCAGTCCGCACCCGGAAGGTGGGATCCTCTTCGGAGAGTTTCTGCAACGCCAGGGAGAGTTTATCCTGATCCGCCAGGGTTTTCGGCTCAATCGCGACCGAGATCACCGGCTCCGGGAAGGTGATATTCTCCAGAATAATCTGGTTGGAGGCATCACACAACGTATCGCCCGTGAAGGAGTGCTTGAGACCCAAAACGGCAGCGATGTCACCTGCGGCGGCATCGGGAATGTCCTCGCGGCGGTCGGCATACATCCGGATCAGGCGGCCAATACGTTCTTTGCGCCCTTTCGATGAATTGTAAACCGCCGCACCCTGCTTCACCTTGCCGGAGTAAATCCGCAGGTAAGCCAGACGTCCGACATAGGGGTCGGTAACAATTTTAAAGACCAATGCGCTAAAGGGGGCTGAATCGTCCGCCTCGCGCTCGATAATTTCTTCGGTGGATGGCTGTATTCCCTGAACCGCCGGAATCTCCAGAGGGGAGGGGAGATAATCCACAACAGCATCCAAAAGCGGCTGCACGCCCTTGTTCCGCAAGGCGGTGCCGCAAAAAACGGGGGTGAGTTCCCCTTTGATGACAGCCTGGCGCAACGCGGATTTCAGTTCGTCTACCGAAATTTCATCGCCTTCGAGGTATTTGATCGTCAGGGCTTCATCGGTTTCGGCGATCCGCTCGACCATCTGCTCGCGCATCTCGGCGACCTTGTCGAGCAATTCGGGCGGGGTTTCCACCTCTTCGGGGCGGGCGCCCAGTTCGTCCGTCCAGACAACCGCCTGTTCGGTGAACAAATCCACCACACCGACAAAATCGGATTCCTCGCCGATGGGCACCTGCACCGCCAGCGGTCTGGCCCCCAGGCGGTCGCGCACCATCTCAATCGTGCGCTCGTAGGATGCGCCCACCCGATCCATCTTGTTGACGAAGCAAATGCGGGGGACGCCGTAGCGGTCGGCCTGCCGCCAGACCGTTTCGCTCTGCGGTTCGACACCCTGCACGGCATCGAAAACAACCACGCCGCCATCCAGAACGCGCAGCGAGCGCTGCACTTCGGCGGTAAAATCAATGTGGCCGGGGGTATCAATGATGTTGATCAGGTGCCCCTTCCACTCCGCCGATACCGCCGCCGAAACGATGGTGATGCCGCGCTCGCGCTCCTGTTCCATCCAGTCGGTGACGGTGGTGCCGTCATCAACGGAACCCAGGCGGTAGGTTTTGCCGGTGTAGTACAACACGCGCTCGGTGGTTGTCGTCTTACCGGCGTCAATGTGGGCAATAATGCCGATATTGCGATACCGCTCCAGGGGAAATTGGCGAGCCATCAGAATTTACTCTACTTTTGTAAGGTACGAGAAAAGAACAGCCGAAGCCGCGGCTAAACCCGGTAGTGGGAGAAAGCGCGGTTGGCCTCAGCCATGCGGTGCGTTTCTTCACGCTTGCGGACTGCCGAGCCGGTGTTGTTAGCCGCATCCAGCAGTTCGGCGGCCAGTTTTTCCGAGAAACTCTTCCCCGAACGGGCGCGAGCCGCGCCGACAATCCAGCGGGTTGCCAGTGCAAACTGCCGGTACGGGGGAACTTCCATCGGTACCTGGTAAGTCGCGCCGCCCACACGGCGGGGCTTGACTTCCATAATCGGCATGGTGTTCTTCAGGGCAGCCTGGAACAACTCCAGCGCATCCTTGCCGGTGCGCTCGGACATCAAATCGAAAGCATCATAAACCAGGCGGGTGGCAACACTCTTCTTGCCGTTTTTCATAATCCGGTTGATGAAGGATTGCACCTGCACGTTGTTGTAGCGAACATCCGGGGGGGGAACCCGTCGTTCTGGTCTGTTTCTTCGCGGCATTCGACTTTCTCCAATCTCACTTAGCGATAAGAATCGCCGGGGGCTTGCTTCCGGCGATTACTGTTTTACTTCTTGGGGCGTTTCGTCCCGTATTTGGAACGGCCCTGCTGACGATCCGATACACCCGTGGCATCGAGGGTTCCGCGGACGATATGGTAGCGCACACCAGGGAGGTCTTTCACACGACCGCCGCGCACCAGCACCACAGAGTGCTCTTGCAAACTGTGTCCCTCACCAGGGATGTAAGCCGTGACCTCAATCTGGTTGGTCAGGCGCACACGAGCGATTTTGCGCAAAGCCGAGTTCGGCTTCTTGGGGGTGGTGGTACGAACAATCGTACACACACCGCGCTTCTGAGGTGCGCCTTTCGGCTGCCGGATGCGGCGCTGTTTGTACGAATTGTACGTATACTGCAAAGCGGGCGCCTTGCTCTTGACCTTTTTGGACTTGCGTCCTTTTCGAACCAGTTGGTTAATCGTGGGCACGTTCGCCTCCAAACAAATCTTTTCGTCTACTCAATAACGGAGGCCATCGAAACGTACAATGATGGCCTCGTAATTTACATCCACAATGCCAGAACTTCCGCTCTGGGCGATAGTTCTGAATGCTTATGCGGTTTGAAATGGGGCAGGGAGTATGGCCTGCCCGTCTCAATCAGACAACGGCTTGGAATTCTACCACGCCGAAAATCGCGCGTCAATAGAATTTACAATGTTGGACAGGGCAATTGCTACTTATTGGAAGAGAGTAGCGAGCACAGTAAGCAGGTAACCTTTTTGGGGAGGGAGACCGGGGTCGGGGAAAACGTCTAGTACTTACCGTAACCGCCCAGCCCCAACAGCCCCGTGCTCGGAGATGCCGGGCGGGAACGGGATTCGTCCTTTCCGAAGCGGATGACCTCACCGGTATCGGTGATCGCTTCCACTGCGAGGCCGAGGCTCTGCAACTCTTTGACCAGCACGCGGAACGAGGCCGGGATGCTGGGATCTTCAATGGGTTCACCTTTGACAATCGCCTCGTAGGTTTTCACACGTCCCTGAACGTCATCCGATTTGACGGTCAGCATCTCCTGGAGCGTGTACGCCGCGCCGTAGGCCTCCAGTGCCCAGACTTCCATCTCGCCGAAGCGCTGCCCACCGAACTGGGCCTTGCCGCCCAGCGGCTGCTGTGAAACCAGGCTGTACGGGCCGGTCGAGCGGGCGTGAACTTTATCCTCAACCAGGTGGTGCAGTTTGAGCATGGTCATCACGCCGACCGTCACCGGGCGGTCGTAAGTTTCGCCGGTTTTTCCGTCACGCAGAACCTGTGTCCCGATAATCGGGGCAGGATGGTTGGTCTCAACGGTGTGTTTCATAGCGAGGTCGCGTAACGCATCATCGGCAATTTCCGAAGCGTCCACCCCTTCAGTCTCCAGCCACAGGCGAAGCCCGACGACGACTGCACGGTCATTCTGCGCCTGGCGTTTCTCGCTGTCGAACTGAAACTCCGGCAGAGATTCAACTTCGGCCGGGTCATAGCCTTTCTCACGCAGCCATTCGCCCATTACAGCCCTGCGGGCGTAAGTGTAATTCGAGATCAACTCGTAAATATCATAACCCTTTTCGCCAAGCCATTGCTCCAGGTAAAGCTGGCGTACTTCGTCGTCGTCCTCCAGGGTTTCGGGATCGTATTCATCCTGAGAGATCCAATCCCAGGCGCGTTGACCGATTTCAGCCCAGGCGCGGTCCATCAGCCAGGCGCGCGCCAGTTCAGATTCGATCTCCGACTCCTTGGCGCCGTCAAACACCGGGGTCACAGCATAAAAACCGAGACGGGTTGCCGCCCAGCCCAGATGGGTTTCGAGCACCTGTCCCAGGTTCATGCGGCCGGGAACCCCGGTCGGGTTAAGGATAATATCCACCGGCGTGCCATCTTCCAGAAAAGGCATATCCTCAACAGGCACCACCATCGAGACTACACCCTTGTTCCCGTGTCGGCCAGCCATTTTGTCTCCCGCGGTGAGTTTCCGCCGCTGGGCTACCGAAACCCGTACCATTGTGTCCACCCCGGCGGCCAGGTCGGTGCTGTCTTCACGGGTGAAGACTTTGACATCCACCACCTTGCCGCGCTCGCCATGCGGCATCCGCAGGGAGGTATCCTTCACGTCACGGGATTTCTCGCCGAAGATCGCACGCAGCAGCCGTTCTTCCGGGGTGAGTTCCTTCTCGCCTTTGGGAGAAATTTTTCCAACCAGGATATCATTAGGGCCGACCTCTGCCCCAACGCGGATAATTCCGTTTTCGTCGAGGTCCTTGATGGCTTCTTCTCCGACGTTGGGAATATCCCGCGTAATTTCTTCGGGCCCCAAGCGGGTATCGCGGGACTCAACCTCGAACTTTTCGATGTGAATGGAGGTGTAGCGGTCCTCCTGAACAATCCGCTCCGAGATGACGATTGCGTCCTCGAAGTTGGCGCCTTCCCAGGAGAGGAATGCCACGGTAACATTCTGCCCCAGTGCCAGTTTTCCGCCTACGGTGGAGGATGAATCCGCAATTACATCGTTGCGCTTGACGCGCTCACCCTTGACCACCGCCGGACGCTGGTCCACGCAGGTGCTTTGGTTGGAACGCTGGTATTTCCGCAAATTGTAAATCTTCTCTTCGCCCGTCTCGGTGCGGATTACAATCCGGTCGCCCGTGACGGAAATGACTTCGCCATCATCTTCCGCAACTACCACCTGCCCGGAGTCAATCGCCGCGCTGTATTCCATGCCGGTGGAAACCCGCGGCACATCCGGGCGCAGCAACGGGACGGCCTGCGCCATCATGTTCGACCCCATCAGGGCGCGGTTGGCATCGTCATGCTCCAAAAAGGGAATCAGCGCAGCGCTGATTCCGACCACTTGATGCGGGGCGACATCCATATAATCAATGCGGTCTGCGCGCGCAAAATCGAAGCCCTGCTGGTAACGGGAGGAGGCCCGCCCGCGGACAAATTCGCCATACTTATTCAGGGGTGAGTTCGCCTGGGCAATCACGAACTTATCTTCCACGTCCGCGGAGAGGTATTCAATTTCAGAGGAAACAAACGGGACAATGCGAACCGTCTCCGGTTTGATGCGGGCAATCGCCTCCGCAATCCCGTCGGTTACGCGTTCCCCTTCTTCGGCAATGACTTCCCCCGTCTCCGGGTCGGTGATCGTCTCCGCCAGTTTGCGCCCAACCAGCATCGGGTCATCCGGTGCCAGGGAGCGGAACACCTTGCGGTACGGGGTCTCGATGAAACCGTATTCGTTGACACGGGCAAAGGAAGCCAGACGGCCAATCAGGCCGATGTTGGGGCCTTCCGGGGTCTCGATGGGGCAAATCCGTCCGTAGTGCGACTGGTGAACGTCGCGCACGTCGAAACCGGCGCGCTCACGCCGCAGCCCGCCCGGCCCCAGGGCAGAGAGAGTACGCTTGTGGCGCAGTTCCGCTAACGGGTTGGTTTGATCCATGAATTGCGAGAGTTGGCTGGAGCCGAAGAACTCGCGCAGGGAGGCTACCACCGGGCGGATGTTGATCAGCGTTACCGGGGAGAGATTCTCCTGATCGCGGATGGACATGCGCTCTTTGATGACCCGCTCCATACGGCGCAGGCCGATACGCAGTTTGTTCTGGATCAACTCGCCGACCGTTTTTGTGCGGCGGTTGCCGAGGTGGTCAATATCGTCTGCCAGCACGTCACCGTTGTTGATGGCGATCATCCGGCGCACCAGGTTGACAATATCCCACCTGGTAATTGTGCGGTGGGTAATCGGCACAACATCGTGCAGTTCCAGTTTCTGGTTGAGTTTGTAACGGCCGACGCGCTCCAGATCATAGTGCCGCTGGTCAAAGAGTTGACCTTCCAGGAATTCGCGGGCGTTCTCCAGGGTGGCGGGATCGCCGGGGCGCATCCGCTTGAAGAATTCAATCAGGGCAGCCTCTGCGATGGTCAGGCCGCCTGACAAATCCCATTCGGGCTCCTGGGCAATTGTCAGCGGGATGAACATGCGGTCGGGGTTGTTATCCACATCCTCGAACAAGCTGATGATTTCCTCGTCCGAGCCGGTTTTAAGCGGCGTATCTGCCAGCCCGTCATCCACCGCGGCCAGGGCGCGCAGGAAGATCGTCACCGGCACGGTGCGCTTGCGGTTGAACTTCAGGGTCAGGTAATCGCTCTTGCGGGTCTCGAACTCCATCCAGGCCCCGCGGTCGGGAATCAACTTGGAGAGCGTCAGCCGCCGTCCGGTGGAGCGGTCCACCGGGGCTTCGAAGTAAACACCCGGTGAGCGGATCAACTGCGAAACCACAACGCGCTCGGTTCCATTGATAATGAAGGTGCCCTTTTCGGTCATCTCCGGGAAATCCCCCAGGAAGATAGCCTGCTTCATGGGTTCGGGGACATCCGGCCCGGCCAGCAGCACAGAGACGTACAGCGGGCTGGCATAAGTCAGGTCGCGCTCCGCACACTCTTCGACCGTATGCTTCGGTTCATCGAACCAATAGGTCAGTTCCCACTCCTCCGCCTCCGGCGTGCGGCTGGGAAAATAAAGTTTCATCCCTTTGTTGTAGGATTCGATCGGCGAAATTTCATGGAACAAATCGCCAAGCCCGTCGCGCTTCAAGCGCTCGAAAGAGCGCAACTGGACTTCAATCAAATCCGGCAAGGGCAATTTGACATCAATGCGAGCATACGATTTGGTGGGTACAGCCTCTGACATTCAATCGCTCCTGTAGTACAAATACACTTTGCGGGGTTCTGCTCTACCGCGCCATAAAGCCCTGGCCTTTGCAGCGTGCCAGGGCAAGCGGTCCCCGCATATCAATCTGTTGGATCACAAACAACTCCACGAGAATTTTTCGTACTTTCGCCGAAATCAGTCAGCGCGAAAGTTCTGATTTTTTAGGTGAAGCCCATAACCAGAACTGCCATTATAACGAAGTGCAGGAAACAGGTCAAGCAAAAATAAAAAGTGGGGTGCAGGCAAATGTTGTAGAAATTCCTATGTGTTTCCCTCGCCCCGCACACAAGACTGGCAGTCCTGGCAGGACTGCCAGTCTTCATTTGGCGAACAGGACAGGCACCGAACACCCCGCCCCGCCGGGGGAAGGGCAGAGACATGCGGCGGCCCGATTTTTACATCTTTTGCTTGCACCCT
>CAZPSL010000135.1:0-10064 GCA_964589145.1 uncultured Anaerolineales bacterium
CTCGGTTTAGCGGTCTACGCCGCGGCCCGCGCCGCCAATCTCGATTTCATCCCCCTCTTTGAAGAACGCTTCGACCTCGTTGCCCCTGAAACCCGCTATCACGACCCCCTGCTCGCCCCCGCGCTGGAAACCATCAACAGTGCGGCATTCCGCCGTGAGGTGGCTGCGCTGGGCGGCTACGATACCAGCCACACGGGGGAAAGTCAGGCAGTTGAAAGTTGAAGGTTGCAGGTTTGCCCACTTTCAGCCTGCAACGCGTAATCCAACCCCACTCCAAGGAGAAATTTTCATGAAACGCATGTTGACCATCATCGTTCTTGCCTTGGCGCTGACAGGCCTGCTCGCCGCTTGCAGCACATCGAGCGCGGCAGGCCCCGAAAACCCCGAACTCATTCTGGCGACCACCACCAGCACCCGCGATTCCGGCTTGCTGGACAAACTGGTGCCCGTCTTTGAGGAGCAAAGCGGCTACCAGGTCAAGATCATCGCGGTGGGAACGGGCAAAGCCCTGGCGATGGGGCGCGAGGGCAACGCCGATGTCCTGCTGGTTCACGCCCCCGCCGCCGAACAAGCGTTCATGGACGGCGGCTACGGGCAAGAACGCTTTTTGGTGATGCACAACGATTTCATCATCGTCGGGCCGCCCGATGACCCCGCGGGCGTGCGCGGCATGAGCGATCCCGTCGCCGCGATGGAGCAAATCGCCGGGAGCGGCGCGCTGTGGATTTCCCGCGGGGACGATTCCGGCACCCACAAGAAAGAAAAAGCCTTCTGGGAGCAGGCGGGAATCACCCCCAAGGGCGACTGGTATCTCGAATCCGGGCAGGGAATGGGGGCTACCCTGCAACTCGCCTCCGAGAAGGGGGCTTACACCCTCAGCGACCGGGCAACCTACCTTTTCCAGCAAGACAATCTGACCCTGGACATCCTGGTGGAAGGCGGTGAATCCCTGCTCAACGTCTATCACGTGATGACGGTCAACCCGGAAATGTGGCCCGCCGTCAACAACGAGGGCGCAAAGGCCTTCGCCGCCTTTCTGATTTCCTCCGAAACCCAGGAGATGATCCGCACCTACGGCGTGGAGAAATTCGGCCAGCCGCTTTTCTTCCCCGACGCGGACAAAACCGACGCCGACCTGGGACTTGGGGAGTGATGACTGGAAAATGGGGATTGGGAAATGGGGGCTGGGAATCGGAAATTGGGAACTTCCCCCCGCTTCCCGCTTCCCAATCCCTGGTACCTGCTCCCTGATACCTGATACCCAATCCCCAATCCCCAATCCCCAACCATGGAACTCATCCTCAACGGTATCCTCGACGCCATCCGCCTGCTCTTCAGCGGCGACCCGGAAGTGCTGCAAATCACACTGCTCTCGCTGAAGATTTCGGGCATCGCCACGCTGCTGAGCCTGCTGGTCGGCCTGCCGCTGGGCACCGCGCTGGCCTTCGGGCAGTTCCGCACCCGCGAGTTCTGGCTCAGCCTGATCAACACCGGCATGGCGCTCCCCCCGGTGGTGGTCGGGCTGGGCGTTTCGCTGATGCTCTGGCGCAGCGGGCCGCTCGGCAACCTCAACCTGATGTACACCCAAACCGCGATGGTGATCGCCCAGTTCATCATCGCCGCGCCGGTGGTTACTGGCCTGACGGTAGCCGCCCTCCAGCAACTTGACCCGCGCCTGCACCTGCAACTGCTCGGTTTGGGCGCTTCACGCTGGCAGGCCATCTGGCTGCTCTGGCGGGAGGCGCGCCTGCCCCTGCTGGCAGCGCTGATGGCCGGCTTCGGTGCGGTGATCTCCGAGGTCGGCGCGTCCATGATGGTGGGCGGCAACCTGCGCTACCACACGCGGGTGCTCACCACCGCCATCGTGCTGGAAAACAGCAAGGGGGCGTTCGACGTCGCCATCGCCCTGAGCGTCATCCTGCTGGGGCTGGCGTATGCTGTCACCCTGGGGCTGACCTGGGCGCAGCAGCGCGGCGTCAAACGCTGGTAGGCGAAGAAAGTCGGCGTGTTTCCCCGAACCGCTCCTGGATGTAATTCGCCGCCTCGCTCACCGAGAGCGGCTGAGCGGCGTTTCCGGCGCGGATGTAAAACTGCTCCCTGCCCTGGTGACGGAAATACACCGGGCTGGTGGCAGGGCGTACCCGAATCACGCAAATCGTTTTGCCGTCCACTTCGGGGAAACGCAATTCCACAAAACGCCGCAGTGTCGCGCCCACCATGCGGTTGAATGCGTTGTTGAACATCAGTTCAAACCCGTCGGGGTTGGGCTTTTTCATCACTGCAAAATCGGCATCCAGCCCCAGCACCTGCCCGTCATCTGCCACACCGACCAGGAGATAACCGCCCTCCGCGTTCATAAATGCAGTGACGTTTTTGATGATTGGCTCGCTCAGGGTTTTGTTGGCCCGCTGACGGTGGTAGTCCCACAGGATGCTGGACTTGAATTCCACGGATTTCCCCTCGCCCGCGGCGATCAGCGCTTCCGCGGAGGGCGCCTCGGACTCGATTTCGGGCGGGTTCCCCTCCATCGGGGCGGGCAGCCAGCCCCGAATGCGGTTCGCCGCGCCTGCCGGATTAGGGAGGTCCTTCAGGAGAACGGGATTCCCCCCGCTTTTGGAGAAAATCCGCAAAGTCCCATATCCGAAGCGTTTTCCCATCCAACCCTGATGCACTTCCAGGCGGTCAATCTCCGCAAGCGAAAGCCATTCCTGAAAATCGGCGGCGGTCAAACTCTTGTAGGCGATGCCCTGCGGGCTGATGCGGTAGGCGGGCAGATACCAGATGAAAAACGAGACGATGACGATCAGAATTTGCAGCACCGCCACCAGCAGCGTGAGCATCACGGGGTAGGGCAGCGATTGCGTCAGCGTAACCGGGTTGTAGGCCGGGGCCAGAGCGGAAAACGCGGCCAGGAGCAGCGGCAGGAAGGCGAAGAAGAGTTCGATGCCAACCAGCCAGCGAAAGAAGACGAAGGGGGTTTTGCGGGTGATGATGGTTTCAGCGGACATATTTTGATGTGGTAGTAGGGCGGATTGTCAATCCGCCCTACGGCAAAGCGGATTGTCAATCCGCTTTACTTTGGCGGGGCAGTTCCAAAGGGACAAACGCCTGCATCTCCTTCAGGTACGTGTAGAAGTGGCGCAGATGCGATTTGGGGAGAACGTTTTCTACCGTGACCGTGCCGCTTTGCGGGTAATCCCAAAAGGACAGGTCAAGGTTGAAGGCCGCCAGCCGTTGGCGGAATCGCTCGGCGTCCATGTTGAAGGCGTAGATGCGCACGTTACGGGCAATCAGCCGTCCCATCGCCTCCACGATGCCGCCGTCCAGCGTTTCGTAGTAGGTTTCCTGAAAGAGTTGTACCAGCGTGGCGATGCCCATCGCCAGCCGGATGGGGGATTTTGTGAGATGCAGCAGGTACTCCGTGAGTTGGTAGTTCTCGCGGAAGTCGGTGAGCAGCACGCACTGTTCCATCTCGTTCAGCCGTCGGATGCGTTCCAGCAGTTCGATATCGTCCGCGGAGACTTTGGCGAGGATGTTATCCATTGAAATTTCCAGCATGGCCGCCGGTTCGCGGCGCGCCTCCGGGGTTTCCGCGGCCAGTTGCCGTACGGAGCGTTCCAGCATTTGGGCGAAGAGCGGGCGCGCACTGCGGAAGGAGCCGCGCTCGATGACCACCGGACGCTTGTAGAGCACATCCAGCGGCTCCGTTGCGCTTCCATCGGGGCGGAAGACCACCGCATGCGCGAGCCCCAGCCGCACCAGACGGATATTGGCGGCGAGCGGGTGAACGTGCTCGAAGGCCGGGCCGCGCAGTTCGATGAAATCCACCTCGACGCGGTTGACGTTGAGCGCATCCAGCAGGCTGCGCAGAAAGTCGTCCAGCGAGTCGCGCAGGTAGAAGACAGCGTAAATCAGGTTGATGCCAAAGATTCCCAGCGCCTGCTGCTGGCGCAGGTTGGTTTTGTCCTTGAGGTTGATGTGCAAAATCAGGTCGTTGACCGCTCCGCCGGGTTCGGTCTGGAATCGCAGCCCCACCCAGCCGTGCGGGATGTTCGTCCCGAAATAATTGCGGGCTGTGACCGTATCCGCGAAGGCGAAGAAAGCGACTTCTCCGCCGCGCACCTCCGCCAGGCGGCGGATGAGCAGGTCGTACTCGCGGGAGAGCATTTGTTCCAACCGCTCGCGGGAGACGTAGCGCGCACTCGTCCCGTAAATCTCGTCGCTGACCTTCATATCGTAGGCCGAGATGGATTTGGCGACCGTCCCCGATGCGCCGCCGGCGCGGAACAGCCAGCGTGCCACCTCCTGCCCGGCGCCGATCTCGGCCAGCGTGCCGTAGAAGTTGGTATCCAGGTTGATGCGCAGGGCTTTGCGATGGGTGTCGCGTTCGACGCTTTTTGTAGATGCCATGGGCGGTTCGTTCCTGTATCTGAAATTCAGGTTGTGTGTTCATTCCTGGAGGCTGATTTTCCCGCTTACCTGGCGGCAGCGGGAAACGCCCAACTCAAAATCCGGCAGGCCCTGCGAGGTGCGGAAAACCTGCAAGGGCAGGTAGCGGATCTCCTCAGGCCCCAGTTCGCCGTAGGATTTTTCGGCGTTGTCAATATGGAAATCCCGAACGGTTTGAATTGCCAGGAAATAGGGCATGGCGTTTCCTGTAGGGTTGGAAATTACCAGAAAGTAACGGGTTTCCTCCAGATTTCCGGCCAGCGGCTCTTGGACGGAAATCGTCTTTTCCCAGATCAAATCGTCAAATCCCCCCGGCAGGCTGTTATCCAGCAGGGAAAGCCCGCGTCCATCGTCTGCCAGCAGACGCAAATTTGCCCCCGCCGATCCCAGCCCGATTTGCAGGTATTCTCCCCGCGGCGGTTCAACCACGATTGTCTCGAAAGTGCCGTCCCAGCGGGCGTGCCCGCGCGCGGCGCGGTCGTAGAACGGCTCCCAATCCAGTTCGGCGGCCAGCCCGCCGGGGTTGTTGCTCGTCACCCCGCTGGCCTCGATGACCTGTGTCGGACGTCCGGCAGGATCTGCTTTGGAAACCAGGGCAACGTGGTCAATTTCGCCGTCGCCGCTCCAGTCAAAGAACGCCAGGTCGCCCGCCTGGTAGGGCTGGTCGTGCGTCAGCATCTGCCCGGTGTACGAAAAATACCGCCACATATCAAAGGCATCACGGGCGTTGCGGTACTGGTAAAAATGTGTGGGGTGCGCCCGCGCATCCTGCTCCAGTTGAAGCGTCCAGTCGCACTCGGCGCCCCAGGTGAAGGCGTCCATCACCAGGTCGGTACACTGCCCTGCCGAATAGCCGTGGAACCCTCCTGCGCAGCCGCCGCCGTTGTCGCAGCGGTGCGCGTAGGGCATCCCGATATCCTGCCGGGCTTCCTCCAGCACACCGGTGTAATGGTAGATGAAAGATTTTCCACTGACATCGGAGGTTGCAACCAGGGAGATTCCCCCCGGCTCGAAGGTGAATCCCGGCTTGGAAAGGGAAAGACGCACCTGCCCCGGGTGGATTCCGGCAAAGAAAAAGTATCCCGTCTGGTCAGTGAGAGTCTCGCGTCCCTGTCCGTCCCTGACAGTGACCAGCGCCAGCGGGTCGCCGAGCGGCCCGGTCACGCGTCCGCTGACGAAATAGCCCGGCTGGGGCTGCAACCCCCGGTCGATGACTCCGATTTGAGGGATGCCGTTGACTTCCTGCGCATAGGCAATGATACCGCCATCGGCGGAGACTGCCGGGCGGGCGTCGCTGACTCCTTCGAGCAGCGTGACGGTTTCTCCGCTGGCGATGTCGTGCCAATACAGGTCGAAGCGGCTGCCAAACAGCGGGCTGCCTACCGCGGCGATCAGCCCGTCTCCGTCTGCGAGGACGTGCCGGGTGAGCGGCACGGGAAAAACGGCGGCGTAGGTGGTTTTGTTATGCTGGTCGTACACAAAAACGCGGTCGGCGGTTTGGGGGTCATCGGGCAGGCGGTAGGCGATCCACTGCCCGCCGTAGGAAGAATCCGGCGCGGCGGCGCCCGCGCTATTCGGAACCTGCAATGTGCGTGCCAAAATGCGGTTGAAGGCGTAAAGGCTGCCGCCGGGGTTAGGGTCGGCGGTCAGGTTGGCGGCATCGGAAACAAAGAAAGCAGTGCGTCCGCTTGGCGTGATTGTGGCTGTGCGGCTGGCCCCGTCCGCCTGCGCGCCGCGGCTGTCAATCGAAACCCGCCAGGTGTAGCCGCTCAGCCGGTTGTGCACGAAGGCGTCGCGCACGCCGTTCGTATCGGTTGGCAGCAGGTTGTCTGCATCGGAGAGAAAGGCCACAAAGATGCCGTCCTCCGAGATGGAAGCCTGCTCCGACCAGCCGTTGCCGCCCTCGCCGTAGGCGTTCACCGAAACCCGCTCGGTGACACCGGTCAGCCGGTCGTGTACGAAGATGTCGGATGCCGCGTTGACGTCCCCCGGCGCGAGGTTGTCGGCCAGTGATTCAAAGGCCACAAAGCGCCCGTTGGCGGAGATGGCCGGGCGGGCGGAGGCCGCGTTGGCCTGCGTCCCGTCGGAGGCGACTGAAACACGCTCAAATTTCTCGGTCAGCCGGTCGTAAACGAAAATGTCTGCCGTCCCGTTGGTATCCCCCGCGACCAGGTCGCTCGCGCTGGAGACGAAAGCGATCCAGCGTCCGTCTGCCGAGATGGAGGGCGCCGCCGACCACCCGTTCCCGAAGGTGATTTGTGCCGCCCGGAAGGGCGTGCGCGGCTCGGTAGCGCGGCCCGGCATATGCACCGCGAACAGGGCAAGGGCAATCAGCAGGAGAAAGCAAGCCGTAGCGCGTCTGAACGTCATAGTTCGTTGGCTTGTTGCAACATCGCGTCAATTACAGGCTGGCTGATGCTGAAACCTTGAGCGCGCAAGGTAAGTACATCATCCCGGATGGCTGGGATCAGCCCAACCTGTTTGGCCTTGAGCAGAATACCCAGGGTTCCGATTTTTGGGATGCCTAACTGAACCAGTTTGCGCCGCCCTTTTTTCTCGTCCATTAGCACCCACTCGGCGTTGATCTCCCGCGCGAGCACGATGGTTTCCGCTTCACCCAAATCTAGTTCATCTAGCAGAACGTCAACTGCCAGGCGATCCCGCACGGTGACGATTCTGATCCAGTTGGCGGCTTGAACTTCCTGTTTTGCGCTGCCCGTTTCCCGTCCGAAGGTTACGGCTTCATCGTACACTGCATGGGGAATGAGCACTTCTCCGAATAGTTGCCGCAGCAGATCAAACTGTCCGATGGAAGCCAACCCGATTAACGGCGTTGTGTTGGAAACCACCTTCATGGGGTTTTCCCCAACTCCAATTGCCTGACCGCTGCAAACTCGTCTTGCAGTTCTTCAGGGGAGTAATCAATGTACGCGATGCCGCGTTTTCGTAGCAGTGTCAAAAAATCAGGGCGTGTGATGCCCAGCAATTTCGCCGCTTTGCCGGATGAGATCACACCATCCGTAAACAAGGAGAGTACCAGCCATTCCCGCACGTTTTGCTGCACCTGATCTTGTGTCAGGCCGAAGTTCAACAAATCCGGGGAAACACGTACTTCAAAGGTTACATCTGTCATGGCTCACTCCTGTTTTGCGGTGATGCTGACCTTTCTGAATACCAATTGCCTTGAAACCGCCAATTCAATTATAGACGATTTGATGCTGTTTTGAAAATTGGTGGAATTGACGGACGCAGGCAAATGATGAGACCTCACAGGTCTTCCCAAGGGCGGAATCTCTGGAAACCCGAAAAAAGGCTGGCTGCCTTGCGCTCTGCTTGCCTGGCAGACCTGTGAGGTCTCTTGTGTTTGCTTTTTGCGACAGCCATTTTACGGCTCAATCACGCAGCGGAAGCCGACGTACAGGTAATGGGCATCGGGGGGCAGGTTGTTGCGCCAGATGGCGGTCATCAGCGCGGCTTCGTAGAACCACGCGCCGCCGCGTTCCGATTTGTAGCCGGTCGACTCCGCGGGGCCGGTGGGGTTTTCGTAGGGCGAGACCTCGTAGTAATCCTGCTGGTACCAGTCGTAGATCAGTTCCCAGGCGTTACCGGCCATGTCCTGCACGCCGTAGGGGCTGGCCCCGGCAGGGTGCGTGCCGATGGGGGAGGTCATCCAGCCGCACTCGCCGTAACGGGCGCGCTCGCAGGTGACCGGCTCGTTCCCCCAGGGGAAGCGGCGTTGGTCGGTGCCGCGGGCGGCTTTCTCCCACTGGGCTTCGGTGGGCAGGGAACCGCCGCGCCACTCGCAGTACTCCTGCGCGTCGTACCAGGTGATGTCCATCATCGGGTGGTCGTCCCAGACCGGACGGTTGAGCAGCGAGCCGGTTCCGGGGGTGATGGTGCAGCCCCCGGCGTCCAGGCACTCCTTGTAACGGGCCTGCGAGACCTCGTAAACGTCAATGTAGAAATCATCCAGGTAAACAGGGTGTGCGGGGCGGGCTGCGGCCTGGTCGTGCCCGTCGCTGCCCATGATGAACTCGCCCGCGGGCACCAGCACCATCGGGAGGCCGTGCGCGTCCGTAATTTCCGCGGGGAGGGGGGTGATTGTGGGCGTGGGGGTCGGCTCCGGGGTGTCGGTGTCGGTGGGGAGTGGGGTCTCCGTGGGCGGGGGAACCGTCGGGGAGGGCAAAGGCGTTGCGGAGGGCGGGACGCTCGTTGCCGTTGGCGGTGCGGCGGTTGGCTGTGCCGCTGTCGGGCCGGGAGTCGCTTCACCTCCGCAGGCCGCCAAAAGCACGGTCAGCAGGGCGGTGAACAGGAACGGGAAAATCTTTGAGGCAGGAAAACGGTTCATGGATGGGTCTTCTTTCTGTCAGGATCAGGCCTGTCGGTTCGCAGAACCTTCAGGGCCTGGATTTTCATTCTCACACGCGCCGAGCATGTCAAATTCGTCTTCACGGTCGAGATGGATATCCGCCCAGGAGATGGGGTCTTCGAGCGGTTCGATGTGGGTGAAGACGGTAGCACCGTCGAGCGCGCTGCGGATTTTGGCCTCCACCTGCTCGGCGAGTTCGTGCCCCTGATGCACCGTCCACTCGCCGGGGACGAGTACGTGCACGGAGACGAATTTGCGTGCCCCGGAGCGGCGCGTGCGCAGGGCGTGGAACTGGATGCCCATCTCTCGGTAGGAATCCAGCACGGTGTTGATCTTCCGCAGGTTGTCGGCGGGCAGGGCGACATCCATCAGCCCTTCGATGGTGTCCTTCAGGATGTGGACGCTCGACCAGACGATGTTCGCCGCGACCGCCAGGGCGATCAGCGGGTCGAGGATGAGCCAGCCGGTGAGCGCGACCGCTCCGACTCCGACCAGCACCCCGAAGGAAGTCCACACATCGGTCATCAGGTGACGGGCGTTCGCCCGCAGGGTGATGGAGTTGTGCTTTTCTCCGGCGCGGCTGAGGACGATGGACACGCCCAGGTTGATGAGGGAGGCCGCGACCGAGACGGTCATCCCCACCCCGACCTGCTCCAGCGGCTGCGGGTTGAACATCCGCCGGACGGCGGCGTAGGCGATGCTCCCCGCGGCGACCAAAATCAGCGTGCCCTCCACGCCGCTGGAGAAGTACTCGGCTTTGCTGTGCCCGTAGGTGTGATCGTCATCCGCGGGGCGGGCGGCGATGGTCAGCATGGAGAGCGCCATCAGTGCTCCGGCCAGATTGACGCCCGACTCCAGCGCGTCGGAGAGCAGGCCGACCGAGCCGGTCAGCCACCAGGCCGCGGCTTTGAGCAGGATGGTGGCAATCGCCGCGGCGACGGAAAGCCAGGCGTAGCGGGTGAGGGAGGCGCGGGACATGGGGATGGCGGGTGGCGAATGGCGAATGGCGGGTGCAAGTGTGCAGGTATGCAAGTGTGCAGGTGTTCACCTGATCCCCGACTACCCGATACCTGATTCCTGATCCCCGATTACCTGATTACCTGCTACCCGCCTCGCGGGCACAGCGAAAGCCGTTTGCCATGTAGGTCAGCACGGGGAGTTTGGGGTAGCGGTAGGTGGTGCGGACGCGGTAGGCCCCGTTGAACCACGAGCCGCCGCGGAAAATCTTGTAATCGCCGCTTTCGGG
>CAZPSL010000136.1:0-3426 GCA_964589145.1 uncultured Anaerolineales bacterium
GTCGCCTCCCGGCGCACAATCACCGATTTGAACTATCAGGCGCGCGATTTCGCCAGCGGGTCACCGTTTTTCAACTTCATGCAGGAGATCAACCTGAATCCCTTGCCCCAAAAGGACGTTGATGCCTTGCTCGCCCGCGCCGAAATCCGCTTCACTTCCGCCGACCGTGCCTTCCTGACGCGCCTCGCCGGACAGCATCCCTATTTTCTTCAGACCGCAGCCTATTACCTCTGGGATTGGTACGAAGACGAAGATGATCCCGCCATACGCTACGAGAACGCCGCGCTGGATTTCTACCGCACTGCGGGCGAAACCGTCCTGAGTGACATCTGGGCTTCATGGACGCCCTACATGCAGATGGCCTTCACGCTCTCTGCTCTGGACACGATGCCCTTGTTGTTGGGGGAAACCAATGCTTTTGATGTAAACGCCCTGTTGCGTGATTTGCCCAACTTCTCCCCGGAACTGTGCAAACTGGCAACCCGCGGCTTTTTGCGCCCGGATGCTGACTTGCAGAGCGGGTATACTCCTCATGCTGAGGTCATGCTCTGGTATCTGGCCGACGAACTGACCCGCGTTATCCGCCCAACAATGGACCTGGAAACCTGGCTGACTGACCAACGATGGGAAGGCTTTCTCAAACGGGGAGAGAAACATGCCATCCAAAACGCCTTTGAACAAATCGCGCCATTGATCAAGGACGGGGCGAAAGCCTTCATCATTGCCGCTGCGGAGGGCGCTGCCAAATGGCTGACTGGTGGATAGCAGCATAATCCGTCATGTCAACCGAAAGGGGGAACCCTGTCACGCGCCACACACCGCCCACAGCCACGCCCGCAGGTCGCCGCCCGCCTGGTGGAAATCACACAAATCCCCCGCAGGCGGTGGTGCGACCGCCAGCCGCGCACTGAGCCTCGCCAGTTCCTGTGCCCCGCGCTCCCCCGCAGCATCCCGGTCATACGCCACCACAATCCGACGGTAGGGCAGCATCGCCGCCATCCAACGTGGGGCAAGACGTTTCCCCGCGCCGCCCAGTGTCGCCACATCACAGAAGTCTCCGCCTTCCTGCCAGGCCAGAATGGCATCTAACTCCGACTCCGCCAGCAGCAGGCAGGGATGTCCCCGAAAGCGTTTGACTCCATACAACGCCGGACGGCTGCCCGGCACTTGCAGATACTTGCTCCGCCCCGCCCGCTTGCCCACTGGGCGCCCGTTTCTCCCGAAGAGCCGCACCTTCAGGTACCACAGGTTCACCCCCACCAGGCCTGGGATCACCAGCCCCTGCGGCAGCCAGACCCTCTCAGTCAGGGGCAGTCCCCAACGCTTGCCGGATGTTTTCTCCCAGCGGGGGTTGTACCCCAGTCCCCAACGGCGAGCAGTATCCAGATTAATTCCCCGGCGGTGCAGTTCCCGCCGCCCCGGTTCCCCGGCATCCTGCCACAAGGTCAACTGGCTGCGCTGTAAAAAGGCGTATCCCTGCAATTGCCAGGCATCACTCGGCGGCGCATCCCAATCCGCCCGCTGTTGTGGAACCGGCTTCGGCCTTCGGGCAACACTATCGGGCAGTTGATCCCGATAATGCGCCAGCGCCACCTTGAAATCTACCTGGTGACGCCGCATGTACCAATCGAAGATGTCCCCGTGCGCCCCGCAGGAGAAGCATTTGAAGGTGTTCGTCTCCACGTTGAGCGCCAGCGCGGGCGTGCGCGTGTTCTCATGGAAAGGGCAAAAATACAGGTGCCACGTGCGATAGCGCTTCACCGGCGCACCCAGGTCTTCCGCCACCACCTGCGCCAGAGAAAGGCGCGCTTTGATCTCTTGGGGGGAAATTTTGTCCATTTCAACGTCCTTTGCTGCGCTACTATCTGAAGAGTCTGAAGAGTCGGACTGTTTGAAGGGCATACTGTTTGAAACTATCCCTGGCTTAAAACAGTAAACTCTTCAGACTCTTCATACAGTAGAAGGCTCAATCATCTGATTTTGGGGCTGTTCCCGCAGTTTCCAGTGGTTCCAGGGGGAGTTCTTGCCTTCCGTGTTCACAATTTGCCCTTCCAGTTCCCGCCGGGCACGGTAGATCAAATCCCGGCTGAACCCGGCGGCTTCGCCCGCTCGAACGATGTCCTTGGGCTTCACCGGGCCACCCTGAACCTGGGTCAGCAGCCAGTCTTTGCATTCATCCAAACGGGTCGGCGGACGATAGGCGTCTGGGGGCGTGTCCAGCCATTCCAGCACCGCAGTATCCCCGCGGGAAGCAAAAGTAAATCCCAGCGGCTCCGCGTACGCACCCAGGTTGGTCTTGAGCATCTTCAAGTGCCGCGGCCCGTTTTTGTCCGGTTGCGGTCCGGTCTGCACCACATGCAGCCCCCACACCACCCGCGCCATAGCGATGATATGTCCGCTGCCGCTCAGGTCGCTCATGGTCAGACTGTATCCCTGCATATCCTGCCCCACGCCCGGCTTGCGGATATGATGAAGCAGCAGCAGGCCAATCTCGAAGGATTGCGCCAGCGTCGTCAGAAAGTGCAGCAAACTGCGTACATCTTCGACGTTGTTCTGACCGTGGCTGTGAACACTGGCCAGCGAGTCAATGATCACCAGTTCCGGGTGCAGCGTGGCGACCATCTCAATCAGCCGCTCCCGATATTTTTCCGTATCCAGATCGATGATCTCGCCGGGGTCTGGCAGCATCAAATACAGGCGATCCCGGTCGATCCCATAGCCTTCGGCGCGTTTGTTGATGATCTGGGGTACCGCTTCCGCATCCACGTAGATCACACTGGGTTGCGGAGTGCGCGCCTGCAACGGGCTACCATTCGGAAAATCCTGGCGGGTGATCACCCGCCAGGCCAAATCCACACTCAGGAAGGATTTTCCCACACCCGGCGCCGCCCCCAGGACGGTCAACATGCCGCGAGGCAGCCAATCTTGCCACACCCATTCGATGGGCTTGAGGCGTTCAGAGAGTTCTGCCAGCGATGCGAAGGCCAACTTGCTCCCCGGCTGGGCCGCGAAGATTGCCCCCAGGATTATGTCCTTTTGTGGATGGCTTTCCAATACTTGTAGCAAGGCATCCTGCTCTTGCCCGGGTTGCGCGTTCTGCAGCACTTGCCAGCAAGTGCGCCAGGGTTCTGTGAAGTGATGCAGCGGGGTGTCATCCGGCAGCCCCGCCAGACGGTTGGCAATAGCCTGGGCTTGCAGTCGTTTTGTCAACATGTGTAACTCCTTTGCAGGTGAGATTTCGTCATGCTGGACAGGGCAAGCCAGGCTATGCTATAATCGCAACAACCCTGGACATGCCACTGTCCGTTTTTCGAAGCCGCCGGTTTCCGCCCGGCGGTTTTCCTTTTATGGGGATATCTCCGGTACCCTTGTGTCATCCGTTCCCGGCTTTCTGCCCTTACGCTAACCGTTCCACCGCCCGTTCCA
>CAZPSL010000137.1:0-11065 GCA_964589145.1 uncultured Anaerolineales bacterium
TGATCTAGTTCATGAGACTCCCCATTTATTAAAGATAAATATGCTTTTGTAATTTCATCATGGGATAAGAAATAAATTGCTGATAAATATGGATCAGAAAAATCTACTATCAATGGAGAAAGTGAATTCCGTTTGTGGGGAGATTGCATATCTATATTATTATTTATAATCATCATCCCTAAAATCTCATCACCATTATTATTGCGTATTAGTAAATTTTTTGTAAGGTGGAGCCCTACTATATTAGTGGATAACTTGTTAACAAATATTGGCATCATAAAGATTAGTATAAACAGAGATAGATAAATGCTGATAAGTAGAATAGTGCGTTTGCGATGCATTAGGTAATATAATATGTTGCTCACTTGAATTTACTTTTGTTTTGTTTGGATTTGGATTTTAATAATGTCAATTAGATGACTAGGCATAAGTGGGGTTAATACTGCTGCTTGAGAAATTTCCCAATTCTGGAGTAGATGAATGAACAAATATATCATTGATGTTCCATAAGCCAACACCGAAGCCAACGCCGCTCCAGTAATACCGAATAAAGGCAGTAATATTGTTAACCCTGCCAGTGTAACCAGTAACGAAATCCCTTCCGCTTTGGCCAGCATGATCGGCTGCCCGTCACCCTGAAACGCCGCCGCCCAATTCTGTCCGATGGCTAGAAACATGGTTGCAATAACCAGAATCTCGGCAGGCAGAATAGATGGTTTAAAAGCGGGCGTATAAATAAAAGGAATCGCCCAGGGCAGCACAACCATCAACGCCGCCCCCATCAGCAATGTCCCGGTGATATTAATGCGGGAATACACCCCGACCAGTTGGCGGCTGACGCTTTTTCCCTGTGCCCCGGCAACTTTTGGAAATGTGAAAACCGCCAGTGTCCTGGATACCAGATTGACGAATCCGGAACTGCTCACGGCAACCACATACCAGCCCAGTTCCGATGGAGAAAGCACGACTGCCATCAGCATTTGGTCCAGCCGCTGATTGAGCATGTTGGAGATGCTGCCCAGGTGATTGCGAACACCATACCCGAACAATGCCCGGATAAAGGGAAAATCCATCCCGCGGGTGAGCCCGCCATTCCATATCGCTCTGCCGGTTGCCCAGGAGGCAGTAACAAGATTAGCCGCCAGTAACGCGTAAGTCAGGTTTTGCAGGTTAACCGCGTTCAGCAGCCATAAGGCACCCATACTACCCAAATAAATTACGTTGACGCTGATGCGGATCGCATTGTAAGCATAGATATTCAACTGCCCGCGCAGCAGCCCAAGCATATACAAGGCCAGCAAATTTAACGGAATAAAAGCCAGGAACTGAAGGCTCAACCGCTGCACGCTGGCGGATTGGCTGCGCGTCAGATAAGGCACGAGCAGCAGACCGATCCCGACCAGTATGCCGGATTGCACCAGTGCCAGCAGCAGGGCAGTGGTATCCAGCAGACTCTGCTGATGTTCCCCTTTGGCCTGATAATAAACCAACGCATCCCGAATGCCCAGGTTGCCGACGGCAGCGATCACATTGGGCCAAAGAAGAATCACGGCAAACTCACCGCGGCCTTCCGGCCCCAGCCAGCGGGCGGAGAGCATCCCGGTCAAAAACGAAAGCCCGACCAGCCCGATCTCCGTCCCGATTGTGGATGCAAACGTCCAGGGCAAATTACGGTTCCAGAAATTTTTCACGACATTTTCTGTGAAACTTTTGCGGTTACGCAGGCGTATCTCACAACTTCTCACCAAAAATGAGATAAATCTTTAGCGGGAACGCGCCGCGCCCGCACTAAGCCCCCGTCTCCATTCAGGGCAGGACGCGCAAAACGCCCAATCAAGACCCTAAAGGTCTCTCAGACCTTTAGGGTCTTCAGGGGGGAATGGGCTGTGATGCGCCTGCCCGTTGCGAGAGTCCGGCAGGGGCTGGCGGAGGGTGGATTTACCGGGAACAGGCGGTTCTGCACCGGTTTTACCGATGTTCCCGCGGTTGATGATGGGGCCCGAGAAAGCGCCCGGAGCATTCATCCCGTTTTTGAGTTTCATATCTGCACGGTGGCCGACCCCGAAGGTGCCGTTCAGCGCGGAGTTATGCGGCGCGGTGGGCATTAGCGGTGCCGCACCCAGTAATGCCCAATCTCCCACCAGCGGCGGGGCAGGTACAGCGGCCACAGATACTTGTGCCGGATGTGATAACGCCAAACCAGATAGGCCCGATTAGGGAAAAGCAGTGCCAGCCCCATTCGGAGACGGCTGCGCCCGTCCAGTTTCCGCCAGGCATTTTGGATGTAGCGGCTGGTAGTAGTCTCCGCTTTCTGGACGGTCGGGCGGGGCGGTGGCGATTCCGTTAAAAAAGGCGGTAACTCAACCCCGAACAAATCCCGTAACTGATAGAGCGCAACCCGCACCCAGTCCGCCCACGGTACGCCCGGCCCGGATTTCAGGAAGGCCTCCCAGTCCAGCGTTTTCAACGGCCCCTGGTAGAGTTGGTACAAATCATAAAACCAGATCAATCTCCGTTGTTCCGGCGCGGTTTGCAGCATTAAATGCCCTGTCAGGTAGAGGAACTGCGCCTGAGCGTTCAGCATCAGTGCACGGGGATGCGCTCTTCCGCTAATCCGCTGCTGATCCGTTGTCTGCCCGCCCTCCGCTAATCCGTTTCTCATCCGCTGTTCACTATCCGCTGCCTGCCGACTATCCGCTGATCCGTTCCCCATCCGCTGCTCACTATCCGCTGCCTGCCGACTATCCGCTGATCCGTTCCCTATCCGTTGCTTATCCGCTGCCGGCTCCGTTTCTTCCCACATCCAGTCCAGATCCGGCGACTGCCCGCGGGCATCCTGCGCCAAACACCAGTGAATCTCCAGCGCAACCTGGTAATCCGGCCCCCCGCGCAGATAAGCGTGATACGTGATCTTCTCTTGCGTGTAGTGTGCCAATTGCGCGGCCCGGCTTGCGCTTGTCAGATCATCGGGATGCACCAGCAAATCCAGGTCACTCATTGGCCTGAGTGCCGGGTCAGGATAGATTGTTTGTGCTAGCGCCGCTCCTTTGAGCAGGATAACCGGAATTTGCATCCGCTCAAATTCCGCCAGAATGCGCTCCAGTTCGCGGAACAAAAGCGTATTTTGGGCTGCTGTGCGGTAGTAACTGGCTTTCAACTGTTCCCAGGCAGCGGATGGAATGTCGAAAGTCGCAGGCGGTCGGCAGTTTTCCGTCTCCTGTTTTTCGTCTCCTGTCCGCCACGCGGCATAAACCAGCGGGGCAACACCTTCAACTTCGGCGCGGCGGACGAAGGCGCCCCAGTCTTGCGGCGTAAAGGAGGCCCAATCCACCGGTTCCCCGCGCCCGGAAAGCAGTTTGCAGAGTGCGGTATAGGCGGTGTTCATTCAAGCCCGATCTCCCAGCCTGTTAACCCCGCTTTGGTGAAGACCTCAGAGTGCATGGCGTTTTCTTCAAACTCCAGCAGAAAATCGGTATCTCCCGGGCTGTATTTTGCCTTGTTGCAATCTTCCGTTCATTTGTCTGAACTCCTTTCATAACCGACGCGCGCTCCGCCCTTCCGACATCTGTCAGACTGTGTAAAGCACATCCCGCCCCCAAATTTCCCCTTCAGCCTCCTGGATTTCCAGCCCGTTACCCGTGCTTCTTGATTTGCGAAACATCCATCTCCACTGGAATTTCGCGCTGGTCGTTGATAAGTCGCAGCAGAACGCGCACTCGTTCTTTGCCGTCCAGGCGGGCATCGAAAATGGCCTCGTATCCGGCAAATGGCCCGGCCTGAATATGCACCGAATCGCCGGGTTGCAGCCCGTCGAAAATCTCACCGCCAGCCTCCCCGATCTCCTGAACGCGCCGTTTCAATTCGTTCATCACATTATCGGGAATGCGGGCCGGTTCCTTGCCAAAGGAAACCAGCCCCAGGGAATGCGGCATCCACTGGAAAGCAGACAGCCCTTTTTCATCGAGATCAACCCGCACGAAAAGGTATCCGGGGAAATACGGCTTGATTTTTCGGGACCGGGGGTTTACCGGATGTACCCGCACCCGCGGATAATAGTGCTCAACCCCCTGGTTACGGAGTTGCTGCCAGACAACGTCCTCTTTGCGGGCTTTGGTTCTTAATGCATACCAATGCAGGGGCATAAGCGTTTTTCAAAGATTCAGGACTTTCGCAGAAGCGCGGGGAAACGCGGGGAATTCGCAGGCTTTTTGTGATAGCGCTGGCAGGGCCGGAAGGGAAGGTATTGTAATCGCGAACCTGCCCGCCGACAAGCCGGCCCGGTGCTGTGGGTGCAGGCAAATGTTGAAGATGGTTAGTGTGTTTCTCTTGCACTGTTCTCGCAGGGCTGCCCGTTTTCGGACCAGGTTCCGGATTGGCAAGTCAGCAGCGGATGGGGAACGGATTAGCGGATGCTATCGCGTCGGGCAGAAGTCGAGACGCGGGCGGAGGGTGGATGCGCAAGGACTGGCAGTCCTGACAGGACTGCCAGTCCTCATGTACCACCTACAGGAGATCACCATGATCCAGGAAATTTTTGCCGAAGCCACGTCTGCGGCCAACTGGGTGTTGGCGGTGTTAGCCTTTATCATCATTGCGGCACCGCTCGTCGCAGAGCGGTTCCGTCTGCCGGGAATGCTCGGCCTTGTGATTGGCGGGATGATTTTCGGGCCGTATATGCTTGGCTGGCTGCCGGAAGGCTCAATGGATGTGTTGGGGAGCATCGGGATTTTCTACCTGATGTTCCTGGCAGGTGCGGAACTGGACATGAACCTGTTCCGGCGTTACAAATCGGCAGCCGTCACGTTCAGTTTGCTCACTTTTATTTTCCCGTTCACTTTTAGTTTGCTTGCCTCCCGTTCTATCGGCCTCTCCTGGGGAGCGGCGATTTTGATGGGCGCGGTTTGGGCATCGCATACGCTGGTAGCATACCCAACCGTGCGGGAAACCGGTCTGGCAAGCAACAAGGCCGTGGCCGTGGTGGTCGGCGCAACCGCAATTACCGATACACTTTCCCTGCTGGTGCTGGCAATGGTCTCCGGCATGACCAGCGGCGAAACAACCGCCAGCAGCAGCGGAATGCTCATTATGCTCAAACTTGGCCTGGGCCTGGGATTACTGCTGCTTTACAGCATGATCTTTTTGCCCTGGCTGGCACGGCGGTTTTTCGCCGGGCCGGGGCAGGAGCGTATGCTGCGCTTTGTGTTCGTGTTCGGAGCATTCATCTCAGCAGGATTATTGGCAGAAATTACCGGCATCGAGGGCCTGGTTGGCGCCTTTTTTGCCGGGATTGGACTGAATCGCTTTTTGCCTAACGGCGGGCGGTTGATGGAACAGAATGAGTTTTTCGCTTCCGCACTTTTCATTCCGGCGTTTCTGGTTTCCGTGGGGATGCTGATTGATCCGGTTGTGCTCTTCAGCATCTCTACCCTGCGGCTGGCACTGCTCTTTGGGGGGGCGTTGGCACTGGGGAAGTTTCTGGCTGCGGCCATCTCCGGCTGGAAGTTCAAGTTCAGTTGGGCGGAAATTGGGGTGATCTTTTCGCTGACAATTGCACAGGCGGCCGCGACTCTTGCCTCTACGATGGTCGGATTGAAAATTGGCCTGTTTGATGAAACTGTAGTCAATGCCGTGCTGCTGGTTGTGCTGGTATCGCTGATTGTGACTTCAATCGGGACGCTGTTCTTCGCCCGGAAGGTCAAACCCGAAAGCCTGGTCGTGCGCCCGTTAGGGATTTCCGTAATTGTGCCGGTGCATCCGAGCGCGTCCCTGAATCGTACCCTGTCTCTGGCAGCGAACATTGCCCAGGCGGATGCGGGGACCATCACTCCTGTAGTAGTGCTCCCGGAATACGATGCACAGCACCTGCGCCAAGAAGCGGAAAATCTGCTCAAGCAGGCAGAAAAATTCGGTGCGGCAACCACAGCAGACGTGGAGGGCGTGCTGCGCATTGACGCATCTTTCCCCGTGGGGGTGATCCACGAACTGCAAGAACGCAACGGAACACTGATTCTGATTGAATGGGACAAGCCGCCAAACACCCAGCAACTGCTTCTGGGGCATGAAATTGACCGCATCGGCACGCAGTCCACAGTTCCGGTAGCAGCAGTTCGTTTTGCAAAGGCCGAAACACAGCGGATAGTGCTCTTTACCGGCACAGACGACGGCTCAACCGGGTATCATGCCGATTTGCAGGTTGCGTTGCAGATTGCCACGCGCATCTACAAAGAAAAGCAGGTACCCCTGGTGGTATTCAGTCCCCAGGAGCGTGTCCCTGAAATTCGGGGACTCCCCAAGGAAGCAGCGTTTGTCACGGTGGAACCGGGCATCAAAGAAAGCACGGAACACTTCAGGAATGGCGATCTTGTCGTTGTGCCAGGCGCGGTTATCGGGCGGCTGATCGGTTCGCACGCATCGGAACTGCTCTCGGCAGGCAAAGAAGTTTCCGTGCTGGTGGCAGCCGGACCGCACCGCCTGAATTTCTCCAGCGCCAGAGTCGGCTATGAGACCGAAGCGATCATCAGTTTTGGCAGCACAGCATAAGCAAACCAAGGCAGCGTAATGCTGCATCTGTTCTGTTTCCTGCTGCCGGTTTATACCGGCAACGCCGAATTACGCTAACGAACCTGAAAACTTTCAAAATTGTTGGGATTCCGTAGGTTAATCGTAGGGTAATCGTCAAGCACAATGAAAAACAGTGCGGTATATTAGGGGCATGAAGGGCGATTTCTCTTCTTCTCCTCCTTAGAGAGAGCCGGGGATGGCGAACCCGGCTCTCGCCGATTCTGGGGGGTGCAGGCAAAAGATGTAGAAATTGAGCAAAATTCAGCATTGCATTGTCGAGTGGTCCCCCACCCCCGACCCCTCCCCCTACCCTCACCCCTAACCCCTCTCCCACAGGGAGAGGGGAACCAAAGCGGAAATTTTGGGGAGGGGCGTGTTTGTCAGGTGTGTGTGGCGCACGGAGTGCGCCGCACACACACCGAAGAGTCCAGTCCCCCCTTCCCTGGGGAGTGCGAAGCCTGCCCGAAGGGTGAGGGGGGATACAGGGGGGATGGGGCTCCAGAATACCACGGCTCGTTGGCAGATAACTATCTTTCTACAACATTTGCTTGCACCCATTCTGGGGGAGTTCACACAAAACTCTTAAAACATTGAAATCTTTAAGCCCTCCGCGCAGAATAATCGAACCCGCGTGCTATAATCGCGATGCATCGCGGTAGTTAAACGTGGTATCGGGAAAACGAAGAAAAACATCCAAGAATCTCCAGCCCGGCACTTGTGTAAAAAAACAGGCTGCTGCCGCCCGACTACGCGACTATCTGGCCGCCTGACTACCCTGACTTCCTCCCATGTCCTCCTTCGTCCATCTCCACACACACACGGAATACTCGCTCCTCGACGGCTTCAGCAACATCAAGAAGTTGGTGAAGCGCGCCGCCGAAATGGAGATGCCGGCGCTGGCAATCACCGATCACGGGACGATGTTTGGGGTCATTGAGTTCTACAACGCGGCCACTGAAGCGGGAGTCAAGCCCATCATCGGGCTGGAAACCTACATGGCGGCGCGGCGGATGACCGACCGGGATTCCAAACTCGACAAAAAATCATCTCACCTGCTGCTGCTCGCGGAAAACCAAACCGGCTACCAGAACCTGCTCAAAATTGCCACCGCCGGGCAACTGGAGGGTTTTTACTACTACCCGCGCATTGACCACGAATTTTTGGCGGAACACGCTGAGGGGCTGATCGCTACCACGGGCTGCATGGCCGCCGAAATCCCGCGCGCCGTCGAGCGGGGAAACATCGAGGAAGCGCGCAAAAAACTCGATTGGTACTACGAAGTCTTCGGACCGGATCGCTTCTTCATCGAACTTCAGGAGCATGAAATCCCCGAACTGGAGAAAATCAACAGGGCGCTGATGGAACTGGGGCCGCGCTATCAGGCCAAATACGTCGCCACCAATGACGTGCATTACATCAACCCCTCCGATGCCCAGTTGCAGGACATCCTGCTGGCGGTGCAGACCGGCTCCCTGCTCACCGACCCCAAGCGGATGCGGATGAGCGACCAGACCTATTACCTGAAAACACCTGAGGAAATGAGCCGCCTGTTCGCCGAGGTGCCCGAAGCACTCAGCAACACGCTCTGGATTGCCGAACGCTGCAACGTGGATTTGGGTTTCAAGGGTTACCACCTGCCCGAATTCCCGGTGCCGGAGGGCTACAACGCCGAAACCTACCTGCGAAAACTCTGCGAGGATGGCCTGAAGTGGCGTTACGGCTCCCGCTCCAGCGACCCCGAAATCCGCACGCGGCTGGAGTACGAGTTGAACATCATCCACCAGATGGGGTTCGACGCCTACTTTTTGATTGTTTGGGATTTGTGCCGCTACGCCAAGCAGGAGGGAATCTGGTACAACGCCCGCGGCTCCGCAGCCGGTTCGATTGTTGCCTACACCCTTGATATTACGATGGTGGACCCGATGGCGCACGGGCTGATTTTTGAGCGCTTCCTGAATCCGGGGCGGGTTTCCATGCCCGATATTGACCTCGACTTCCGCGACGACCGCCGCGCCGAGATGATGGCTTACACCGCCCGCAAGTACGGCGATGACAAGGTCGCGCAGATTATCACCTTCGGCACGATGAAGGCGCGTGCCGCCATCCGGGACGTGGGGCGCGTGATGGATATTCCCATCAGCGAGGTGGATCGGATTGCAAAACTGATTCCCAATGTGCCGGGGAAACCCGTCACCATCGAGGACGCCCTCGAAAAAGTCCCGGAGTTCCGACAGATTTACCGCTCCTCCCCCGAAATCACAAAACTGATTGACACCGCCAAAGGCATGGAGGGCGTCGTCCGCAATGCCGGGACTCACGCCGCGGGAGTCGTGATCACCGACAAGCCGATCATCGAATACCTGCCGCTGCACCGCCCCACCGGGAACGCTGAAGACAGCCCGGTGAAAACCGTCACCCAGTTTGAGATGTCCATCATCGATGCCCAGGGGCTGCTCAAGGTGGACTTTTTGGGGCTCACCACCCTGACGGTGATGGCGCGTGCCTGCGAACTCATCAAGGAACGACACGGGGTCGAGTACGACCTGAACAATATCCCCCTCGACGACCCGGAAAGTTACAAACTTTTGAGCCGCGGGGAGACGGCGGGGGTCTTCCAGGTGGAGGGGTCGGGGATGCGCCGTAACCTGATGGCGATGCAGCCCCAAAACCTTGACCACGTGATCGCCATGATCTCGCTTTTCCGTCCGGGGCCGATGGATTTCATCCCCACCTACATCGCCCGGATGCACGGTGAGGAAGAGGTCGAATACGACCACCCGCTGCTGGAGCCGATTTTCAGGGAAACTTACGGCATCCCGATTTACCAGGAACAGATCATGCGCGCCGCGGTGGAACTGGCCGGTTACTCCGCCTCCGATGCCGATTATCTGCGCAAAGCCATTGCCAAGAAAAAGAAGGAACAACTGATCGAGCATCGCGCCAAGTTCGTCGAGGGCGCAGTGGCGCGCGGCATCCCCAAGACCACCGCCGAGAAAATCTTCTCCAACTGGGAGAAGTTCGCCCGGTACGGGTTCAACAAAAGCCACGCCGCCGATTACGGCGTGATCGCCGTGCAGACCGCCTACCTCAAGGCGCATTACCCCGTCGAGTACATGGCTGCTCTGCTGGCCGTCGAACAGAACAACACCGATAAAGTCACTGTTTATGTTGCCGACTGCCGCCGCATGGGCATCGAGGTCCTGCCGCCGGACATCAACACCAGCGGGTGGGACTTCACCATTGAGGACACCGAGGGAGGGGGAAAATCCGCGATTCGATTCGGGCTGGGCGCGGTCAAAAATGTCGGGCACGGGCCGGTGGAGACCATTCTCGAAGCCCGCACCGAGGGCACCTTCACCGACATCAACGATTTTGTGCGCCGCGTCGATCTCCGCAAGGTAGGCAAACGCGCCCTGGAAAGCCTGATAAAAGTCGGTGCGCTGGACGTTTTCGGGCCGCGGCCCTCCCTGCTGGAGAATCTCGACCGGATCATCTCCATCAGCGCATCCCATTTCAAGGCTGCCGATATGGGGCAGATGTCCCTCTTCGGGGCGCAGACCGGCCTGATCGCCGAAATCAACCTGCCGCCCGCCAAAACCGAAATCTCCCGGCGGGAACAACTCAACTGGGAGCGCGAACTGATCGGCGTTTACATCAGCGACCATCCGCTCAGCCCGGTGATGGATGCGATCAACCAAAACGTCACCCATCTCTCCAGCGAACTGCACGATGCCCATGCCGGGCAGCCGGTGCGGGTTGCCGGGCTGGTGACCCGCCTGCGCCCGCACACCACCAAAAAGGGCGACCCGATGGCTTTCGTCACCATCGAAGACCTGCAAGGCAATATCGAACTGGTTATTTTCCCCCGCACCTGGGCGCGCGTCCGCGAGATGGTGGCGTTTGACGCGATTGTGATGGTGAATGGCAAAGTGGATACCTACGGTGCGGAGCCGAAGGTTTTGGTGGACAGCATCACCACGCAGTTGAATCACGTTCAACCGCTGGATGCCGCCGCGCCCCCGAAGGTTTCTCCTGCCCGAAATTCCCGGAGGGTACCGCCAAAGAAGGCTGTCCCGCCGCCCGCAGAGTCATCTGCACCCCCTTCCCCCCCGCAGGAAGTTGCCGAGCCTCCGGCGGATTACCCTGTTTGGGATGCCGAAGAGGGCGTTCCGCCACCCCCCGATCCCTTCCCCCCCGACTGGGAGGAAGCCTTCGAGCCGCTCAGCCCTTCCCCCGCGCCGGTGGAGGCCTATAGTGCGTTGATCACCGCAGCAACGGATTATGTAACGGATAAACGGATGACGGCAGCGGATGTGGCAGCGGATTATGTAACGGATAAACGGATGGCGGCAGCGGATGCGGCAGCGGATTATGTAACGGATAAACGGATGGCGGCAGCGGATGTGGCAACGGATTATGTAACGGATAAACGGATGACGGCAGCGGATGTGGCAGCGGATTATGTAACGGATAAACGGATGGCGGCAGCGGATGCGGCAGCGGA
>CAZPSL010000138.1:0-14199 GCA_964589145.1 uncultured Anaerolineales bacterium
ATTACGTTTTGCTTTAACGCACAGCGCACCCCCCGCTCCCCACTCCCGACTCCCGACTCCCCACTCCCGACTCCCCACTCTCGACTCCCTACTCTCGACTCCCGCCTCATGATCACTCTCCTCGGCCTCGGCCCCGGCAACGCCGATCTTCTCACCCGCCGCGCCTGGCAAACCTTTCAGAATGCGGATGAACTCTACCTGCGCACCGCGCAGCATCCCGCTGCGGCGGAACTGCCTGCGCATCTCAAAATTCACACCTTCGATTTTCTTTACGAGGAACTGGATTCCTTCGAGGACGTTTACGCCCGCATTGTGGAAGAAATCCTGGAATTGGGGAATCGCCCCGAAGGGGTGATTTACGCTGTTCCCGGGCACCCGTTGATTGCGGAAGCCACCGGCCCCGAAATTTTGCGCCGCGCCCGCGATCTGGAGATTCCGACGCGGGTTGTGGAGGGCCTCAGTTTCCTGGAGCCGGTTTTCTCTGCCTTGGGGCTGGACCCGTTCCCGCACACCGCCCTGGTGGACGCGCTCACCCTGGGGATGGCGCACCACCCTCCGTTCCCCCCCGACGCGCCCGCGCTCATCGCCCAAATCTACGATCGGCACACCGCCTCCGAGGTCAAACTCACCCTGATGAACCTCTACCCCGACGGGCATCCCGTCAAACTGGTGCACGCCGCCGGGACGGCAGCCGAAATCGTCGAAGATTTGCCCCTCTACGCGATCGACCGCAGCGAGCACATCGGTCTGCTGACCGTCCTCTACCTGCCGTCCCTGGGCGAATACACCGCCTTCGAGGCGTTGCAGGAGATCGCTGCCCACCTGCGTGCCCCCGAAGGCTGCCCCTGGGACAAGAAGCAGACGCCCCAATCCCTGCGCCCGCACCTCCTGGAGGAGACCTACGAGGCGTTAGCCGCCATTGACGCCGACGACCCCGCCAAAATGCAGGAGGAGTTCGGCGACCTGCTGCTGATGATTGCCATGCTCACCCAAATCAACGCCGAGATGGGCAATTTCACCAGTGCGGAGGTGGTGCGCGGCATCAGCACGAAACTGATTCGGCGGCACCCCCACGTTTTCGGTGATCTCGCGGTGGACGGGGAAGACACCGTGCTCCGAAACTGGGAGAAAATCAAGGCGCAGGAGCGCGCGGCCAGCGGCGAGACGGAGAAAGGCATTCTGGACGGGGTGAACATTGCATTGCCCGCGCTCTCGCAGGCGCAGGAGTATCAGGCGCGGGCCGCCCGCGTCGGTTTTGAGTGGCCTGAAATTCAGGGCGTGGTGGATAAAATCTGCGAGGAGATTGAGGAACTGCGCACCGCCCCGGATGATGCTGCCCGCGCTGCCGAGTTGGGCGACCTTCTCTCGGCGGTGGTCAACCTGGCGCGCTGGCTGAAAATTGACGCCGAAACCGCCCTGCGGGAGGCCAACGCCCGCTTCCGTCAGCGGTTTTCCCACATCGAGCAAACCGCCCGCCGCCAGGGGCGCGGTCTCTCCGAGATGCGCCTGGATGAGATGGAAGCCCTGTGGGAGGAGGCGAAAACGCGGGAGTAGCGCTGATGGATGCTGCCATCGCGTCGACCGTCAAAATGTAACCACCAAGTCACGAATGTAGAGCGGATTGGCAATCCGCTTCACAGTGGTTGGCTAACCACCAAGACACGAAGGCACGAAGGGAAAAGGGGAAAAACTTTGTGCCTTGGGGTCTTCGTGGTGAAAATACTCCCAACGATTTGCAGAGTGTAGAGCGGATTGCCAATCCGCTCCACAGTGGTTGGCTAACCACCAAGACACGAAGGCACGAAGGGAAAAGGGGAATAACTTTGTGCCTTGGGGTCTTCGTGGTGAAAATACTCCCAACGATTTGCAGAGTGTAGAGCGGATTGGCAATCCGCTTCACAGTGGTTGGCTAACCACCAAGACACGAAGGCACGAAGAGAAAAATCAAAACTTTGTGCCTTGGGGTCTTCGTGGTGAAACGCCCCCGCCTGCGTCTCGACTACCACTTCGGCAAGTTCAGTGTCCGCTCGACGCGGCGACATCCGTTTATCCGTTCCGCGTCAGCAATCCGTTGCTCACCTGCCATTCGTGCAGATTGCCAACCCGCACTACGCCCCAATCTCCCCGTGCTGCAACCCCCACAACGCGGCATACAACCCGCCCTGTGCCAGCAAATCGGCGTGTGACCCGCGCTCGATCACCCGCCCGCCGTCCAGCACAATGACCTCATCCATGCGCGCCATCGCCACCAGCCGGTGCGTGATCCACAGGGTCGTGCGCCGCTCCGTGACCGCGAAAAGCGTCTCCAGCAGTGCGCGCTCGGTTAGCGGGTCAAGATTCGCGGTTGGCTCATCCAGCAGCAGAACGGGCGCATCCTTGAGCAGGGCGCGTGCCACCGCCAGCCGCTGCCGCTGACCGCCCGAAAAACGCGCCCCACCCTCCCCCAGCGGCGTCTCCAGCCCCTGCGGCAGTTCCCGAATGAACGCGGCCAGTTGCGCCCGCGCCACCGCCTCTTCCAGCGCGGCCTCATCGGCATCGGGGCGCGCCAGCAGCAGGTTCGCCCGCACCGTATCGTTGAACAGGTAGGCGTTCTGCGGCACCACCGCAAAGCAGGCTCGCACGTCATCCTGCGCGTAGGCCCGCAGCGGCTGCCCGTCCAGCGTGATTTCGCCGCCGTACTCCCAAAATCGCAGCAGCAGGTTCGCCAGCGTGGATTTCCCCGCCCCGCTCGGCCCCACGATGGCGATCCGCTTGCCGACGGGGATATCGAGGGTGAGACCGTCCAGCGCCGGGCGGGATGCGCCGGGATAAGTGAACCGCACCCCCCGCAGGGAAATCTTCACCTCGCGGGCGGCGGGAGCGGGCGCGGTTTGGGGCGGGTCGCTGACCATCGGAGGGGAATCCACCACCTCGAACAGTCGGCGGGCCGCCTCCAGGCTGGCGGAGAGCATCTGCGCCGCCTGCGGCAGGGGGGTGACCGCCTCAAAAGCGGAGAGCCCAATCAGGGCAACGGCAGCCAGCAAACGCCCGTCCAGCGCGCCCCCCTCCACGAGGGGAATCCCCGCCACCAGCAGGCTCCACATCCCCAGGTTGGTCAGCAGGGTGTTCAGCCCGTCCTGCACCCCGACCTGATGCGCCAGTTTCGCCTGAATCGCCTCGTAACGGCGTCCCAGTGCCTCCGCACGGGCGCGGTGCGCTGCGGCGCGGTTGAACGCCAGCAGGTCTGCCAGCCCCTGAACGTGATCCACCAGCGCGACGCGCAGCGCAGCCCGCCCGGCGATCAGGGCGCGCCCCGGCTTTGCAGCAGCGGCGCGGCTGACCAGCGGCACCGCCAGCCCGACGGCGAGCAGAAAGAGCGGCAAAATCCGCCCCAGGCGCGGCGCAAGATGCCAGAGATACCAACTGCTGCCCAGTGTGACCAGCACCGCCACCAGCGGCGGCGAAACCACCCGCACGTAGAAATTTTGCAGCGTATCCACATCACCGATGATGCGGTTGAGCAGGTCGCCGCTGTGCCAGGATTGCAGGCGGGCGGGGGCGAGCGGCTCCAGCGCGGTGTAGAACCAGGTGCGCAGGCGCGCCAGCAGGCGGAAGGTGACGCTGTGCGAGGTCAGCCGCTCCAGGTAACGGAAGACACCGCGCCCGATGCCGAAGGCGCGCACGCCCACAATTGCCATTTGCAAATCCGCTACGGAGGGGTGCAGTGCGGCGGCGGAAATCAGCCAGGCGGAGGTGCCCATCAGCGCGATGCTGGAGCCGATGGTCAGCGAGCCCAGCAGCACCGAGAGGGCGACTTCGCCCCATGCCCCCCGCAGAAAGCCCAGCAGGCGGCGCAGCACCTCGAGGGTGGAGGCGCGGCGGACGGGAGGTTCCCCTTCGGGGGCGGCGGGCAGCGCGGGCCTGGGCGGCTCGGCAGGAGGCTGCCAGCGGAGTTCCGCGGGCCGCGCGGCGGCGCGGGCGCTCCCCACCATGCGGGCGTAAGCGCCCCCGCGGGCGAGCAGCGCGTCCGGCGCGCCCGCCTCGACCACCCGCCCCTCGTCCAGCACCACAATCTGGTCGGCGCGGGAGACCGTCTCCAGACGGTGGGCAATGGTCACTACCGTGCATCCGCTCTCCGCCAGCAGGCGTCCCGTGGCGGCGCGCAACAGGGCGTCGTTGATCGGGTCGAGGTTGGCGGTGGGTTCATCGAGCAAAATCAGGTCGGCTTTTTTGAGAAAAGCCCGCGCCAGTGCCAGCCGCTGGCGCTCTCCGCCGCTCAGCCGCGCCCCGCGTTCCCCGATGACGGTGTCGTAGCCCTGCGGCAGGGCTTCGATGAAGGAGTCCAGATGGGCGGCGCGGGCGGCTTCCCGCACCTCGGCGAGGGCGGCATTCGGCGCGCCGAGGCGGATGTTCTCGGCGATGGTGTCGTTGAACAGGTAGGGCGTCTGCGAAACCCAGGCGATCCGCGCCCGCCAGGATGCCGAGTTCAAATCTTCGCGAATGCTGCCATCTACGAGAATCTCGCCGCCCTGGGGCTGCAAAAAGCCCAGCAAAATCTGGAAGAGGGTGGATTTCCCCGCGCCGCTGGGGCCGACCAGTGCGGTGTGCTTTCCGCGCGGGATGTTGAAGGTCACACTGTCAAGGGCGGGGCGGTCGGCGGCGGGGTAGGCGAAGGTGAGGGCGCGGAGTTGTATCTCCGGCCCCCTGCCCCAGGGTTTCCCCCTACCCCGGCCCTCCCCCCGCGGGGGGGAGGGGGAAATGGTTTGTGGATGAGTTTCAATCCCCGGTAAGGATTGAAACTCATCCATGGCACGGCTTTCCCCATCCCCCCCTGGGAGGGATGGGCGATGTGCGGGAAGCGGCGCATCCAGAATCTCGAAAATTCGCTTTGCCGCGCTGACGCCGGACATCCCGGCGTGGAAGCGCAGCCCCAGCATCCGCATGGGGATGTAGAACTCCGGGGCGATGACCAGCAGGAAGAGCGCCTGCTCGAACAGGAGTTTGCCGTAGAGCAGCCGCAGCCCGACCTCCACGGCGATGACGGCGGGGCTGATGGTCGCCAGCAGTTCGAGGGCCAGCGCCGAGAGGAAGGTGATCCGCAGCACGGCAAGGGTGGCATCGCGAAAACGGCCGCTCATCTCGGCGACCTGCGCGGCGTGGTAGCGGCTGCGCCCGAAGAGTTTGAGGGTGGTGAGCCCCTGCAAACTGTCGAGAAAGTGCGCCGAGAGGCGGCTGAGGGTGTCGTACTGGCGGCGGGTGACGGCTTCCGCCCCTTTGCCGATCAGGATCATGAACATCGGGATCAGCGGGGCGGTGAGCACCAGCACCAGCCCGGAGAGCCAATCCAGCGGGAAGACAAAAAACAGGATGCTGACCGGCACGATGGCGGCGATCAGCAGTTGGGGCAGGTATTGGCTGTAGTAGGCATCCAGGGCTTCGATGCCCTCCACCAGCGCGGCGCTGATGGCACCGGTCTCGCGGGAGGCGGTGTAGGATGGCCCCAGGGCGTCGAGATGTGCCAGCAGACGGGCGCGCAGGTCGTTTTTGACGCGCGTGGCGATGGCTTTGGCGCTGATTTCCGTGCCCCAGGAGAGCGCCGCCCGGACGAGGATCACCACCGCCAGCGCGGCGAGGATGCGCCCCAGCGCTCCCAGCCCCTCCCCCTCCAGAAAGGCGCGGTTCACCGTCTGGGCGAAGAGCCAGGCCTGGGCGATGGTGAACAGCCCGGCGACGAAGCCGAGCGCGACGGTCAGGCCGAAAGCCAGCCGGCTATCACGGGCGAGGGCGATAAGACGGGACATGGAGAGATAATTCGGGGTGCTGTGGAGCGCAACGCGTTCCACAACACCCCGGCACACTTCCCCCAGAGAGACAAACTAGTAAATCAGTTCTTCCGGGTCTGCGCTGATGCGCCCGCGGAAGACGTAGTACGACCAGGCGACGTAAACCAGCACAATCGGCACGAAGATCACCGCGACGATGGTCATCACCTGGAGGGTGTAGGTGCTGGCGGATGCGTTGGTGATGGTCAGGCTCCAATCCGGGTTGAGGGTGGAGATAATCAGCCGCGGGTACAGCCCCATGAAGACCATGATGGTGGCGAAGACCACGGTCAGGCTTCCGGAGATGAACGCCCATCCATACTTACCGGCCTTGGAGAGGAATCCGCTCGCCAGCAACGCCACCGCCGCCAGCAGGGCGGGGATCAGCCCATTGACGCCGGGCTTGGTGAGAATGTCGGTGGCGAAGAAGGCCCAGGCGACCAGCAAAACGGTGAGCACAACGGCGACGATCCAGATTTTGTTGATCATGCCCTTGACACGTTCTTCGATTTTGCCGGTGGTCTTGATTGCCAGATAGTTCGCCCCGTGGAGGGTGAACAGGGCCACGAACACCAGTCCTGCCAGCAGCGAGAAGGGGTTGAGCAGGGGGAATAAACCGCCGTTGTAGTACATCTCTTCATTCAAGGCGATTCCGACCATCAGGTTGCCGACCGCTACGCCCCACAACAGGGCGGGGAGCAGACTGCCGAGAAAGATCATCCAGTCCCAGAAGTTGCGCCAGGCAGGGTCTTCCTTCGTGGAGCGGTATTCAAAGCCGATGCCGCGCACAATCAGGGCAATCAGCATCAGTGCCAGGGCGATGTAGAATCCGCTGAACAAAGAGGCATAAAACTGCGGAAAAGCCGCAAACGCCGCGCCGCCCGCGGTGATCATCCAGACCTCGTTGCCGTCCCAATGGGGGCCGATGGTGTTGATGATGGCGCGCTTCTCGTTATCGGTCTTGCCCAGGAAAGGCAGCAGGATGCCCACGCCATAATCGAAGCCTTCAAAGAAGAAGAACCCGATGAAGAGAATTGTTACCAGGATAAACCAAATTGTTTCGTATGGCATCTTATCCTCCTTTTAGTAAGTTGCCTCAGCGAGGGAGGCATCCGGCTCGCTTTTGCCAAACTTGAAAATCAGGTATGCAGCGACGATGGTCACCGCCGTGTAGAGCAGGGTGAACGCAATCAGGGTGAAGGAAACCGTTCCGGCGGAGACCGTATCCGCGGGGGTGACGCCATCGGCCACTTTGAGCAGTTCGTAAACAATCCAGGGCCAGCGACCGGTTTCGGCCAGCACCCATCCGGCGGAGTTGAGCAGGAAGGGCAGAAAACCGCTGACAATCAGGATCGTCAGGAACCAGCCGTATTTTGTGAATTTATCCGTAAAGGCAAGGAAAACGGCAAACAGCGCAACCAGCCCCAAAAACGTTCCGATGTAAACCATCGTGCGGAAAGACCAGTAATTCAACGACACCGGCGGGATGTAATCATCGGGAGCGCCGCCATATTTCGCCGCCATATCGGCAGAAAGGTCATTCAGCCCTTTGACTTCGGCGGTGAAGTTGTTGTAGGAAAGGAAACTCAGGACGCCGGGGATTTTGACGCCTGTCACCACAGAGAACGACGCAGGCTGCTCGGTCTCCCAGAGGGCCTCGGCAGCCGCCATTTTCATCGGCTGGTGGCGCACAAGGAACTGCCCCTGGAAGTGTCCGATGGTGCCGACCAGGGCGATGCCAATCAGAGCGTAGACGGCGGCCCACTTGAAGGACGTCTGGAAGAAATCCTTATCTTTTGTGCCTTTGCGCAAATGCCAGGCGCTAAAGGCCAGCACCACAAATCCTGCGGTAGTGATTCCGGCGGTCAGGACGTGGGGGAACTGATACCAGAGGTTGGGATTTTTTACCAGGGCAGGGAAGTTTGCCATCAGGGCGCGTCCGGTCTCCGGATCGAGTTTGTAGCCTACCGGGTTCTGCATGAAGGAATTGGCGGCTAAAATCCAAATGGCGGAGATGTTCGAGCCGATGGCAACCAGCCACATCACCGCCAGGTGAACCTTCGGGGAGAGTTTGTCCCAGCCGAAAATCCACAGGCCGACGAAGACCGACTCCATGTAGAAGGCCAGCAAGGCTTCGATTGCCAGCGGGGCACCGAAAATATCGCCCATGAAGCGCGAATACTCCGACCAGTTCATCCCGAACTGGAATTCCTGGACGATACCGGTGACAATTCCCATGGCGAAATTGATCAACAACACTTTCCCCCAGAATTTGACCATCCGCTTGAATTTTTCGTCGCCGGTGCGGACGTACTGCGTTTCCAGTATCGCCACAAAGATGGTGAGTCCCAGGGTAAAGGGTACATTGAAAAAGTGATAGATGGTGACAATCGCGAACTGCCACCGTGCAAGGACCAGATTCATAGGCATAGGTAGCATCCTCCTTAAATTGTGAGATCATTCAAATCATCTGTGAATATGCCGGTTGCTGTACACTTTTTTAACCGATCACCTCCTTTGCCAGCATTGCAAAATTGGTACTGCTGAGTTCCTTCAAAATAACGGATTGCAAACGCCCCCAGCGCCGCCGAACCGGGCAGTGGCTTTCAAATGGGCAGAAATCGTTACCCTCAATACATTCGGAAATGATCACCGGTCCCTCGATGCTGACCACAATATCACGCAGTGTGATTTCTTCCGCTGGCCGGGAAAGTGCCAATCCTCCGTTGCGCCCCGGAAAAGTCTTGATTAACTGACTTTGCGCCAACTGCGCCACAATGCGCTGCAAAAATGCCTGCGGGATTTGCATACTTTCCTGAATGGTGCGCGTTGTGACGCGCGTTCCCAGCGGGTGCTGGGCAAGCGCCAACACCACTCGGACAGCGTAATCGGTCTGACGGGTAATACGAAACATAAGCAAAAACCTTTACTGAAACAATCAACGATTACCTGAATTGTAAATTTAACAAATTGTAAATTGTAGTGATGTTTGTCATGATGGTCGTATGACATTTGTCGGTTGGGCGCAAGTAAAAGATGTAGAAATCGGGCAGCCGCATGTCTCTGCCCTTCTCCCGGCGGGGCGGGGTGTTCGGTGCTTGTCCTGTTCGCAAAATGAAGACTGGCAGTCCTGCCAGGACTGCCAGTCTTGTGTGCGGGGCGAGGGAAACACACAGGAATTTCTGCAACATTTGCCTGCACCCGCCTGCTATCTTGACGCTTGCTCTAAAATCTTCTATCATGCCAGCAGATTGGATATCAACATCAGCGAATTGACTTTCCAAAGGAAAAGATATGGATACCTCGAAATACAACGCCACTGTTATCGGAAAAATTCTCGTTACCCCAGACCTGATGATCCTGCGCGTAGATACCGACGAGCCGCGTGACGAATTTGAAGCCGGGCAGTACACTGTTCTCGGGCTGTACGGCTTTGAGCCGCGCTCCGAAAACTCCGAGCCGGAGACCATTCCTGCTCCGAAGGAAAAACTCATCCAGCGCGCCTACTCCATCGCCTCTTCGCGCACGGAAACCCGCCAACTGGAGTTCTACATCTCCCAGGTGAAAACCGGGCAACTCACCCCGCGGCTTTTCGCCCTCGATGTCGGCGACCGGATTTACGTCAGCAAGCGCATCGTCGGGCTGTTCAAACTGGGCGATACCCCGCCCGACAGCGACATTGTGATGGTCGCCACCGGCACCGGCGTCGCGCCGTACATCAGTTTCCTGCGCTCGCATATCATCGAGCGCCCGCAGAGCAAGATGGCGGTCATCCAGGGGGCGGCGCATCAGTGGGACCTGGGCTACTACAGCGAACTGAATTTCCTCGCCCAGACCTTCCCGAACTTCTACTACATCCCCACCCTCACCGACGCCGGGGAGCGCTGGCAGGGGCAGCGCATGTGGATTGAGGAGATGCTCGCTGCCGGCGTAATCGAAAAAGAAACCGGCATCGTCGTCGCACCGGAGCAGACCCACTTCTTCCTCTGCGGCAACCCCAAGATGGTCGAGAACGTCTCCGGGTGGCTCATCCAGCAGGGCTACAAGCGTCACAAACGCAAAGACCCCGGCACGCTCTACATCGAAGAGTTCTAGCCACTTCCGCAAATCCAAACATCGAACCACGAGCGCACGGAGCAAACACCTCCGTGCCCTTCGTGTCTCCCCGATAAAATCTGAAATTCACAGGAGTTTCAATGCCCGCACTTCCCCACACCTACGATTCCACCGACCGACTTTGCGCCACCACCCTGCGGATGATGGCGGTTGACGCCGTCCAGCAGGCAAACTCCGGGCATCCGGGGCTGCCTCTGGGCACCGCCGACATCGTCACCGTGCTGTGGACGCGCTTCCTCAGGCACAACCCCGCCGACCCGCAATGGCCTGACCGCGACCGCTTCGTACTCTCCGCCGGACACGGCTCCGCCCTGCTCTACGCCCTGCTGCATGTCAGCGGGTATCCGCTCTCCCTCGAGGAGGTCAAAAACTTCCGGCAGTGGGGCAGCCACACGGCGGGGCACCCGGAGTACGATCCCGCCCTGGGCATCGAGACCACCACCGGCCCCCTCGGGCAGGGCTTCGGGAACGCGGTCGGCATGGCAATCGCCGAGCGGCATCTGGCGGCGCGCTTCAACCGTCCCGGCTTCCCCATCGTGGATCACTTCACCTACGCCCTCGCCTCCGACGGCGACCTGATGGAGGGCATCTCCCACGAAGCCGCCTCCCTCGCCGGGCATCTGGGGCTGGGGCGGCTGATCGTCTTCTTCGACGACAACCACATCTCCATTGACGGCGACACCAGCCTGTCGTGCAGCGACGACGTGCTCCGCCGCTTCGAGGCTTACGGCTGGCACACTCAGCGGGTGGACGGGCACGACATGGACGCGCTGGATGCTGCCATTCAGGCCGCGCAGGCGGAGGAAGACCGCCCCTCGCTGATCGCCTGCCGCACCCATATCGGGTTCGGCAGCCCCTGGCAGGATACCCCCAAAGTTCACGGCTCGCCGCTGGGACCCGACGGGGTGCGTGCCGTCAAGGAAAATTTCAACTGGCCCCAGGAGCCGACCTTCTACCTCCCCCCCGAAGCGCAGGCCCGCTTTGAGCAGGTCAAAGCCCTTGGGGCGGAGCGGCAGGCCGCCTGGGAGGCGATGTTCGCCGAATACCGGCAGGCACACCCCGGCCTCGCCGCCGAATGGGATCGCTACACCCGCGGCGAACTGCCCCCCGACTGGGCGGACGCGCTCCCCGATTTTACCGGCGGGAGCCCGCTCGCCACGCGTGCCACCTCCGGGGCGGTGCTGGACGCCATCTTCCCGCGCATCCCGCAACTGGTGGGCGGTTCCGCCGATTTGAGCGGCAGCAACAAAACCAAACCAAAGGGCGCGCAGCCCCTCCGCCGCGGCGATTTCAGCGGACGCTACATCCACTACGGCATCCGCGAGCACGGCATGGGCGCGGTGATGAACGGGCTGGCGGTTCACGGCCTGCGGCCTTACGGCGGCACCTTCCTGGTCTTTGCCGACTACCTGCGCCCGGCCATCCGCGTTGCCGCGCTGATGAAACTGCCCGTGATTTACGTTTTCACCCACGACAGCATCGGCCTTGGGGAGGACGGCCCCACCCATCAGCCCGTCGAAACCCTGACCGCCCTGCGGGTGATCCCCAACCTGGTGGTTATCCGCCCCGCCGACGGCAACGAGACCGCCCAGGCGTGGAAGGTGGCCCTGGAACGCACCGACGGCCCCACCGCGCTGGCGCTCTCCCGCCAGAAACTGCCGCAAATCACCCCCGCCGACAACAGCCTGGTGCGCGGCGCTTACGTCCTTGCCGAGACGGCGGGCGCGCCCGACATCGTGCTGATTGCCTCCGGCTCGGAGGTTGCCCTGGCGATGGAAGCCCGGTCCGCGTTGCAAGCGGAGGGCATCGCCGCCCGCGTGGTTTCCATGCCCAGTTGGGAACTTTTCGCCGCCCAGCCCGTCTCCTACAGGGACGAGGTGCTGCCCCCCGGCACCCCCCGCCTCGCCATCGAGGCCGGTTCCACCCTCGCCTGGCCGCGTTACGCTGACGCTGCTCTCGGCGTCGACCGCTTCGGCGCTTCCGCCCCCGGCTCCGTGGTGTACGAGAAGTTTGGCTTCACGGTGGAAAACGTGGTCGAGAAGTCGCGTCGCCTCGCGGGCAAATAACCCGCCCTGCAAACCCTCGACTGCCCGACTGCCCGGCTACCTGACTACCCGACTATCTGACTATCTGACTACCCGACTACCCAACGATGTCCCTCAAACACCAATCTGCCGCACAGGCCCTCACTTACGTCCGCAGCGGGATGACGCTGGGGCTTGGCTCCGGCTCAACGACCGCGATTTTTGTGGATTTGCTGGGGGAACGCCTCGCCCGCGGGGAACTGCGGGACATCCGCGGCGTGCCCACCTCCGAAAAGACCGCCGCGCAGGCGCGTGCCCTGGGGATTCCGCTCACCACCCTGACGGAGCATCCCCGCCTGGATTTGGCGGTGGACGGCGCCGACGAGGTGGACCCCGCCCTTGATCTGATCAAGGGCCTGGGACGCGCTGCCCTGCGCGAGAAAATCGTCGAGATTCACGCCGAGCGGTTCATTGTCATCGTGGATGAGAGCAAACTGGTGCCCCGCCTGGGGACGCGCGGCCCTCTGCCGGTGGAGATCGTCACCTTCGAGGCCGGAGCGCACATCCGCTGGCTGAACACCCTCGGGTGCCGCGCTGAACAGTGGTTCGAGGATGACGGTTCCCCGGTGGTCACCGACAACGGCAACTATCTCGTCCGCTGCTGGTTCGAGGGAGGAATTTCAGGTCCGCAGGAACTCGCCCGCACCCTGGATGCACGTCCCGGCATCGCGGGGCACGGCCTCTTTTTGGGCATGGCGGACGAGGTCATTGTCGCTGGCGAGAAGGGTGTGCGAGTGCTGAAACGATGAACAAAAGTGCGATATAATGCCTGCACATTCTTCACCACAAAGGCACCAAGGCACGAAATCCGGATTTCGTGTTTTCGCGGCTTTGTGATGAAACAATCCTGATGCCCGAAATGAGCAATCAAAATCTGAAAGAGGTAAAAAAAGTATGTCTGAAAACAAGAAGGTTCGTGTAGCAATCATCGGTGTGGGGAACTGCGCCTCCGCTCTGGTGCAGGGCTTGCAATACTACAAGGATGCTCCCGATGATGCCGAAATCCCCGGTTTGATGCACGCCACCGTGGGCGGGTACCACGTCCGGGATATTGAGATTACCGCGGCGTTTGACGTGGTTGCCAGCAAGGTGGGGAAGGACCTCAGCGAGGCGATTTGGGCGGAGCCAAATAACACCACCAAGTTCGCCGATGTGCCTTATCTGAACGTCCCGGTTTACCGCGGGATGACTTATGACGGGCTGGGCAAGTACCTGCTCCAGAAGGTGGAAAAAGCCGAAGGCCCCACGGATGACATCATCAGCATCCTGAAAGACACCAAAACCGATGTGGTCATCAATTTCATGCCGGTTGGCTCCGAGATGGCGACCAAATGGTACGTGGAACAGGCGCTGGATGCCGGTTGCGCCTTTGTGAACGGGATTCCGGTGTTTATTGCTACTTCTGAATACTGGGCCAAGCGTTTTGAAGATGCCGGGCTGCCGATCATTGGGGACGACATCAAAAGCCAGTTGGGTGCCACCATCACCCACCGGGTGCTGGCAAATCTCTTCAAGGACCGCGGCATCCACCTCGACCGCACCTACCAACTCAACTTCGGCGGTAACATGGATTTCTACAACATGCTGGAGCGCGAGCGGCTGGAATCCAAGAAGATTTCCAAGACGCAGGCGGTCACCAGCCAGTTACCTTATGACCTGGGCGAGGAGAACATCCACGTCGGCCCCAGCGATTACGTTCCGTGGCTGACCGACCGCAAATGGGCGCACATCCGCATGGAGGGCCGCGCCTTCGGTGACGTGCCGCTGAACATCGAGATCAAACTGGAAGTGTGGGATTCCCCCAACTCTGCCGGTGTGATGATTGACGCTATCCGCTGCGCCAAGATCGCCCTCGACCGCGGCATGTCCGGCCCGCTGATTGCCCCGTCCTCCTACTTCATGAAATCTCCGCCGGTGCAGTTTACCGATGACGAAGCCCGTCAAAAAGTGGAGAACTTTATCGCCGGAGAAGGGTAAAACAACATTGCCCTGCGATTACGAGACCCTAAAGGCCTGCCAGACCTTTAGGGTCTTTTTTTGCCCCTTGACAAAATAATCAACGGTGGATATATTTAGCGTCGCTGATTATTTTTGCGCTTTAGTATTCTCAACGCGAAAACCATGAACGACACCCCTGCATCTCCCGACCCGCTCCAGGCTGATCTGGAAGCCATTGAGCGCACCATGCTGCAACTGGG
>CAZPSL010000139.1:0-2539 GCA_964589145.1 uncultured Anaerolineales bacterium
TCGTCAGCAGCAAGGCTGCAATCAGGATCACTTCGGATTTCATTTCGGCTTCCTTTCTGTTGGTAAGGTGCCCGACCGGTGGTATAATCCGGCCCGACCGGGCTTCAATCCTACGGTCGCTGCCTCCCCGATGAGTTTGGCGGCTCCGGGGAGGCGTTTTTTTTTGTTAGTGGGAATAGAGCATAGGCATTTCTCCTTTCCGCTCAGTGATTCAGGTTCGGGCGATCCGTGAGCAGATTCCGCAACCCCATGTCAATCAACAGGCGCACGATCTCGCTTTCCGGAATGCGGTAGGTACGATTGCCAAACCGCACCGCACGCAACTTTCCCAGGCGTATCCAGCGATGCACCGTTTTAGGATGCACCCGGGCCCATTCCGCTACTTCCGGCACGGTTAGCAGTTTGATTTGCTGCCAATTCTGTTCTGCATTGCTTTCCATTTGTGTCTCCTGTCTGTCCGGCCTTTTGGGGAATCAAAAAAGCCGGTGGTTGTTACACCACCGGCTTCATGGCTCAGTCAGACAGGTCGCAAAACGTCACGCTGATTTCGCTCAATAGGAAATTGGCCCGTCGTCCCCGCTGTTACAACCCGGTGCCCCATTCTGGGGTACCGGGTGGAACGCAAAAGTTGGTTGAACTCCTACGACTGCGTTTCCACGTACGAAGACTGCTTCAATTGCCAGTTGAAGCAGTCTTTTCTTTTTCTCTGGTAAAGTCCTGTCCCACACTGCATCTTCCAGCAAGTGTGCGTACTCACTTCTATATGGTATTCTAGCACCTGATGTTGTTTTGCGCAAGGGTGTTTTTTGCTTTTCGTACCGCACTCTCTCCGTCTGATACCGCTCCCGCCCAATCTCCCCCAACAAATACAACTCCTGTGCCCGCTGCCACCGCGCCGCCGCAGCCGCCTGTTTCGCCTCCTCATCCGTCGTAACCCCGGCAGCCGCCAGCATCGCCCGCAGGATTTCCACCACCTGCCGCTCGATCTCCGCCTCCCGCACCAACCCCTGCGGACACGCCCCCTTGTGCTCGATCTTCGTCGCATCCCGATAGTAGCGGCGGCCATTCGTGGACGACCCCCGCATCGTTCCCCCGCAATACCCGCACCGCAATATCCCCGTCAGCGGATACACCCGTACCTGCGGACCCCGCCCGCGCGGCACCCAGGCGACCGCTTTCCGCAGTTCCTGCACCTGCTGAAAGGTCTCCTCGTCCACAATGGCCGGATGCCTGCCCGGATATAACGCCTGCGGCTTGTCCCGCTTGCGGGATTTCCCGTCCGCCCGCCGCCCGTAATACGGCACCTTCCCCGTATAGAACACCCGCTTGAGCATATCCCGCACCACATCCCGCGAGAACGCTCCGGGCCGGGAGCGTCCGCGGTGCCCCTTCTGGCGCAGTTTGACAGTACGCCCGTCGGGCAGCGTGACCACCATCCGGTTGAGTTCATCCGCAATCATCGCATCCGAATACTTCCGGGTCTGATACAGGGCAAAGGCTTTCTTCACCCCCAGATGCTCAATCGGGTGCAGGATCAGCCGCAGGCCGTCGCTCTTGTCCGCCTGCCCGTATTCCGGGCAGTATCCCGCCCCATTGGGGTCATCACAGCGGGAGCACAATCCCTTGCAATATCCAAACGGGATGCTGCCGTTCCACAAGCCTTCTTTCGCCCGCTGGTGCAGCCCCTTGCGGGTCTCCTGCCGCAGGTTGTCGATGTAAATCTCCGCCAGGATGCCCAGCACCGTCAGGGTCAGTTTCCCCCACGGGGTGGTGAAGTCCAACTGCTCCTGCACCGAAGCGAAGGACACCCCCCAGGCTCGCAGTTTCTCCAGCGCAGCCAGCAGCCCTTGCAGGTGACGGTAGAAACGATCCACCTTGTCCACCACCACCACGTCAAACCGTCCGGCCTGCGCATCTTCCATCAGCCGCTCCAGGATCGGGCGGTTGCTGCCCGGCTTCGCCGAGACCCCCGCTTCCACGTAGATTTGCGCCAGATGCCAGCCCTGACGCTCGGCATACTCCCGGATATTGCTCTCCTGCGCTTCGAGACTGTGCCCCTCCAACTGCTCCCGCATGGAGACCCGGCAGTATCCCACCGCTCTCATCTCTCCGGTTTTCATGGTTCACTCCTTTCTATTCGCGTTTATAATCATTTCATCGGCCCCGCACTCTGCGGGCACCGGTCCATTCTATTCTAACGGAGGCAATCCATGAGCGAATCCCCTGCCCGTTCCCGATACAATGTCAAGAACAAGCCATTTGATCCCCAGCCGTTCATCAACCGCGTGCAGGAGTTGCTCGATGAGCACAACGAATCCTGGCGGGAAGCGGCGCTGAAAGCCGGACTGGACCATTACTCGGTCTATCGTTACATGAAGGGAAAGGTGCGGCCGAGCATGACCGGCTGCATCCTGCTGGCGGATCATTTCGAGATCAACCCCAACGAATTGCTGCAACTGGCGGACTGGCCGCCGCTCAAGGTGTTCGACATCCGCACGGCCAGTGCAGAGAACCTGCCCCCCGAAGCGGTGGATGTGGC
>CAZPSL010000140.1:0-6903 GCA_964589145.1 uncultured Anaerolineales bacterium
GTTTGAACCCCTGGGCTTTGAGGCGGAACGCGTCCATTCGGTGAACCCGGATTTCGGGCATCATCTCGTTCTCACGCGGCGGGGGAGCGGCGGGCCGAAACTGGGGCTGATCTCGCACCTGGATACGGTTTTCCCGCCCGAAGAGGAGGCCGCCAACGATTTCCACTGGCGGGTATCGGGCGACCGCATCTACGGCCCCGGCACCAACGATATCAAAGGCGGCACGCTGATGATGCTGATGGTGCTGGAGGCGTTCCGGGAGTTTGCCCCCGCCGAGTTCGATGCGGCAACCTGGGTGCTGCTGTTCAACGCCGCCGAGGAAACCCTCTCACCCGATTTCGGCGCGCTCTGCCGCGAACGCCTGGCGGACGGGCGGGCTGCGCTGGTGTTCGAGGCCGGGTTCCATGAGGAGGGCGTTTTCCAACTGGTCACGCAGCGCAAGGGGATGGTGACCTACCACATCCGCGTGGAGGGCAAATCCTCGCACGCTGGCAGCCAGCACGCCCTGGGCGCCAACGCCATCGTGCAGATGGCACAGGTGGTCGAGCGCATCGCCGCGCTGACCGATTACGCTCAAGACCTGACCTTCAACGTGGGCGTGATTTCGGGGGGCGTGGTCACCAACCGGGTGCCGCACCACGCCGAGGCCCGCGGCGAGATGCGCACCTTCGAGTTGCCGGTGTTCGAGCAGGGTATCCGCGATCTGCTGGCGGTGCAGGACCTCCCCAAAATCACCAGCGCAGACGGCTTCTCCTGCCGCGTGGAAATCGAAATCACCCGCAAAACCATGCCCTGGCCGCCCAACCCGGAGACGGAAAAACTGTTCGCCCTGTGGAAGGCTGCCGCCGCCGATTTGGGCTGGAACGTCCGGCCCGAAGCGCGCGGCGGCCTGAGCGACGGCAATCACCTCTGGGACCTCCTGCCCACGCTTGACGGGCTGGGCCCCTCCGGGGCAAACGGGCACTGCTCCGAACGCTCCCCCGACGGCAGCAAAGACCAGGAGTTTGTGAGCATCTCCTCGTTTGTGCCCAAGGCGGTGCTGAATTTTGAGGCCATGCGGAGGCTGATTGCGGACAACTGACCACGGACCGCGGATTTGATCTGTACACGCACAGAAAAACTGCCACCCGTAGAGCGGATTGACAATCCGCTCTACGGGGTTTGCGCAGATTAGCGAAATTTCGCGGATGTTTCTTCGCTCACATTTCACCGTCCGCGGTCCGGCAATGGGTGCAGGCAAATGTTGTAGAAATTGGGCAGTCGTATGGGCTCTGCTTCCTTTCCCCCCACCCAACCCTCCCCCCGGCGGGGGGAGGGCAGGGTAGGGGGAAACACCATCGTTCTACATCTTTTGCTTGCCCCCCTGGCAATCAGATAACACGAATTTCAGAATCAGAAATCAGACAGGAATCGGAAATGCCCGAACTCATCGCCTCCATTGACCAGGGAACCACCTCCACCCGCTGCATCCTCTTCAACCGCGCCGGTGAAATCGTCAGCGTGGCGCAAGAGGAACACAAGCAAATTTACCCCCGCCCCGGCTGGGTTGAGCACGACCCGCGGGAAATCTGGCAGCGCACTCAGGAGGTTGTGCGCGCTGCCCTCGGCGGGGAGCAGGCCGCGGGCAGCGTCATCCGCGCCGTCGGCATCACCAACCAGCGCGAGACCACCATCGTCTGGAACCCGCGCACCGGGGAGCCGTGGCACAACGCCATCGTCTGGCAGGATACCCGCACCAGGGAAATCTGCGACGCGCTGGCAAAACACGGCGGCCAGAACCGCTTCCGAGCCAAAACCGGCCTGCCGCTGGCAACCTACTTCTCCGGCCCCAAAATCGCCTGGCTGCTGGAAAACGTCCCCGGCCTGCGGGAGGCCGCCGAGCGCGGCGAAGCCATCTTCGGCAATGTGGATACCTGGCTGATCTGGAACCTGACCGGCGGGGTGAACGGCGGCGCGCATATCACCGACGTGACCAACGCGGGCCGCACCCTGCTGATGGACCTCCGCACCCTGGATTGGGACGACGAAATCCTGGCGATACTCGGCATCCCGCGGCGGATGCTGCCCGAAATCCGTCCGAGTTCCGACCCCGGATTTTACGGGCATACCGTTATGGAGGGCCCCTTCGGGGCGCGCATCCCCGTCTGCGGCGACCTGGGCGACCAGCACGCCGCCCTGGTTGGGCAAACCTGCTTCAACCCCGGAGAAGCCAAAAACACCTACGGAACGGGCTGCTTCATGCTGCTCAACACCGGCACCGAGATTGTGCCTTCCGAACACGGGCTGCTCACCACCCTGGCTTACCAGTTCGGCGGGCAGGAGCCGGTTTACGCGCTGGAAGGCTCCATCGCCATCACCGGCGCGCTGGTGCAGTGGCTGCGCGACAACCTGGGGCTGATCGAAAAATCATCGCAGGTCGAAGCCCTGGCGCGCACGGTGGGCGACAACGGCGGGGTGTACTTTGTGCCTGCGTTTTCGGGGCTGTTCGCACCCTACTGGCGCTCCGATGCCCGCGGCGTGATCGTCGGGCTGACGCGCTACGTCAACAAGGGGCACATCGCCCGCGCCGCACTGGAGGCCACCGCCTTCCAGACCCGCGAGGTGCTCGATGCCATGCAGGCCGATTCCGGGGTGCAGTTGCAGACCCTGAAAGCGGACGGCGGCATGGTAGTCAACGACTTGCTGATGCAGTTCCAGGCGGATATCCTTGGGGTGCCGGTGGTGCGCCCCAGGGTGGCGGAGACCACCGCCCTGGGCGCGGCCTACGCCGCCGGGCTGGCGGTCGGGTTCTGGGAAAATTTCGAGGATCTGCGCGCCAACTGGCAGGTTCAGCAGCGCTGGTCGCCCCAAATGGACGCGGAAACCCGCGAGGCGTTGTACGCCCAGTGGAAACGGGCGGTCACGCGTTCCTTTGATTGGGCAGCATAAAGGATCGGACTTCGGTCCGGAATGATTGGACCTGCTCCGCATTATCCGGTTTTTTTATGAATCGCAAACACGAATCTGACCCCCGTCCAGTTGAGGACGTTCAGGCCATCCTGAACGCGTTTCCTGATGCGGTAATTATTGTTGATCAAGGTGGCATTGTTTTGCAGGCCAATCCGGCTGCCTGTGCTGCGGTTGGCAAACCGATTGATGAAATTGTCGGATATCCTGTGGCAGAGGTGGTTTCGCATTGGCCTGTGCTGGCAGAAAAACTGACTCCGATTGAGCAGTTGGAAATCGCTGCGCTCCCGCAGGTTTTTCGCGGCGACAGGCAACATTGGTATCTGCTGACTTCGTCGAATTTGCATAATTCCGAAGGCCAGACAGCCGGATGGGTGTTTGCGATTCGGGACATTACACAGCAATATGAGACGGAACGCAAGCATCGCCAACTGGCTGCGGTGATTGAACAGGCACAAGAGACCATTGTCATCACCCGGCTTAACGGAAATATCATTTACGCAAATCCATACTTTGAAACAACCACCGGTTATACCGTACAGGAGGCAATCGGGAAAAATCCGCGCATTCTCCGCAGCGGGCATCAGGATACGGAATTTTATCAGCAACTTTGGGAGGTCATTACCAGCGGGAAGACCTGGTCGGGCACTTTTATCAACAAGCGAAAAGACGGTTCGCTTTATTACGAAGCAGCGATCATTTTCCCGCTCAAAGATGATGCCGGGAAAACAACCGGGTACGCAGCCATCAAGCGCGACATTACCGAACAGGTAAAAGCGGAGAATGCCTTGCGGAAATCCGTTCGTCAGCAATTCCTGCTCAATGAAATTATCCATGCGGCCATTCAGCAGACAGAGTTCGACAAAATGCTGCAAACACTGGCAAAACGGATGGTAGACCTGCTGGATGCCGATGGCTGCTATATCACGGTTTGGGATGACGAAAACAGCCTGGTGCGTTCCGGCGCCGGGGTGGGATCGCTGGGCAAGGAATACCAAAATCTTCTCCCGGATTTGCTGAAGAGCCGCGCCAATACCCAAAAAGTATTGGAACTGGGCCGCTCGATATTTGTTGAAAACATCTACAATCTCTCTGGCACCCAGGTTGACTTGCCGCCGGAACTGCTGGCAGCCGCGCCAGATGCACCGGGGCTGGTGCTTCCACTGATTGCGCACGGAGAAAAACTGGGGGCGGTTTTGCTCGCTTTCGCATCTGGCCGGCAGGTATCTTCCGATGACATTCAACTTGGGATGCAGGCCGCCGATCAGATCGCACTGGCAATGCTCAAAAACAAACTGCTGGAACAGGCAGAACAGCGCGCCCGCGAAGCCGAAACCTTGCGCCTTGCCGGTGCCGCTGTTGTCACCAGCCTGAAACAGGACGAGGCCATCGAACGCATTCTGGAAGCGATGAAACAAGTGGTGCCTTACGACAGTGGAACCGTGCTGCTCAAAAAAAACCAGACAACCGAAATGATAATCGTTGGAGCGCGCGGATTCCCTTCACCAATTGTCGGACAGTCGTTTCATCTTGACGAGAAAACCCCCAACAAAATCGTTTTGGATACCCGCAAACCTTACACAATTGACGATGTGCAAAAACACTACAAGGCTTTCCACTACCCGCCTTACAACCACATTCACGGCTGGCTTGGCATCCCGCTTATTGTTCAAAACCGCATTATTGGCATGTTGACCCTTGACAGCAAAAAACCCGGACGATTTACCCCAGCCCACGCCCGGCTTGCTGAAGCCTTTGCCGCACAGGTTGCCATTGCCCTTGAAAATGTCCGCCTTTTCGAAGAGACCCGCCGCCTGGCAACAACCGACTCACTCACCAAAATTTACAACCGCGGCCATTTTATGAAACTCGCCCAACAGGAATTCGAGCGCGCCCGCCGGTACCAGCGGCCGCTTTCGCTGATCATGTTCGATATTGACCATTTCAAAAATATCAACGACTCTTACGGACACATCGTCGGAGATAAAACCCTCCAGGCCATCGTCCAACGCTGCCTGAAAAATTTGCGCACCGCAGACGTGATAGGACGCTACGGCGGAGAAGAATTCGTCATTCTGTTCCCGGAAACCACCCTAACCCGCCAAGTTGTAAACACCAACAACAGCATCGCAACCATCCAGCCCGCCCGGCTGGTTGCCGAACGGCTCCGGCATACCGTTTCTTCCCAGCCGTTCCGGATCGAATCTCACCAGTTTAACCTGACCATTAGCCTGGGAATCACCGAACGCCACCCTGCTGACAAAAATATCGAAGCGCTCATCAACCGCGCCGACCAGGCATTACTGCGAGCAAAAGAACAAGGGCGGAATCGCATTGTCATTTTACACGCAGGAGAACAATTTGCGTAAACTCCAAACCGAAATTCTGGTCATTGGCGGGGGAGCCACCGGCACCGGCGTGCTGCGCGACCTCGCCATGCGCGGCTTCCGTGCGATTCTCGTCGAACGCCGCGACCTCACCGACGGTACCACCGGCAGGTTCCACGGATTGCTGCACTCCGGGGCGCGCTACGCCGTCAAAGACCCGGAAGCCGCCCGCGAGTGCATCGAAGAGAACCGCATCCTGCGGCGCATCCTGCCCGACTGCATCGAAGATACCGGCGGATTTTTCGTCCTCACCCCCGAAGATGACCCGGCCTACCTGCCCGAATTTTTAGCGGGCTGCCATCAAGCCGGGATTCCCGTCGAAGAGGTGCCCCGCCGTCAAATGCTGGCCCGCGAGCCGCACCTGAACCCGGAGATCACCCGCTGTTTCCGCGTTCCCGATGCCGCCGTGGACGGCTTCGCCGCCGCCCGCGCCAACGCCGCCTCTGCCCGCGCCTACGGTGCACAGGTGCTGACCTACCACGAGGTCGTGGACATCCCTCCGTCTCCCATCACCGGCGTCCTCTGCCGCGACCTCCTGCGTGACGACCTCGTGGAAATCCGCGCCGACCTGGTGGTCAACGCCGCGGGAGCCTGGGCGGGAAAAATCGGCGCGCTCGCGGGCGTGGAAATCACCATGCGCCCCGGCAAGGGCACGCTGATCGCCGTCGCCCACCGCGTCGTCCACACCGTAATCAACCGCCTGCACCCGCCCGGCGACGGTGACATCCTCGTTCCCGCACACACCGTCGCCGTGATGGGCACTACCGACATCCAGGTGCCCGACCCCGACCGCTTCGCCATCGAACCCTGGGAGGTGCAACGCCTGCTGCGGGAGGGCGAACAACTCATCCCCGGCTTCCGCAAACTGCGCATCCTGCGCGCCTGGGCCGGGGTGCGCCCCCTCTACCAGGAGACCGCCGCCGAGCGTTCCCGCGACATCACCCGCTCCTTCGTCCTGCTCGACCACGAAACGCGCGACGGCGTTCCGGGGCTGCTCACCATCACCGGCGGCAAGTGGACCACCTACCGCAAGATGGCCGAAATCACGGTGGACAAGGTCTGCGAGAAACTGGGCACCGCCCGCGAGTGCCGCACGCATCTGGAGCCGGTGGACAGCGAGCGGTCATCCGCCGCCCGCCGCGCCCCGCGCTCCACGCCCCGCCTGGGCGACCGCCTCGCCCGCATCGAGCGCGAACACGCCCAGGGCGATTTGATCTGCGAGTGCGAACTGGTCACCCGTCAGGAGGTCATCGCCGCCATCGAAAGCGGCACCGTCCACAACCTGGACGACCTGCGCCGCGAACTCCGTCTGGGCATGGGACCCTGTCAGGGCGGGTTCTGCACCCTGCGCGCCGCGGGGATTTGGGAGGAAAAGCGTTCCGGTGATCCGGTGTCAGGGGATGCAGGCCAATCCGCCCCATCCCCCGCCCTCCCTCCAGCGGGGGGAGGCTTGGGTGGGGGGAACCGCGGGCAATTTGACGACATTCGCGTACACCCGGTGTCAGGTGATCCGGTGTCCGCCGTCGGTCTGCTCGCCTTCCTGCAAGAGCGCTGGAAGGGGCTGCTCCCC
>CAZPSL010000141.1:0-12008 GCA_964589145.1 uncultured Anaerolineales bacterium
GCCCCGCACACAAGACTGGCAGTCCTGGCAGGACTGCCAGTCTTCATTTGGCGAACAGGACAGGCACCGAACACCCCGCCCCGCCGGGGGAAGGGCAGAGACATGCGGCGGCCCGATTTTTACATCTTTTGCTTGCACCCTAAAAAGTGGGTGAAGGAAAGAGAGGAAAGCAGTGTTTTAGAAAAATGGTGTTGCTCCGCCCATCTGTTCGATCTTTCGGACAGGCATTAAACCACCCTGATAGTTCCTGATAGTTTTTCAGGCTAAACTAGCCATGATTTACCGGCTTTGTAGCAGCAAAAGGAGATAAAAATGGAAATTGCCCGCCACTGGCGTTTGAAAAAACAGCGCTATGCTCTCGTTGGAGAAATCTGCCCGCACTGCGGAACAAAAATTTTTCCGCCGCGCGATGTTTGCCCGGAGTGCAACGGAGAAGCGAAAACATCTTACGAGTTCAGCGGACGCGGGGAAGTTTATTCCCATACCACCATCTACAACCCGCCCGACGGGTTTCAGGAATTTGCCCCCTACACCGTGGCGCTGGTCAAACTGGAAGAAGGCCCTGTAGTCACCGCACAGTTGACAGATTTGGGAAACCATCCGGTGGAAATTGGAATGCCGGTTGAAATGGTGACTCGTAAACTCCGTTCCGACGGGGACGAGCGCGGTTTGCTGGTTTACGGATACAAGTTCCGCCCGGCAGAGTTCCATCAAAGCGTGGCAGCAGAATAGAACCCGCCTGCACCCGCCTGCAATAAACCAAAACCGGCTTCCGCGGAAGCCGGTTTTGGTTTCCAGGCAATGAACTGCCTGCACCTGGTTGCAAGCAAAAGATGCAGAAATCGGGCAGCCACAAATCTCTGTTCTGCTCCCGGCAGGGCGGGATGTTCGGTGCTTGTCCTGTTCGCCAAATGAAGACTGGCAGTCCTGGCAGGACTGCCAGTCTTGTGTGCGGGGCGAGGGAAATACATAGGAATTGTTACAACATTTGCCTGCACCCCCTGCATCCCATTTGCTTGACGCGGTATCAGGATTATGCTAGTATGATTACCGAGTAAGATTATACGCAAGGGACGGGAAGACAACGCCCAACTACTGCCCGGATTTCAACGGAAGTTTCTGCGCAAAAGAGGAGCCTACCCATGAAAAACCACCGCATTCTCATTTTCTTTGTGGTTGTTCTATTCGCGTTGACATTGGCCGCCTGTGAACGGAAAGCATCAACTCCCCCGCCCGATGAAGGGCCTGCTGCTACAGCCATAGACAGCACACAATCGCCGATGGACGAATTGGGCATGTTTGCCACGCAAACTGCACAGGCTTTATTGCCCAATAACGGAAGCGGAGACGACAATAATGCACCCCCGTCAGGAGGCGGTGAAGCGCCCACCGCAACTCCCGTCCCGCCCCCGCCGCCCCCGCCGGAGCCGACCCAGGCCCCGCCTGTTGGTGAATACCCGGTTCCGGATCATTACACACTCCAAAAAGGCGAATTCCCTTACTGCATCGCACGGCGGTTTAATATCTCCCCAAGCGCGTTGCTGGCGGCAAACGGCTTATCCAACGGCTCCGTAACATATCCAGGACAGACTCTGACCATTCCAAAAGGGGCGGGGCCCTTCGATGCCGGGCCGCGCGCACTGCACCCACACCCCGCAACGTACACTATCCGGGCGGGGGATACCGTACACTCGATTGCCTGCCTCTTTGGGGATGTTGATCCGCGCGCCATTGAAGACGCCAATGGACTGGAAGGAGCCTACACCCTGCCGGTAGGCGGAACCCTACAGATCCCGTAAATTCTCCCGCATCACCTGAACCTGACAAAGGCTGGCGGCCCGGTAGGGGCTGCCAGCCTTTTTTTGCCGGGCAGAACTTTCACTCGGCGTGATGGTCTGGAGTCTATCCGAAAAATCACGATGCAACGAACCAGATACGCTTTGATGTGCGGTGGTGACATTTCCACCACCCCGGCCTGCCCTGACCCCGCTCTTGCGGGTTGCGGTACACCTGCTCGAATTTTCAGATATTCATTTATGGTTTTTGCAATCGCCACCCACACTGCGGAAAATCCGCCGCCGGTGCCAGAGAGCAAATAAGCCCGTCAATCCACCGTCAGGGTTTTGCTCAGGTTGCGGGGGAAATCCGGGTCGTAGCCGCGGGCGATGCTCATGCGGTAAGAGAGCAGTTGCAGGGGCAGCACGCTCAGCAGGGCGTAAGCCTCCGGCGGGGCGTCGGGGAGCGTGATCACCTGATTGGCGTTGGCGTGCAGGCGCGGGTCGTCGGGGCCGATGGCAATGGCGTGCGCCCCGCGGCAGGTCACCTCGTTGATGCCGCTCACAATCAGCGGGATATGTTCCGGGTCGGCGACGAAAACAATGGGGTAGCCCTCCGTAACCGCCGAAAGCGGCCCGTGCTTGAACTCGGTGGAGAGCATCCCCTCGCAGTGGGCGTAGGTGATCTCCTTGAGTTTGAGGGCACCCTCCAGGGCGATGGGGAAGGTCAGTCCGTACCCCAGGATGTAGAGGTCATCCCAGGGGTTGACGACCCTCTCCACGTCCCCGATCTGCGGCTCCACCCTCCGGAGGGCGGATTCCATCAAATCGGGGAGTCCCGCCAGAGAGGCGGTATCGTGTCCGCCCATCTTCATCGCCAGATACAGGAACGCCAACACCTGGTTGGAGAAGGTCTTGGTGGCCGGGACGCTGATCTCGTACCCGCAGGCAATTGGCAGATGGGTTTCGCTCACCAGCGTCAGCGTGGAGCCGACCACGTTCACCAGCCCCAGCACGCCCATCCCTTTGGATTTTGCCACCTCCACGGCGTTGAGCACGTCCTTGGTTTCGCCGCTCTGGCTGACGAACACGCCCACATCGTCGGGGCCGAGGGCGGCGCCATACTGCGCGCTGAACTGCGGCGCAAGGATGGGGATGGCAACCCGCCCCGCCAGCCGCGAGAGGTACACCGCCCCCAGCAAACTGGCATGATAACTGGTGCCGCAGGCCACCAGGTACAGGTTGCGGGCGTTTTTCATGCGCTCCACCATCGGAGCAACGTCGGGGGAACTCTCCAGCAGGTGCAGCAGGTCGGCGGCGACTTTGGGCTGCTCGTGGATTTCCTTGAGCATGAAGTGGGCGTAGCCGCCCTTTTGCACCGATTCCATGCTGTCTTCCACGATTTCCGGCTCGCGGGGGATCAACTTACCCGTTTCAACGCTGTGGATTTCCACGCGGTCAGCCCAAAGGGTGACGATCTCGCCGTCGTAGACGCGCACAACCCTGCGGGTGAGCGGCAGAATGGAGGGCAAATCGGAGGAAACGCAGGTCAGCCCCTCCCCGATGCCGACCACCATCCCCGACCCGTTTTTGATGGCGTAAATCCGGTCTTCGCCCACCCGGCCGACCACGAAGGAGTAATCGCCTTCCAGGTCACCGGCGGCGCGGCGCAGGGCTTCGAGCATCTCAAAGCCGCGGTCCACGTAGCGTTCCACGGCGTGAACGCAACTCTCGCCGTCGTTTTCGGAGCGCACGGTCATGCCCTCGGCGGCGAACTGCGCCCGCAGTTCCACGTTGTTGACGATATTGCCGTTGTGCGCCCCCACCAGGTCGCCGTCCGAATCCAGATGGGGCTGGGCGTTCACCTGCGAGGGCGCGCCGAAGGTCGCCCAGCGCAGTTGCAGGATGGCGCGGTCGCCGTACATCTCGGCAAAATTGTATTTTTTCGCCACATCTTCCACGCGCCCGACATCCTTGCGCAGGTCAATCTCGCCCGCCTGAGGGAGGGCCGCCGCGCCGACGGTGTCGTAGCCGCGGTAAGAAAGACGATGCCCGGCCTCAATCAGAATCGGGCCGAGCACCTGGGGTTTTTCAGTCACAATGCCAAAAATTCCGCACATGGGGTCTCCTTGGGGTTGGGGGTTGGAAATTGGGGATTGGGAGTTGGGAGTTGGGAGTTGGGAAATTACCTTACCAATTCCCCATTTCCCAGTTACCCATCCCCGGTTTCCCAATTCCCGATTACCTGATTACCTGATTACCTGCCTACCTGATTGCCTGCCTGCGCATCCGCTCCGGTCAACGGCTTCAACGTCAGCGTCCCGGCCGTCTCCGCCTCCACTCGCCCGCGGCTCCAGAGCATGGGGTGATACTCGCCCTTCAGCCACAGCGGCAGCAAATCGTCGTAGTGCGGACTGGCGAGTTGCCCCGACTGCCCCGGCGGATGGACGGCGACCGAGTTATCCAGATCGCCCAAATCCACAATCTGGCGGAAGGAGGGCGCCCAGCCGATGTTCCCGAAGTCGTCGCCGGGCAGGGTGGCGGTTTGCAGGGGGGTATCCGTGTCGCCGCCGACGGGGTAGGGGCCGCGGTCGAACACCTGGTCAAAGGGCTTTTGCAAACTCATCGGGTGAGCAAAGGGGATGCGGTGCAGTTTGCCCCACTGCCATCCGGCGGGGTCATCGCCCAGAGTCTCCCGCAGGTAGGCAACGCTTTGCTTCAGGGCGTCGCGCAGCAGGGCATCCCGCCCGCCAGCCTGCTGAACCCACCACGAATCCGGGTTGTCGAGCATTCGCAGCAGGGCGGTGGTATCGTGCCCGTAGAACTCCTGCGCCCGCGCCAGCAGGGGATGCACTCCCTCACCGAGCACGCGGCGGGTCAGGTCTTCGCCCAGGGCAGGGGAGAGCAGGTTCCACACCAGGGCGCGGCGGAACACCTCGTAAACCGCGCCGCCAGCGCTCTCCGGGCGGAGGAACCCATCCCACCCGCGGAGCAACTTCAAAGCCAGTTGAACCTCCGCATCCGGGTCGTCGAATCCCTCCAGGCGGGCGGTCAGTTCCACGCCGGGGATGCAGTACAAATCCATCTGAAACGTCCGGTGATCCTGCATGGAAAGTTTCCCGCGGGCCTCAATCAGTTCCGTCAGACGGCGGGCGCGGTAGCCGTTCATCCAGGCGTTGCCGAGGTCATGCGGATAGTCGTCCGCCACCGCCTTGTTGTTGCAGTTGACCAAAAAGCCGCGCTGCGGATTGAGGGCGTGCGGCATCTCCTCAAAAGGCACCTCACCCGTCCACTCGTACTCGCCCGACCAGCCGGGGGCGGGCACGCTGCCGTTCCCCCGTGCCCTCAGCGGGATTTTGCCCGTCATCCAGTAGCCGATATTGCCGTCCACATCGGCATACGAGACGTTGAGTTGCGGGGCTTCGATGCAGCGCACGGCCTCCACGAAGTCATTCCAGTTGGAGGCCGTGTTGAGACGGTACCAGCCCTCGAGGATGGGAGCGGGGCGCAGCGCCATGGATTGCACCGCCAGTTTTTGGGCGGACTGCCCCACCCGGTCGGAGATCACCGGCCCGTGGCGGGTGACCAGCACCCGTTCGACGAAGGGCTGCGCCCGCCCTTTGACGGGAATCGGCTCCTCGATGATTTCCACCGCCTGCCACTCGTCCCGGTAAAGGCAGCGCGGCGGATCGTGCGAATCGATCTGCTCCACGAACAGGTCTTCCGCGTCGGTGAAGGCGAGCGTCATCCCCCAGGCGATGCGTTCATTGTGCCCCACCAGCACCATCGGCAGCCCCGGCAGCACCACCCCGCTGACGTGATACGGCGGTGCGTTCAGGTGGATTTCGTGCCACAGGGAGGGGATGCCCAGCGCCAGGTGCATATCGTTGGCGAGCACGGCATGGCCGGTTTCGCTGCGCTGCGGGGCGATCACCCACTCGTTGCTGCCTTTGCCGCGGTCGAGAAAGGGGCCGGGAATGCGCCGCAGGCTCCCGTCGGGGTCGAGGGCGTTGAACTCGATGCCCTCCGGCAGCGTGACCGGGTTGCGCGCCAGGGAGTGGATTTCCCACTCGGCGGCGTGTTCCACCCCCACTTTTTCGGCAATCTCGGCGCGCACAATCTCGCTCTGCCAGGCGTGCGAGAGTTGCCAGACCATCAGCCGCGAGAAAATCACGCTGTCCACCGGCTCCCAGGGTTCAGGCCGGTAGCGCAGCAGGGTGAACTCCACGGGGAATTTGCCGCGCTCGATGTAGGCGTTGACCCCGGCGGCGTAAGCCGCGAGCGCATCGCGGACCGCCGGGGCGGCGTTTTCCCAGTCGGCGCGGCCCAGGCGGTTGAAGCCGAAAGTGCGCACAAAACGGTCGGTTTCCAGCGCCATCTCGCCGAAGATTTCGCTCAGTTTGCCCGCCGCGGTGCGGCGGTTGAGTTCCATCTGGAAGAGGCGGTCCTGGGCGTGGACAAAGCCCTGGGCGAAGAACAGGTCGTCCAGGTTCCGGGCGTAGATGTGCGGCACGCCCCAGCGGTCGCGCAAAATTTCCACGGGCGCGGAGAGGCCGTCCAGGGTGAGTTCGCCCGACGTCCGGGGCAGGCGGCCGCGGCTCATGCGGGTGAGCAGGCCGTTGGCGAGCGTTCCGAGAAGGGTGCGTTTTGCGGTCATGGGATTGTGAGGGGTTACAGGTTGAAGGTTGAAAGTTGCAGGTTGCAGGTTGAAGGTTGAAGGTTGAAAGTTGAAGGTTGCAGGTTGAAGGTTGAAGGTTGGCGGGGGTGCGGTGAGGGGTCAGGTTTCCGGCAGCAGCGACAGATTCAGCGCCTCGCGCAAACTGCGGGCTTCGAGAATTTCGATGCCCTTGGGGCGGGGTTCCCCCCGCCGAAGGCGGCGGGGCACAATGGCCGCCCTGAAACCGAGTTTGGCGGCTTCGTTCAGGCGGGCGTTCATCTGCCCGACGGCGCGCAGTTCCCCGTTGAGGCCGATTTCGCCAATCAGCACGGCGTCGGCGCGCACGGGGCGGTCTTTCATCGAGGAGGCGATCGCCGCCGCCACCGCCAAATCCGCCGCCGGTTCGTTGATTTTCAGCCCGCCCACCACGTTCACGAAAATATCCTGCTCCGAAAGGCGCACGCCCACCCGGCGGGTGAGCACGGCGGCAATCAGCAGCAGGCGGTTGAAGTCAATCCCGTTGGGCGTGCGCCGCGGGTTGCCGAAACTGGTTGTGCTGGTCAGCCCCTGGATTTCCACCAAAAGCGGGCGGGTACCCTCCATGGTGACGGCAATCGCCGAGCCGGGGGCGTTGACCATCCGTTCAGCCAGGAAGGCCTCCGAAGGGTTCGGAACCTCCACCAGGCCGCGCTCGCGCATCTCGAACACGCCGACCTCGGCGGTCGGCCCGAAGCGGTTTTTCACCGAGCGCAGCAGGCGGTAACTCTGGTAACGGTCGCCCTCCAGGTAGAGCACCGTATCCACGATGTGCTCCAGAACGCGCGGCCCGGCGATTGCGCCCTCCTTGGTGACGTGCCCGATGATGAACACCGTGATGCCGGAGGATTTTGCCAGTTCCCGCAGGTGGGAGGCGGTTTCGCGCACCTGCGAAACCGACCCGGCGGAGGACTCCTTGGTGGGGATGTAGGTGGTCTGGATGGAATCCACAATCAGGAGTTGCGGCTTGACCGCGAGAACGTGCTCCAGGATGGCATCCAGGTTGGTTTCGGTGACCAGGAAGAGTTTGTCGGGGTATCCATTCCCCCGCTCGTCGGAGACCGCCAAAATGCGGTTGGCGCGCATCTTGATTTGCCGCTCGGATTCCTCGCCGGAGACGTAGAGCACGGTGCTCCCCCGCGCCAGCAGGATGGCGGCTTGCAGCAGCAGGGTGGACTTTCCGATGCCGGGGTCGCCGCCAATCAGCACAACCGAGCCGGGCACGATGCCGCCGCCCAGCACGCGGGAAAACTCCTCGATGGGCAGGGGCAGGCGTTCTTCCGCGTCGCCGCTGATTTCGGCGATCCGCCGCGGGGTGGATTTGCCGGAAAGTCCGCGCGGCGTGCGGGATTTGCCCGGTGCGGGCGCGGCGACGACCTCCTCCTGCATGGTGTTGTAAGCCCCGCATTTGGGGCATCTGCCCATGTAGCGGGGCGAGATGCGCCCGCACTCGGTGCAAACGTAACGGGTTTGGGTTTTTGCCATGTGCTGATTATACCGGAAAGAAAAAACTGTGAGGATTGCAATCCTCACGGGGGTGCAGGCAAAGGTTGTAGAAATTCCTATGTGTTTCCCTCGCCCCGCACACAAGACTGGCAGTCCTGGCAGGACCGCCAGTCTTCATTTGGTGAACAGGACAGGCACCGAACACCCCGCCCCGCCGGGGGGAAGGGCAGAGACATGCGGCTGCCCGATTGCTGCAACATTTGTCTGCACCCATGAACAGCGCTGCCAGCAAAAGATCGGGACTTCCCCTGCGTTCCAGCAAAAATTCTACCGGAAATTCGGGGCGTTCAATCCTGCCATTCGAGTTCGTACTTGCCGATGAAGACGCTTTCCCCCTCCCGGATGCCGGCCTCGCGCAGGGCGTCTTCGATGCCCAGGGTTTGCATGATGCGCTGGAAGCGGCGGATGGACTGGTCGTATTCCCAGTAGGTCATCGCGGCGGCGCGCTCGATGGCCTCCCCGGAGACGCGCCAGCCTTCGGGAACGCGGGTAACGGTGAATTCGCGGGGGTCGCTCTCCACCCGATAAACGGGAACCGCCTCCGGTTCCGGGGGCGGGGGCGCCTGCGAGAGCAGGTCAGCCGCGCGGTAGAGCACTTTGCGCACGCCCTCCCCCGTCACCGCCGACATGGACATCGGCTGATAGCCGCGCGCCTCCAGCGCCTTGCGGACTTCGGGCCAGCGCGCACGCACTTCGGGCAAATCCATTTTGTTGAGCACCACCAGTTGGGGCTTTTCCGCCAAATCGGGGTCGAAGAGCGCCAGTTCGCTGTTGATTTGGGCGAAATCCAGCAGCGGGTCTTCGCCGGTGCCGTCCAGCAGGTGGATGAGCACCCGCGTGCGCTGGATGTGGCGCAGAAAATCGTGCCCCAGCCCGATGCCCTGATGCGCCCCTTCGATCAGGCCGGGGATGTCTGCCAGAACCAGGGTGTTTTCCACGTCCAGTTCGGCAACGCCCAGGTTGGGGGTGAGCGTGGTGAAGGGGTAGGGGGCGATTTTGGGTTTTGCGTTGGTGACCACCGAGAGGAAGGTGGATTTTCCAGCGTTAGGGACGCCCACCAGCCCCACATCGGCGATCAGTTTGAGTTCCAGGCGCAGGTTGCGCTCCTGCCCCGGCTCGCCTTTTTCGGCGATGCGGGGCACCTTGTTGCGGGAGGTGGCGAAGCGGGCGTTGCCGCGTCCGCCGCGCCCGCCCTTGCAGACCAGCAGTTGCCCGCCGTCTTCGGTCAGGTCGCCGAGCAGTTCGCCCGTGTCGGCGTCATAGACCAGCGTCCCCGGCGGCACGGGGATAATCAGGTCTTCGGCGGAGCGACCGGTCTGGTTGCTGCCTCCGCCGCGGGCACCATCCTTGGCACGGAAACGCCGCTTGTGGCGGAAGTTGTAGAGCGTGTTCAGGGAGCGGCGCGCTTCGAGGATGACGCTGCCGCCGCGCCCGCCGTCGCCGCCGTCGGGGCCGCCGCGCGGGACGTACTTCTCGCGCCGAAAGTGAACGGCGCCGTCGCCGCCCTTGCCGGAGATTACCGTGATTTCTGCCTGGTCAATGAACATGGGAGTCGGGAGTCGGGAGTTGGGAGTCGAGAGTCGGGAGTTGGGAGTCGGGAGTTGGGAGTCGAGAGTGGGGAGTCGGGAGTGGGGAGTGGGGAGTCGGGAGTTGGGAGTCGAGAGTTGGGAGTGGAGGGTGATGCGCTAAATCGCTGAATCGTTGACTCGCTGACTCGCTGACTCGCTGAATCGCCGAATCGCTGACTCGCTGAATCGCTACCCCAGGCGCGCCAGTTCATCCTCCACGATGCCGGGGTCGAGTTTTTTGAAGAGCGGCTTGGGCTTCTGGAAGGGCTGGCCGGGCTGCAAGGGCGCGGGCGGTTCCCAGCGTCCGGCGGCGTTTTCGGGCAGGTAACGCAGCGCGGTGTGCTCGCCGAGGTCGTCCTGCACGGTTTCAACCGTTTGCACGCCGAAAATCGGTTCGGTGTAGCCCAGGTAGGTGTTCAGGCGTTCACAGGTGAACGGCAGGAAGGGGGAAAACAGCACCTTGAGCATGTCAATCACCCGCATGGCGGTGTAAATCGTCTTGGCGGCAGCGGCTTTGTCGGATTTGACCTCGAACCAGGGGGCTTGCGCATCCAGGTATTTGTTGGCTTCCCCGGCCAGGCGCATCGCCTCGTTGATGGCGGCGCGCAGTTTGACAACCTCGATGAACCCGCCCACGGTTTCGAAGCCGCGCGCCACCGCAGCGATGATCTCGCGGTCCGCCGGGCGCAGGTCGCCGGGGTCGGGGATTTTGCCCTCCCAGTGTTTGTAGGCAAACGAGAGAACACGGTTGACCAGGTTGCCCCAGGTGGCGACCAGTTCGTTGTTGTTGCGTGCCAGGAAATCAGCCCAACTCCAGTCGGTATCGCGGTTTTCGGGCATGTTCACGGTCAGGTAGTAGCGCAGGGGGTCAGGGTCGTAACGGGTGAGAAAATCGCGTCCCCACACCGCCCAGTTGCGCGAGCCGGAGATTTTTTGCGCCTCCATGTTCATAAACTGGTTGGCGGGCACATCGTAGGGCAGGGTGAGCGTCGGGCCTGGTTCGGCGGCGAAGATTTCCATGAACTGCTCGCCCGCGCCCATCAATTCCGCCGGCCAGAGCGCGGTGTGGAAGAAGATGTTATCCTTGCCGATGAAGTAGAACGCCTTGGCGTCGGGGTTGAGCCACCAGTCCCGCCAGGCTTCCGGCTGCCCGGTGAGGGAAGACCACTCCACAGGGGCGGAGAGATACCCGATGACAGCCTCAAACCAGACGTACAGGCATTTGTTCTCCCAACCCGCGACGGGAACGGGAATTCCCCAATCCAGGTCGCGGGTGATGGTGCGCGGTTTCAGCCCCTCGGATTCGATTTTGTGCAGCGATTCCCCAATGACGGTGTGACGCATCCGGGACTGGCGTTCCCTCAAAAATTCCAGAACCCGGGGCTCCAGCCGCGAAAGGTCGAGATCAAAATGCTCGGTATCGCGCAGTTCCGGGGTGGAGCCATCCAGTTTGGAGCGCGGATTGAGCAGTTTTTCGGGGTCCAGAACGTTGCCGCAGACATCGCACTGGTCGGAACGGGCACCTTCCGCCCCGCAGATGTAGCAGGTTCCCTCGATGTACCGGTCGGGGAGAAAACGTCCCGCCGAGGAGGAATACCACTGCGGGCGGATGGCGGTGTAGAGGTAGCCGTTTTCCTTGAGGGCCAGAAAGATGCTCTGCGCCACCCTGAAATGGTTGCTGGTGTGGGTGGTGGTGAACAGGTCGTAGGAAAGCCCCAACTGCTGGAACAAATCCAGGAAACCGGCGTGGTATTCCTTGTAAACCGTCTCCGGGGATTTGCCGAGGGCATCGGCCTTGAGGGTGATCGGCGTGCCGTGGGAATCAGTGCCGGAGACCATCAGAACACGGTCGCCCTTCAGGCGGTGGTAACGGGCAACGATGTCACCGGGCAGGTGCGAGCCGGTGATGTTGCCGACGTGGATTTCGGCGTTGGCGTAAGGCCAGGCGATGGCGACGAGGATGTTGTCGGACATGGGATTCTCCTGGGGAAGATGTCAGGGGCTGGGATTGGAAGTTGGGAGTTGGGGGTGAGTGCCCGTCCCGGAATTCCAAACTCCCTGCCGTTTAGTGTGTAATCCTGCGCATTTTGCTGATACCGGCTCTCAACAAAACAGGCTGCCCTCTGCGGACAGCCTGTCGGGATTGTGTTCGTCTTTGGGTCAGCGTGTGCCCAATGCCCGGACTGCCCGTCCATCCTTCGCGGAGGGCATCATGGACATCATCATGGGCATCGAGCGGGATACGGTAGTCATCAGAAGAGAGTCTATAACGGCAAGGGCAATTTGTCAAGAAAACGACGCCCAGGGGGTGCAGGCAAATGTTGCAGAAATTCCTATGTGTTTCCCTCGCCCCGCACACAAGACTGGCAGTCCTGGCAGGACTGCCAGTCTTCATTTGGCGAACAGGACAGGCACCGAACACCCCGCCCTGCCGGGAGCAGGACAGAGACACGTGGCTGCCCGATT
>CAZPSL010000142.1:0-11734 GCA_964589145.1 uncultured Anaerolineales bacterium
CGTTTATCCGTTTCACCTTCCGCTGCCCCATCCGCTAATCCGTTCCACATCCGCTGCCCCATCCGTTTATCCGTTTCACCATCCGTTGCTCTATCCGCTGCCCCCATGCGCCGCTTCCTCTTCCTTGCCGCCGCCCTTCTGCTTCTCGCCCTGCTCGCCGCCGTTTGGGTTGAATCCCGCCAGCCGCAGGCGATTCCCCTCACGCCGACACTGACCGGCGAGAGCGAATACTGCCTGACCTGCCACGCCGGGCTGGACGAAATCAGCCCCTCACACCCGGTCGAAGCCTTTGGCTGTGTCATCTGTCATGGTGGAGAACGTCTCGCCCTGGATGCCGACCTGGCGCACAGCACCCTGCGCGGCGGCGCAAACCCGTCGGATTTAACCGTTGTTGAACAATCCTGTGGCGGGAGCGACTGTCACTCCGGCAGCGCGGCAGATGAGCGTGACCATATCCAGCGCGTCCAGACCAGCATCCAGGCCACTTACGCCGGTGCAATCGCCAGCACCCGCTACACCTTCGGCGCACAACCCGACCTGAACGCCCGCCTCGGCATCCGCGCTATACAAGACCCGCACACCGCTACCGGCATCACCGCCCTGGATGCCTTCGACCCCGCCCAGGAGAGCAGCGCATCCCTGCACGCCTTCGCCGAAAATTGCCTGAACTGTCACATCTACGCCCCGCCCCGCCCCGGCGACGCCTACCGCCGCTACACTGGCTGCGCTGCCTGCCACACCCCGACTCAGCCCGCTTCCACCGGCACTGTGCATACCCTCACCACCGCCATCTCCTACGAACAGTGTAACGCCTGCCACAACCGCGGCAACTATGATTTGCGCACCATGCAGTTTGTCGAGCGGCTTGACGCCCCCGCCGACCGGCTTCACGCCTACTACCAGCCCATTGCCCAGTTCACGCGCTGCGAATGGACCCTTGACTGCATTGACTGCCACACCCGCAGCGAAGCGATGGGCGACGGCGACCTCCACCCCAGCCAGGCCGACATCCAGTACATCCAGTGCAAAACCTGCCACGGCACACGCGCGGAACCTCCCATCACCCGCACCCTCACCGACCCCGACGACCTCGCCTTCCGGCTGGCCTTTCTCAACCCCGTGCTCGATTTGCAAATTGGCGATACAATTCTCGTCACCGAAAACGGTGAACCGCTCTGGAACATCCGCCAACTCCCCGATGGCACGTACGAACTCTTTGGAAAAGCCACCGGCCAACGCTTCACCTTCCGCGCCGTGATGGACACTGGCTGCCAGCAGAACCCCGACGAGCAGGAATCCCGTTACTGCCACCAGTGCCACGCCGTAGACCGCTAATCCCCGCCCTGACGATGTCTCTCACCCGCCGCGACTTTCTGAAACTGACGACGAACGCTCTCCTGTGGACGAGCGGCGTCCTCGGTTTGGGTGGGATTCTGCGATTTTTGAGTTATACCCCGCCCGAAGACGCCCCCCGCGAACTCGATCTCGGCCCCGTGGCAGATTACCCGCCCGGTACCCGCACCCTGGTTGCTGACGGATCCGCCCTGCTGATCCACGACGATGCGGGGTTCCGCGCCCTCAGCACCACCTGCACCCACCTGGGATGCCGCGTCAACGTCAAACCCGACGGGTTTCTCTGCCCCTGTCACGGCTCACGCTTCGATCCGCAGGGAACCGTGCTCAACGGTCCCGCCCAGGAAAACCTCCCCGCCCTGGAAATCACCGTCACCCCTGAAAATCACCTGCTCTTGTCGGCACCCCCGGCACACTAAACTCCCCACCATCGCCGCGTTCGCGGTATAATCAAGCCCCGATGAAAACGCACCGGATTTTATCCCTGCTCCTGCTCATCGGTCTCCTGCTCGGATGCAAACCGGGGAACGATACCGCATCCGATTCACCTTCCCCCTCCGGTGAAATCACCTATATCGAGAACAAAGGCTCCGATACCATCGTCAACCTGGCACTGGCCTGGGCGGAACGCTACAACCAACTCCACCCGGAGATCAGCGTTTCGGTCACCGGCGGCGGCTCCGGGACCGGCATCGCCGCGCTGATCAACGGCACGGTGGACATCGCCAACGCCTCCCGCAAAATCAAGCCGGAAGAAATCGCCGAAATCGAAGCGCATGGCGGCGAGCCGGTTGAATTCGTCATCGCCCGCGACGCCATCGCGGTCATCGTTAACCCTGAAAATCCGGTGAACGAACTTACTCTCCAGCAGATTTCCGACATCTACAGCGGGAAAATCAACAACTGGCGCGAGGTCGGCGGCGAAGACCGCCCCATCGTGCGCCTTTCCCGCGAGACCAACTCCGGCACCCACGTTTACTTTCTGGAAGAGGTGCTCCGCCTGGGCGACAAAGAGAACAAAACCCTTTTCTCGCCCGACACCCTGCTGATGCCTTCCTCCGAGGGCATCGGCGCCGAAGTGCGCCAGAACCCCAACGCAATCGGCTACGACGGGCTGGGCTACGTCACCGATGACCTGAAGGTGGTCGCCGTCGCCAGGGACGCGAACAGCCCCTACGTGATGCCCTCCGCCGAGAGCGTCAACGCCGGGGAATACCCCATTGCCCGCGATTTGTACATGTACACCAACGGCCAGCCCGAAGGTGCCATCGCCGACTACCTGAACTGGATTCTCTCCCCCGAAGCCCAGCAAATCGTCACCGAACTGGGCTTTGTGCCGATTGTGGGGCGGTGATCAGGTAATCAGGTATCAGGCAATCAGGCATCAGGTATCAGGTACCAGGTAACCGGGAATCAGGGATTGGGAATCGGGGTGCGAGGCGCTGTTCCAACCCTCAATTCCTGCCCCCCAATCCCCGACCCCCAACCCCCAATTACCCAATTCCCAATTACCAATCCCCAACTCCCAACCCCGCACTATGAAACCCACCAACCGGAGTGAAACCATCATCACCGCCTTCATCAAGGCTGCGGGCTATTCAGCCATCGTCTTCGTGGTGCTGATTTTCATCTTCCTGATGAAGGAAGGCCTGCCCGCGTTTGCCGAAGTGCCGCTCTCCGACCTGTTCAGCGAGCGCTGGTACCCCATCGAGGATTACTACGGCCTGCTGCCGCTCATCGGCGGCTCGCTGATCATCACCATCGGGGCGACGCTGATCGCCGTGCCCTTCGGCATTGGCGGGGCGATTTACATCTCCGAGATTGCACCCCCCCGGATGCGCGAAATCCTCAAACCGCTGGTCGAAATTCTGGGCGGATTCCCCTCGGTGGTGCTGGGATTCCTGGGGATGCTGATTTTCGCCCCCTATTTGCGGATTCTCCTCGATTTGCCGACCGGCCTGACCGCCCTGGGCGGAGCGATCCTCCTCGGAGGTATCGCCATCCCGACGGTGGTTTCCGTCTCCGAAGACGCTCTCGACGCGGTCCCAAAATCCTACCGCGATGCCGCCCTGGCTCTGGGCGCAACCGAATGGCAGACCATCTGGCGGGTGACTCTGCCCGCGGCGCGTTCCGGCGTGCTGACAGCGGTGATGCTCGGCGTGGGGCGCGCCATCGGCGAGACGATGACCGTGATGATGGTCACGGGCAACGCGCCGGTGATGCCCACCGGCCTGGGCGCGCTGTTCGCGCCCGCCCGCACGATGACCGCCACCATCGCCGCCGAGATGGGCGAGGTTGCCAACGGCAGCACGCACTACCATGTGCTGTTCGCCATCGGCATCGTGCTGTTTCTGATTTCGCTGGTTGTGAACATCACCGCTACCAGCGTCATCTCCCGCCAGCGCAAGCGGCAGGAGCGGGTGCTTTCGTAACCCAAGCACTGGCAGTGCTGCCAGCACTGCCAGTGCGCCTATCCGAAAAATCGCTATGCAACAAACCAGGCCTGTTTTGACATGCTGTGGCAATATTTCCCCCCACCCCAACCCCTCCCTGCCCTCACCCCTGACCCCTCTCCCGAAGGGAGAGGGGAACCAAAGCGGAAATTTTGGGGAGAGGCATCGAAAAGTGTGCTGTTGTCGGCGCACTTTGTGCGCCGACAACAGCACTACGGCACGTCCCCCCTTCCCCAGGGAAGGGGGGATACAGGGGGGATGGGGAATATACGCATACGGATATACCTGTAGCAATTCATCTGCTTGAATTTCCGGATAGATACTGAGCCAGACCCAACCCCATGAAAACCGTCCCCACCTCCCAACGGCGTTACCTGATCCAAAAACTGGGCTTCAGCATGCTCACCCTGATGACCGTGCTGACCGTCATCCCCATCATCGCCACCATCGTGTACATCATCTACCAGGGCGCGCCGAGCATCTCCTGGGAATTTCTGACCCAGATGCCCAGCGACGGGATGCGCTCCGGCGGCATTTTACCGGCCATTTTGGGGACGCTCTACCTCACCGTGGGGACGGCGATTTTCTCCGTGCCGCTGGGCATCGCCGCCGCGGTTTACCTCGCCGAATACGCCCCCGACAACCGCTGGACGCGGCTGATCCGGCTGGCGATCATCAACCTGGCAGGGATTCCCTCGGTGGTGTACGGGCTGTTCGGGCTGGGACTGTTTGTGCTCTTCCTGAACTTCGGCACCAGCATTCTGGCGGGATCGCTCACCCTGGCGTTGATGACCCTGCCCATCATCATCAGCACTGCCGAGGAAGCCATCCGCTCCGTGCCGCAGTCATTTCGCACGGTGAGCATCTCCCTCGGTGCCACCAAATGGCAGACCATCCGGCGGGTGGTGCTCCCGCAGGCGCTGCCGGGCATTCTCACCGGAGTCATCCTCGGGCTGGAGCGCGCCGCCGGAGAGACCGCACCGATCCTGTTCACCGCGGCGGCTTTCTTCCTGCCGCAACTGCCGACCTCGGTGTTCGATGCCACGATGGCGCTGCCCTACCACCTTTACGTCATCTCCACGCAGGTGCCGGGGATGCCCATCGAAATCCAGTACGGCACGGTACTGGTGCTGCTGGCTTTCGTCCTGGGCATGAACCTGATTGCTGCCAGCATCCGCTCGTATGCCCGCAAGCGGCGGCAGTGGTGAGCCGGTTTTCTGCGTGTCCGCGCTCTTGCGCGGGTTTTTCCCGTTGTTGAACCCATGAACAAAATCGAAATCAAAAATCTCACCCTGCACTACTCGGACGGCACGGAATCCCTGCAAAACATCACCCTGGGCATCCCTGCGAACCGGATCACAGTGATTTTTGGGCCCGCGGGGGGCGGAAAATCCAGTTTGCTGCGGACGCTCAACCGGCTCAACGACCTTGTGGATGTCACCCACCTGGAGGGGGAGGTGCTGCTCGACGGGGAAAACATCCTCGACCCCGATGTGGACGTGATCCGCCTGCGCCGCCGGGTGGGGATGGTCTTCGCCCGGCCGGTGGTGCTGCCGATGAGCATCCGCCGCAACCTGACCTACGGGCTGGAGGTCGCCGGAGTGCGGGATTCCGCCAAACTGGATGCCGCGGTGGAGCGCAGCCTGAAGCAGGCCGCCCTTTGGGATGAGGTCAAGGACCGGCTGGACAATCCGGCGGTGGCGCTCTCCGGCGGGCAGCAGCAGCGGCTTTGTCTGGCGCGGGTGCTCGCCCTGGAGCCGGAGGTCATCCTGCTGGATGAACCCACCTCCGGGCTGGACCCGCTCTCCACGGGCAAGGTGGAGGAGTCGCTCCAGGTGCTGAAGCAGCAGTACACCATTGTGCTGGTGCCGCACTCCGTTCAGCAGGCCGCCCGCACCGCCGACCATGCGGCGTTCTTTTTGCAGGGGGAACTCATCGAGTACGCGCCGGGCAAGGAGATTTTCACCAACCCTCAGGATCAGCGCACGGCGGATTATGTCGAGGGGCGGTTTGGGTAAAATAGGACTGGCAGTGCTGCCAGCACTGCCAGTCCTAAGCGACAACAGGGCGTACCAAGGATGACACTTCCGCTTGTACCCGGTCTTGTCTACCACATCTACAACCGCGGCAATAACGGCGAAAACTTGTTCTTCGAGCCGCGTAACTACCGCTACTTCCTGGAACTTTATGCAAAATATGTTGCACCAGCCGCGGTGACATACGCGTATTGCCTGCTGCCCAACCATTTTCATTTGCTGGTCAAAATCAGAGTTCCCGTCTCCGGTGACGGCGTTTCTCCATCCCGTGCTTTTGCAAACCTGTTCAGCACTTACACGAAAACCATTAACAAAAACTATCACCGGACAGGGAGTCTGTTCGAAAAGCCGTTCCGGCGCAAAGCCGTGACAGATGACCGCTATTTCAAAACCCTGGTGGCTTACATTCACCAGAACCCTCGAAAGCATGGTCTGGTTGCTGATTACCGCGATTGGCGTCATTCATCCTATCACACCATTCTTGGAACGCAGCCCACCCGTTTGGCACGGGACGAGGTGCTGGGCTGGTTTGGAGACCGAGCCGGCTTTGTGCAATATCACGAGGCGATTGCCAATTTCAAGGGCATTGCCGATATTATTGAGGACGACGCATAAGGACTGGCAGTCCTGTCAGGACTGCCAGTCCTCGTAACGCACACATGACCAAACGCCAGAAACTCATCATCACCGGCGCGCTCGCCGGTGCCGCGGGCGCGCTGACCCTCCGCAGTTACCGCGCCTGCCGCGCCGACATGGCTGCGGCGGAAGCGCGCATCGCGCGGGAAAGGTGCGTCATCGCCACGTCACAGGGGGAGATGATTTACGGCGAGGCCGGGGATGGCCCGCCGGTGCTGATGATCCACGGCTCCGGTGGCGGATTCAACCAGGCGCTGCACTACGCCCGCCGGTTCGGCGGTGGCTTTTGGTGGATCGCTCCTTCCCGCTTCGGGTATCTCGGCACGCCCCTGCCGGATGACGCCTCCCCTGCGGCACAGGCGGACGCCTTCGCCGCGTTGCTCGATGCCCTGAAAATTGCGCGTGCCCCGCTGATCGCGCTCTCCGCCGGAGGCCCTTCCGCGTTGCAGTTCGCCCTGCGCCATCCCGACCGCTGCGCCGGGCTGGTGATGCTCTCGGCAGTCAGCAAGGGCATGATTGACGTCAGTCCCAACCCCGATGCGCTGATTCGAATTTTCGATGCCCTGCTCGCCAGCGATTATCTGGTTTGGGCGGCGCTGCAACTGGTGCGGCGCGGCATCGCACCGCCGATGGGCGTGCCGCGCGCTGTGGTTCGGAGCCTCTCTCCCGCCGAAAAACGCTGGCTGGAAACGTGGCTGCAAAACACCCTGCCGGTTTACAGCCGCCGCGCGGGCTGGGTGAACGATTACCACCAGATTTTGCACCTGGAACTGCTGCCCCTGGAGCGGATCGCCGTCCCTGTGCTGATTCTCCATGCCGAGGATGATTCACTGGTCACACTGGAGCGGCACGCCCGATTTTGCGCCGAGACCATTCCCGACGCCCGGCTGGTCACGTTCCCCAGCGGGGGGCATCTTCTCCTGGGGCAGGGGGAAGGCGTGCGTGCTGAAATTCGCGCCTTCCTGACTCGTCCCGGCGTTTGATCCGGGCATTTTTGCGCTCCGCCCGTTATCGGTTTCCCCATTCTTCCAAATCCACGTAGCGCCGCATGGTCTCCACCGCCTCGCCCATCAGCAGGAATTGCGTACCCTCCCCCAGGTCATCGGCGCAGATTTTCAGGGTGGTGTCAGGCGTATAGAAACCCGGAGGCCAGCGGGAAATCGCCAGTTTGACGGTATCCAGATTCAGGTGGGTGGGAATCACCAGCCGCGGGTTCACCTGCTCCATCAGGCGGATGCCCTTCCCGTTTTGGGCGTTCATCTCGCTGTAGGGGTTGTTGATCTGCGAGATGGCGATGTCCACCGCCCCGAAGGCATCCAGTTGCGCCTCGGTGAAGGCGTTTTGTCCCGTATCCCCAAAATGGACAATCCGCAAGCCCCCGATGTCAATCCGAAAGATGTAGTTTGTGCCGCCCTCGGGTTTGCGCGCGTCCCCGGCGTTGTGGGCGGAGGCGATCCCCAGGATGCGGACGGCTTCCGTTTGCAGTTCCCCCTCCCGAACGAAGATCTGCTCCCCCGGAAAAGCGGTGACAAACTCATCGTTGACGTGATCCCAGTGGGTGTGGGTGGTCAGCAGGACGTCGGCGGAGTCGGCTGGGCGGCTGAGTTTTTGGGGATCGTACACATCCACAAGGACGCGCTGCCCCGCGGGTGCGATGATCTCAAACTGGGCATAGCCTTCGTAGACCAGCGTCACGCAGGCGGGGAGGGGCGTCGCACTCGGCACGGGGCTGGCGGTGCTGGTAGCGGTACTGGTCGGTGAAGGCGTATCCGAAGGAATGGGCGTGCTTGAAGGCCGCGAAGTGAAGGTCGGCGTTGAGTGCGGCGGCAAGCGTGAATCCGCCGCGGCTGGCTGCCTGCTCCCGCCCGTGCAGGAGGCCAGCAGGAAGGCAAGTATCAGCAGGGGGAAGATGCGTCTCATGGGGGCGTTGTACCACCCTCGCCCCGGATGTCAAGCCTTGTGCGCGGGGGGGCGGGAGGGGGGAGACACCGTCGTGCCGCGTCTTTTGCCCACCTGCACAAAAAGTGCTAACATACTTTAGAGAAAACCCGGGTAAAATAACGGTTATGAGCCCATCCACTTTCACACGCCGCCGTGTACTGCTTGTCGGCGGCGTGTTTTTCCTGGCACTCATGGCCTTTCTAGCCGCCGCTGTCTTCGCATTCCGGCAATGGCAGGATACCCAACAGCGGGCGCAGATCGCTCTCGCCCGCCAGTTGGCGGCACAGGCGCAAAGCCTCGCGCTTGTGGAAGAAGCCCCATCCGAAACCTCGCTGTTGCTGGCGATTCAGTCCTTGCGGCTGCACCCGTCGGGGGAGGCGGCTCAGGTGGTGCAATCCTTTTTGCCACACAGGCGTCTCTCCCAATCCTCATGCCGGGGATATGTCCGCGCCCTGGATATCAGTGCTGATGGCCGCTTTGCAGTTGCCGCGCACGAGTCGGAAACCGTCTGCGTATGGAATATCCTGACCGGTGAGCATATCCTGATCTCTGAAAAGGCGGTCAGCCCGATTTTGGCGGCAGCCATCAATGCTGATGGGCGGTATATTGCCTGGGGGAGCAATGACCCCGGCTGGCGGAAGGCGCACCTTGTGCAGGTTTGGGATACCGCTAGCGGGCGGGAATTATCCAGCGTGCAATACGAGTGGGGCGTGAACGCTGTGGACATCCTGCCTGACGGGGAGTGGGCCGCCGATGCCGGAGCGGATGCGTTCGTTCATGTTTTTGATGTTTTCACGGGGGAACAAATTGCATCCTTTCCGCACGATGCGAAGATGGCAAATGTGGTGTCGCTCAGCAGCGATGGCCGTTACGTGGCTGCGGGCACGCGGGATACCTATGCCATCTTCGTATGGGAGATCGCTAGCGGGGAGCGCATCGCCCGGCTGCGGCAAGACGGTTATGTGACGGCGGTTGCCTTTAGCCCGGATGCCCGCCTGATCGCCGCAGGCGGAGATCAACAAGACCCCAGCGTGCGTATCTGGGAGATTGCCACTGGGGAGGAGATCGTCCGTCTGTACCACGAGAAGGGGATTGGTTCCCTCGCTTTCAGCCCGGATGGGCAGTATCTGGTTTCTGTTGAGGGCGGGCGCGTCGTCCGGGTATGGGAGGTCGGCACCGGGCAGGAGATTTCGGGCTGGACAGATGGCGGCTCGGACGGCATCCGGTTTGCATCCTTTTCGCCCGATGGGGACAGTATTCTGACGGGGAGTTTCCGCGGCGAGATTTATCGTTGGGACTGGAAATCGGAGGATTTGGTTGCGGCGGCCTGTGGACGGGTTTCCCGTAACCTCGATCGGGAGACGTGGCGGCGATATGTTGGAGATGCTTTGCCTTATGGCCCCGTCTGTCCCGATCTGCCCCTGGAGCCGGTTCCCACTCCGGTGACGATCATTCCCCCGACGCCCTATCAGACGGTCTCGCCGTAGTGGGAAGAAGATAGCCTTTGGCGTTTCACCTTCCCCTCACCCTGGCCCCTCCCCCTACCCTCACCCCTAACCCCTCTCCCGAAAGGAGATGGGAATCAAAGCGGAAATTTTGGGGAGGGGTGCGAAGCCTGCCCGAAGGGTGAGGGGGGATGGGGCTTCAGAATACCACAGTTCGTTGGCAGATAACTATCCTCTACAACATTTGCCTGCACCGCGCGGCCTCAGCCCGTTGACAAGGTAACTGTTTCCGATATAATCCCTCTGCAAGCGAAGATTGCCCGCGTAGCTCAACGGACAGAGCGCCTGACTTCGAATCAGTAGGTTGGGGGTTCGAATCCCTCCGCGGGCGCAAAACAGCCCCTCATGCGAGGGGCTGTCTTGGTCGAAGCGAATATCTGTTGCTGGGGTTGCTTACGGAACCGGCAGCGGATCAAACAAGTTCAGGCCGACACCGATTGGCAACAAGAGCACATCCTGGCCGTCAACCTGGACAGAGTTTCCGGTGGATAGGATTTTTTCCAATTCCGGCTGCCAACTTTCCTGGTAAGCGGCCAGCAACTCGTATTGCCAGGGCATCTCTGTCAATTCCATTGCCTCCCAGGCGGTTTCCAGGTCGAGGGCGGCCACCACCGTAGCGGAGTGCCCAACGTTCATGGTATCCCGCAGGTAGTTCAAGAACAGGTCACGCTTTTCCTCCGGGATGGGCTCATCTGATCCAGGTTTGAAAAGTACTCCGTCGTTGGTTTCAATCGCCAGGGGCACAACAACATAATTCTGATTTTCCTCGTGGAGGTTGATCAGCCGCACGGTTGCCAGCGCTGTTCCCAGTTTGACACCCTCGCGGGTGCGGATGGGCAAGGGATCGAAACTGATGTTCTCGAGAGCAAAGCCATTCAAAATGTACGCTTGCAGGGTGTCGTTCCATTCGAGATACGGGTACTTTCCTTCGATGCTCTCGCCGTAGGTATCGGCAAGCAGGGTGTACAGGTCATTCGCGGGCGGCGGCGTAGGGGTTGCCAGGGTTGCCAAAGGCTCCTCAGCAGGGGTGAGTTCGTAGATGAAGATCTTCTTGTCCGCGGCGGCGATGACAAACCGGGGGGCATCAGGCGCTGCGACGAACCCGAAATCGCTGAATTTGTCATGAGAGAACACCTGCACCATCTGTTCATCGGGGATGTTCCAGATGTTGATGCCGTCGGGACCTGGTTCGGCGTAGTAATCACCTTTCGGGGAAAACCGCAGTTCGGAGCGGCTTTCCGCGTAGGGTGACCAGTCGCCGCTGCGCCAGAGACGCGAGCCGTAGGTGGAATAGGAGACCAGCAAACTGTCGTCGGGCGAGAAATTCAGATAACCGGTATCACATTTTTCGCTTTCCGGCACACTGACCAGCGTACCATCCGAGACCTTCCAGACCTTGATGTACGGGTCTGCCCCGTTGGAATCGCTGGCCAGCAATTTCCCATCTGTTGAAAAATCCAGGTTGTCAATCCAGTTCATATGCGCCTGGATCGTCCACAACAGGCGGGCGCCGGGGACAGTGTACAGTTCGATTTGCCCATCGCCGCGTCCGATTGCCAGACGGTCCCCTGCGGATGAGAGCGCAGCCTGCATTGCCAGTGTTTTCTGAGGGGTGAACTGCAACTCATCGCCAGAAGGCAGATAAGTGAGATTGACCACCATCTGGTTGATGATTCCCAGGATAGCCAGTTCGCCTGAGGGCAGAAAATCCAGTTTCATTTCGTACTCATCGGCGCAGGGATGTTCTCCCAGCAGCGTGCCGTCGGCGGTTTGCCAGAGTTGCGCAATCTCGTTCGTGAGCGTGGCAATC
>CAZPSL010000143.1:0-19250 GCA_964589145.1 uncultured Anaerolineales bacterium
CGGAACCATCCTCGCTGTTCCTCTACGGAGACACCACATCATCAGCCCAAAGTGTGCGCCAGGCGATTTACGACGGCCCCTTCGATTTTTACAGTTACGAAATCCAGCCGGTGATTTTGGAGAAGATCCCCTCCCTCGCCGATGGGGATGCCGCTTTCCGACCGGTGGAGGTCGTCCCAGGCACGCTGATTGTGGACACCGACGGGAACTGGGTAGCCCTGGACGATGACGTGCGCTACCGCCCCAGCGGGTGTTTCAGCACCGACTGCGCGCAGGCTTACGCTGGCGATGCGCCGGTCACGATGGACGAACTGGCCGTCCAGTTTCGCCTGCTGCCCGATTTGCGCTGGTCGGATGGCACCCCGCTGACGGCTTACGATTCAGTTTACTCCTACTTTGTGTTCAGGCAACTCTACGGTGAAACCCCGCCTGAAACCCTCCGATTCACCCAATCCTATCAGGCATTGGATGACCTGACCGCGGAATGGGTCGGCATCCCCGGTTATCAGGGCGAGTACCAGACGCATTTCTTCACCCCGTTGCCGCAGCACCTCTGGAGCGCAGCCCCCCCCGCTGATTTGCTGACCGCCGAGATGTCGGCGCGGCTGCCGCTCGGCTGGGGACCCTACCAGATAGACGAGTGGGTCCGTGGCGATCATATCACCTTGAGCCGTAACCCCAATTATTTCCGAACTGACGAAGGTTTGCCCGCTTTTGATGTCCTGGTCTTCCGCTTCAATGAGACCCCCGAAGGCGCGCTCAACGCCCTTCTGGCGGGCGAATGCGATTTTGTGGACCGTTCCGCCTCCCTGGATAATCTCCTGCCCCGTGTGCTGGACTTGCAATCCCAGGGACAGATTGCTGCGGTAATGCAAACGGGCACGGCCTGGGAACAACTTACCTTCGGTATTCAGCCGATTGATGGCACGGCGAGTTTGTTTGCCAGCAAGGAAGTCCGCCAGGCAGTGGCTTACTGTCTCGATCGCGAGGCCATCGCCCGCTCAATCTACGGGGATGTTGCCCTGGTTCCGGATTCGTTTGTGCCGGTAGGGCATCCTTTGCGGGATACGGGTGTTGTTCACTATGAATTCGACTTGCAGAAAGCAGATGAATTGCTCCGCCTGGCAGGATGGTTTGACCCTGACGGGGACCCTGCCACTCCGCGGGTGGCGGCGGACGGGACTCCCTTTGAGTTTGTTCTTCTCGCCCCGGAGGATGGCGAACGCCCTCAGGTAGCCCGGCAAATCGCGGATTCGCTGGCGCAGTGCGGCCTGCGGGCTGAGGTTCAACTTCAGGAGTGGGGCACCCTCCTCAAACCCGGCCCCGAAGGGCCGGTTTTCGGTCGCCAGTTTGACGCGGCGCAATTTGCCTGGGCGTATGCCCGTCAGCCGTCTTGTGATCTTTACCAGAGCGCCGAAATCCCCGGCCCCTACCCCGAATATCCCCGGGGCTGGGGGGGAGGCAACGCTGGCGGGTTCAGCAATCCCGAATACGATCACCTTTGCGCCCAGGCACGGACCTCGCCGCCCGATTCGGAAATCTACCGGAACGCATACGCAAAATTGCAGGCCATTTTCGCGGACGAGGTTCCCGCGCTGCCGTTGTATCAGCGGTTCAAACCGGTTGCGGCGCGCCCCGATTTGTGCAACTTGAAAATTGATCCTGCCTTTGGCAGCGCGCTCAGTTCGCTCGAAAGTTGGGATTACGGTGACGGATGTCCGTAGATGAGTGTTTCTTTTTCTTGCACCCATCTTCAAGGGTGCAGGCAAAAGATGTAGAACAACGATGTTTTCCCCCCCCTCCCTTACCCTCCCTCCGGTGGGGGGAGGGTAAGGGAGGGGGGGAGAAGCAATGTTCTTGCGACTGCCCAATTCCTACAACATTTTCTTGCACCCATCTTCAACATTTGCGTACACCCGGATAAAAGCCGTGTTATAATCCAGAGAGTTTTTTTGGTACAATTGCCTTACCGTTTGCAGTAACGATCATTGTAGAGTCTGGCTTTTGAGAATTGTGCATTCCAACGGGAGCGGGAAACAGGTGCTGCCGGCCTGCGCGAGCAGGCGGGGCTTTTGCGCCTGTTTTTACGTCCATTGCGGTATGCAGCATTCGGCCGAAAGGAGGTGATGCCTGGGAAGTGCTAATGATTGCATTGTGCCTGTTTTGCAAAATCAATCCATTCCAAAAATTACTTGGAGGAGCAAGAGAAAATGAAAAAACTTATCTTTGTGTTCGCTTTTTTGGCGATTGCCGCGCTGGCGCTGGCTGCCTGTCAGCCTGCCCCGCCCGCTGAGACGATTGTCGAAACCGTAGTGGTTGAGAAGGAAGCCGAGACCGTCGTCGAAACGGTTGAGGTTGAAAAAGAAGTCGTGGTGACGCAGGTTGTTGAAGTGGCGCCGGAAATGCCGGAACGCTACGGTGCCTGGGTAGACCGCGTTGTAGTTTCAACCTTTGAGCAGGATCAGGCTCTGCCGCGCCTGAAGGCCGGTGTTGCTGACATCTATGCCGATACCCTGGTTGACCCCGATCTCTTCAACGAGGTTGAGGCAGATGACGACCTGGGCGCCGCAGTTGCCGTGACCGGCAAATCGGTAGACATTCACGTGAACCCCGCCGAATTTGAGGAAGGCTACAACCCCTTCACGGATGCAGGCCTGCGCGAAGCACTCCAGTACCTGCTGGACCGCGAATATGCTGCCAAGGAGATTCACGGTGGTTTGGCTTACCCCAAGTACGTTGCGCTCTCCGTGAATTTGCCGGAATACGTCAACATCATTGACACCGTGAAATCCCTTGAAGGCAAGTATGCCTACAACCCTGAGGTCGGCAAGGCCAAGGTTGCAGAGCGCATGGAAGCCATGGGCGCCGAACTGGTTGACGGCAAATGGGTGAAAGACGGAGAACCGGTTGTTGTCCACTTCATCATCCGCACCGACCTGTGGAAGAACAAGGAAATCGGCGACATGTTCTCCGATGCCCTGGAAGAGGCCGGCTTCACGGTTGACCGCATGTACAAGACCCGTGACGAGGCCAGCCCCTTGGTCTTCGGTGGCGATCCTGCTGCCGGCGAGTGGAATCTTTACATCGGTGGTTGGGGCTCTGGCGGTCTCGCCCGCGATGAATCCTGGGTTTGGGGTTTCTTCTACACCAAACTGGGTCTTGGTGTTCCCCTGTGGCAGGCTTACGAGGTTCCTGAAGAACCCTACGGCGCTGCCGAGAAACTGTGGAACGGTGAGTTCGAAACACTCGACGAGCGCACTGATCTGATGCGCGAAGCGACCGAATTCTACACCGCCTGGAACACCCACATGTTTGTTGTGGAATTGCCCGGCTTCCAGCCTTATCGCGAAGGTGTTCACAGCGCCTACGACCTGGCTGCTGGTATCGGCAGTTCAGACCTGTGGCCCTACACCATTCGCTGGGATGATCAGGTTGGCGGTACCATCAACTTCGCTCAGAAGAGCCTCTACGTGGAACCCTGGAACCCCATCGCCGGGAGCAACTGGGCTTACGACCAGGCAATCCAGGCTGCCACCAATGACAAGGGCGTTTTCCTTGACCCGTACACCGGCCTGAACCGCCCGCAGCGCATCGAAAGCGCCGAAGTGGACGTGGTGGAAGGCACCCCCGTCAACAAGACTTTGGATTGGGTAACCCTCAACTTCGTGGATCAGATCGATGTTCCTGGCGATGCCTGGGTTGACTGGGATGCCGAGAACCAGCAGTGGATTACCGAAGAAGAGATGGCCGCCAAAGCCCAGTCCGCCAAGGAAAAGGTTGATCTGGCGAACGCCAAGGCGACCGAACTTGCCGGTGCGGTGGACTTCGAGGCCTTCGATGACACCGCCGCCAAGGCTTACCTCGCCAGCCTGGCTCAGGAATACGGCCTGGCCGAACTGGATGTGGACGCGGTCTTTGTGGATGACGCTGCGGCTGCCCTGGTTGACAAGGTTGCCGAAATCGCCGCCGCGGATGATCCTGCCGCTGCTCTGGCGGAATACGGTGTTTCCTTCCTCTCCGAACAGGATGCTGCGACCTTTGAAATGGCGGAGAAGGACCCCGCCACCGCCAAGATGAAGACCGTGGTTTACTACCCCGAAGGCATGTTGGAGACGATCAAATGGCACGACGGCAGCAATCTCTCGGTTGCTGACTTTGTGTACAACATGATCATGACCTTCGACCGCGGCAAATCCGAAAGCCCCCTGTACGACGAGGCGGCTGCGCAATCTGTGAGCGCCTACCTGAGCCACTTCAAGGGCGTCCGCATCGTCTCCACTGACCCGCTGGTCATTGAAACCTACGATGACGGCACCAGCCAGTTGGATGCGGAGAACCTGGTGACCACCTGGTGGCCGCAGAACGCTCAGGCCTGGCACTTGCTGGCGATTGCTTCACTGGCTGAAGAGAACGGCGAATTGGCTTACTCCGGCGACAAGGCCGATGCCAACGGCGTTGAATGGACCAGTTTCATCGCCGGCCCCTCGCTTGACGTTCTCTCCAACTACCTGGAGCAGGCCACTGGCGAATCCTACATCCCCTTTGCTGCCGCGATGGGTGATTACCTGGATGCTGCCGAGGCTGACGCCCGCTACGCGAACCTGAAGCAGTTCTACGATGTTTACGGGCACTACTGGATCGGTACCGGCCCCTTCTACCTGACCGAGGTGGACACCACCAACAAGACCGCCGTCTTGCTCCGCAACGAGGACTATCCTGACTCCGCCGCGAAGTGGGCAATCTTCGGTCAGCCGATGCTGGCAGATATCGAGATTGATGGCGCTGGACAGGTCGTCAAAGGGCAGGATGCCACTTTTGACGTGTATGTCACCTTCAATGATGAACCTTACCCCGATGCCAACCTCGAGAAGGTCTCCTATCTGGTCTTTGATGAGAGCGGCATGTTGCTCACTCAGGGTGAGGCAGAAGAAGTTGAAGAAGGCACCTTCTCTGTGGTTATCCCCGGTGACGCGACATCGTCCTTCACCACGGGCGCACTGAAACTGCAAGTTGTCGCGGTTTCCAACGCCGTTGCTGTACCCGGTGTTGGCACCAGCGAGTTCGTTGCCGTTGAACCCTAGTCAGACGCTTCAAAGAGGAGTGGGGAATTAATTCCCCGCTCCTCTCTTCATCTTGCCCCACCCTTTCCCGGCGGCAAGAGAAGGTCTGCGTTTCGCTATGCGTCAACTGATAAGGACAGGAAACTCCCGTCCTTATCAGTTGACACTGTGCTATCGCAGTTGTGGCGGTTTTATTCAGCGGGCGAGGGGGCCTGTTGATTTTGAGCGGTTAACAAGCAGGCGGCGTTTCGTTCCCCAGACGGCATCCGAAACAGTTCTTGTGGATACCAAAGCGGCAAATTGCTTTGCTTTGGTTTCGTTCACAGTGACAACTCCCGCTGTCTGTTGCTTTCCCTGCACAAAAAATCACCGCGTAGCCGCGGGGCATCCGAACGGATTCTTCGCAGTTCACATTCCCCGAGCGTATTTATTCACGCAACATGGAACGCTGTTTTGGAGAATGTTGATGTCTTTCTTTGATCGTTTCGATGAGAGGAGAAAAACCTTATGAACAGTGCGGGACGTTTTGCACGTTACCTGGGAATCAAAACCATCTTGCTGTTCTTTACCACTGTTGTGGGGGTGTATATCACGATCTTGGTAGCGAATATGGGGGGATACGTGGACGAATTGCGCATCAGCCAATTGCACGAATCCATTGGCATTTCGATTATGGGCAATCCCGCCTATAAAAACCTCTCCACTGAAGAAAAACAGGCGATGGTGGAAGAGAAAATCCGCCTGGAAGAGAAGCGGCTGGGGCTGGATAAGCCCTTCTTCATCCGCAGTTTGTACTTCTTGCGCGATGCCATGACTCTAAACCTCGGACGCGCACAGTACATGGTGAGCGATTCCGGTTCCCGCGAGGTAAAAGAGATCATCTTGGAGCGGCTCCCGCCAACACTGCTGTTGATGGGGACCTCATTCTTCATCATCTTTTTCCTGAACTTGTTCATCGGGCTGGCGTTATCCCGCCGGTATGGCGGCTGGGCGGATAAAATCTATGTGGCATTGGCACCGCTATCAGCCGCACCGGCTTGGTTTTACGGAATATTCCTGATCCTGATTTTCGCAGCCTGGCTGGGGTGGCTTCCCTTTGGGGGAATGGTAGATGTTCCCAAGCCGAAGGAGCCTCTGGCGTACATCCTGAGCGTTGGCAAACATATGGTTTTGCCGCTGGTCGCGATGCTGGTGAGTTCTCACTTTATTGGCGTGTATGGAAACCGCACCTTCTTCCTGATCTACTCCAGCGAAGATTACGTCAACCTGGCAAAAGCAAAAGGTTTGCCTGACCGGATGCTGGAACGCCGCTACATCCTGCGCCCCACACTCCCGACCATCGTGACCAACTTCCTGCTGAGCGTCATCACCATCTGGATGGGGGCAATCATCTTTGAAACGGTGTTCAACTGGCCGGGGAACGGGCGACTGTATTACCAGGCCATCGGCTTGAAAGACGTGCCGGTCATCGTTGGTAACACCATCATCTACGCTTACTTGCTGGCGATTACAGTTTTCTTGCTGGATATCGCTTATGCCATCCTCGACCCGCGGGTACGCGTTGGCGGTTCACAACACTAAAATATCAGGATATAGCGCAGGTTTACCGCTTTTTCCGAACAAATTAGCGGAAATGGAGATAACGCTATGGGCTTTCTGAAATCCTTTTTCCGGGAATTGAGATACTACCCCTCGGCAATCGTCGGATCAATTGTGATCGTTCTCTTGCTCATTTTATCCGTTTATGTGGTGATTGCCATCCCTTACGATGAAGCCGTCACCCTGTGGCGCGGCGGCGGAGAAGTGTGGTATCGCAACCCAAAAACCGTTCCCCCTGCATGGAGCAATTACTTCCGCAGCAAAAAACTGCCGGAAACCATCGCCCTGGATTCGCGCACTGACGATTCCAGAATCCAGCGGGAAGAGACCCCGCTCAGCACTGGCAAACAAATTGATCTGACTTATCAGTTTGAATACACCGCAGACGAATTCCCCGATGACCTGATCCTGTATTTCTACCCGGTCTACGATGAAAAGCAGCCATTCGTCTCCGGGGAGTGGACTACCGCAGATGGCCGCGAAATCCGCATTGGGAATTTCGCCGTCAACGAAGGGTACAGTTTCCACTTCACCCAAGATAAGGATATTGCCCGCCGCCTGAAGCGCAGCCTGAAGCGGGAACTGCCGGTGATCCAGGGCCTGTTCGCAGATCCATCCACCTTACCGGAAGACCCGGAAGCCTCGCCGGATAACATCGCCCCGATGAAGGGAATCTACACCCTGCATCTCACCATCACCACCTTTGGCGAAACCGATAATGTGGATGCAGAACTGGTACTCTACGGCAAGGTTTACGGGCTGAGCGGAACCGATCACCTGCGGCGCGACCTGACCGTCGGGCTGCTGTGGGGCGCTCCGGTGGCGATGAGTTTCGGATTGATTTCCGCACTCGTCATTGGCGTGATGACCATGATCATCGCTGCCATCGGAGTCTGGTATGGCGGGCTGGTGGATACCGTCATCCAGCGGCTGACCGAAATTAACATGGTTTTACCGTTTCTGCCGATCCTGATTATGGTGGGCATCTTCGTTTCTCGCAGTTTATGGGTGATCATGCTGGTTACCATCGCCTTGAGCATCTTTGGAAGCGGCATCAAATCCTTCCGGGCCATGTTCCTGCAATTGCGAGCCGCCCCGTACATTGAAGCCGCACAGGCATACGGGGCGAGCAACAAACGCATCATCTTTTTATACCTGATCCCGCGTATTCTCCCCATGCTGATCCCCGGTTTCATCAGCGCAATTCCGGCATTCGTCTTTCTGGAAGCGTCTCTGGCGGTGCTGGGAATCGGTGACCCGGTCCTGCCTACCTGGGGCAAAATCATCCAGGATGCTCAGGCCAACGCAGCGCTCTACAAAGGCTACTACTACTGGATTTTGGAACCCTCCGTGCTGCTGATGATCACCGGGCTGGGGTTCTCGCTCTTAGGTTTTGCCTTGGATCGTGTTTTCAACCCGAGACTGCGGCAAGAATAATCGCGAAGGAGATGATTTGATGCATTCCCACAAAGAAGAACAAGACCAGGCCCTGCACGTCAACGACCTGGTGCTGTATTTCCAACTCACGCATGGCGTTGTGCAGGCGGTGGATCACATCAGTTTCTCGCTGCCCAAACAACGGGCTGTTGTAGTGATTGGCGAATCCGGATGCGGCAAAACCTCCATGGGACACGCACTGACGCGCCTTCTGCCGCGTAATGTGCATCGCTATTCGGGTGAAATTTACATTGACGGGATGGAAACGATGCGCCTGGACGACGAAGAATACCGGGTGCAAGTCCGCTGGACGAAGATTTCCCTGGTTCCTCAGGCCGCGATGAACGCCCTGAACCCGGTACTGAAACTCAGGGACCAAGTCCTGGAGCCTCTTCTGCTGCACGAACCCGACCTTTCCCAGGAAGAAGGCATGGAGCGGGTTCGGGAAGTTTTGCGTTTCGTGGGCGTTCCTGAAGGCTTCATTGACCGCTATCCCTTCGAACTCAGCGGCGGGATGCGGCAGCGTGTTGTCATCGCCATGGCGCTGATTACCAACCCGACAGTCATCGTCCTCGACGAGCCAACCTCCGCCCTGGATGTGCTTACACAGGCGAACATCTACAACGTACTCAAGCGCATCAAATGGGAGATGGGCACCAGTTTTGTGCTGATTACTCACGATGTGGCAACCTCCAGCGAACTGGCGGATGATGTTTTGGTGATGTATGCCGGGCAGTTGATGGAGTACTCATCGGCAGACCTGTTCTTTGACAAACCTCTGCACCCCTACGCCCAGATGCTGATGGCTGCTGTTCCTAAACTGCACGGTGATGAAGACCTGCACTTCATTCCGGGCAAGCCGCCCAGTTTGCTTTCTCCGCCGACGGGTTGCCGGTTTGCAGATCGCTGTCCACACGCCTTTGACAAGTGCGCGGACGAGCCGCCAGTGTTCCGTTTGGGTACCCGCACGGTGAAATGCTGGCTTTTCGAGGACAAAGCGGATGAAATTGCCTCCCCGGCGGGAGCGACGATGCAAAGCGGAGGAAATTCATGAACGCGCAAGCAACTCAATCTAGCGAAAAGGTAGTCAACGTGGAACAAGCGGTTCAACCTTTGTTGTCGGTACGCAATTTGCGGGTCTGGTATGAACTCAAGCGTTTTGGCTTCTTGCATGCCGGTTATGTCAAGGCAGTGGATAACGTCAATTTTGACCTGCCGGCGGGCGAATCCATTGCCGTTGTTGGCGAGAGCGGCTGCGGAAAATCCAGTTTGATGAAAGCCATCCTGGGGCTGGTGAAACCTTACGAAGGTGACATTGTCTTTGAAGGGCACAGCATTTGGGATGGCGGGCGCGAACGGATGCGCGCATACAACATGGAAGTTGGCTATGTCCAGCAAGACCCTTACGGCGCACTGCCGCCTTTTATGACCATTCGCCGCATCCTCGCCGAGCCGTTGATCCTGGCAGGCATCAAAGACAAAGACGAACAACTGGACCGTATCGTCCGCAGCCTGGAAGAGGTCAAAGTCACCCCTCCCTCCGATTTCCTCAACAAATACCCCCACATGCTCAGCGGCGGGCAGCAGCAGCGTATTGTCATCGCCCGCGCGCTCATCCGTAACCCGAAGATGCTGATCGCTGACGAACCGGTTTCCATGCTGGATGCCTCCGTGCGCGTCGAAATCCTGAAATTGCTCAAAGATGTTCAGGAAGAGCGGGGCCTGTCGGTGGTTTACATTACACACGACCTTTCTACAGTGCGTTATTTCTCCGAACGGATTTTCGTGATGTATGCCGGGAAACTGGTTGAACAGGCGAAGACGAACGAGATTCTGAGCAACCCGCAGTTCCCCTACACCTGGGCCCTGCTGAATGCCATCTCCGACCCGCTGCACGAGAACGCCACAAAACTGCGGAAGATCCCGCCAGGCGAGCCGCCCAGCCTGATTGAACCGCCCAAAGGCTGTCGCTTCCATCCTCGTTGCTCTCGCGCGATCGAGGGGTTGTGCGACACGGAAGAACCCCCCATCCAGGAAGTTGCCGAGCCCGGACACTACACGGCTTGCTGGCTGTACCACGAAAAAGGCAAGCAGCATGAGAGCGCAGCCTAAGCGTCTCATCATCATCGGCTTTATGCTGGTGCTGGTGGGTATGGCGGTGCCGTTCTCGATTTTGCTCGGATTTCTCAAATCCACCATTGCCCTGAATTTCCTCGGTTATGGGCTTTCGGTGATTGGGCTGTTGCTGGGAACACTGGGGGCTGCCCTGATCATGGAGCGGAATCGGGATCGGGATCAGAACCACCGCTTCTGATCGCCACTGGAAAAACATTCGGGCTGCGGGGTAATCCCGCAGCCCGAATTATGGTTAAGAACCTGTCCCAAAAATCACTGTGCGACAAACCAGGGGGGGCGCAAATGGTGTCGGACCCCACGGGTTCCCCCCGCCTGGTCATCCCCCCATCGCTCAATGCAAAAGTTCCGGGTGCCGCGCCCATTTGGTGTACCTCCCGCGGCTGGAGGAACTGCCTCACCTCGTAAACGTCGCCACCACCGGGTCGTGGTCGGAGGCGCGGCGGGGCGAGGGGTCGCCGGGGAGGGCGGGCGCGTAATCGGCGTTGGCGTGCAGCACCTCCACACGGGTCAGCAGGTCGAACAGGTTGGGCGTCACCAGGATGTGGTCGAGGGTCTGCGAAAGCCCCTGGTAGATGTACGAGTAACGCTCCTCTTCGGGCAAAATCTCAAAAACGTGGCGCAGACCGGCCTTCCGCAGCGTGTCCAGCGGCAGGGAATCGTAGAACGAGTTGAGGTCGCCGATCACGGCGATGTAGGCATCGGGGTCATCCGCCAGGATACCGTCCATCACCTCCACCACCCAGGCGGCTTGCGCCGTGCGGCGCGGCTCGGTGGCTTCCACGCCCGCGCTCATGGAGGTGAAGTGGTTGTTGATCACGTAAAGCGTGACCGCGCCGCCCTCGGTCTGGATTTCGGCTTTGACCACCAGCGGCGGGCGGCTGGTCAGCCCTTCGGGGGCGGGGTACTGCTCCAAATCCAGGAGCGTCACCCGGTCGCCGCGGATCAGGTAGCCCACGTCAATGCCGCGCCCGTCGAAGCCCTCAATCAGCAGCGCCTGATAGCCGTAATCGGCAATCGGCTCGGCGGCGGCGATGTCTTCCAGCACGGCGATGTTCTCCACCTCCTGCAAGCCGACAATCAGCGGCGCGCCCGCAGCCTGGATGGTGCCGGCGATCTTCTGGATGCGCAGGCGGTACTCGGATGGCTTGAGCATCGGCGGGCTGGAGGGGTGCGGCGCGCGGGTATCGAACAGGTTTTCCACGTTCCAGGTCATCACGCTGAACTCGGCGGGGCCGGTGGGGGTCAGGGCCGGCAGGGGCGTTTCCGCATCTGTGAGTTGCGGGCGGGTAATCGGCTCGATTTTGTAGCGCCCGTAGGTGAACGCCAGCGGGCCGACCACGCCGCTCACCCGGTCGCCGGTATCCACCGCGTAGGGCAGGGTGGAAGCGTCCTCGTGGGTCATGGAACTGCCGTCATCTACCATGATGGCGATGCCGTTGCGGGCCTCGTCGCCCTGCCACAGGCGGTCTGCCCCGGCATCGGGCGGCACCAGCACAAACTCGCCGTACTTGGAGGTCGGGCCGACCGCCACCCCCTCGCTGACCTGCACCAGCATCCCCTCCAGGGCTTCGTAGTAGGTCTCGGCTTCGCCCGCGTCGGGCGGCGGGTCGAGTTCCACCGCCGGGGGCAGGGGATTGCCCGCATCCAGCACGGTGATGTCCGTTTCCGGGGATTCCACCGCCAGTTGGGTTTGGCCGGAGGTCTCGCGGACGATGCCGCTGACCTGCACTTCATCGCCGGGCACAACCGGGATTTCGGCATCCCGCAGGTTGATGAACAGCCCCTCGGAGGTCAGCGGATCGGTATCGGTGGCGGTTTCCTGAATCCAGAAGCCGCCCAAATCCGGGAAAACCCCGGTGACGATGCCCTGGGTGGTCACCGGCTGCATCACGTAGGGGGAGCGGAACCCGGAGCCTTGAATCGCCCAGATGGGCACGGTATCCCCCAAAAACACGAAATGCGGCTCGCCCGTCACCGCGGGATGCCACTCCGCCGCGGCGGCGGAATAGCCCTCCAGGGTGATGAATCCCTCCGCGGCGGCGGCTTCCAGCACGTACTGTACGCTGGCGCTGCTGGCGCTTTCGCCGTTGCCCGCCAGTTCGGGAATCCGCCAGACGATCTCATGCCCCTGCACCTCCCCGCCCTCGGAAGCGGAGACGAAGGACGCGCCGCGCCAGGGCAGGGTGCCGGTGATGACCAGGCCGGTCAGCGGGTCGGGGGTGTGGTTGACGGCGGTCAGCGTGACCGTGAAGGGGCTGCCGGTGACTACGCTGATGGGCGCATCCAGTTCGAGCATCAGTTCGGGCGGGTAGATGCGCTCGAAATCGGACTGGATGCGGGGGTAGAGTTGCTGGGTGGTGTTGTAGATTTCCAGGATGCCGGTGACGCGGTACAGGTCGCCGACCTCGATGGTTTCGACGTTGATGCCGGTGCGCTTGTCCACGTAGAGCGGCAAAGTCTCGCCGTTCTCATCCATCAGGTCAATTTCGTAACTGTAACTTTGCTCGTCGTTGCGGGCGATGCGCCCCTCCACGGTGATGAGTTTGCCGCGCCATTGCGGGTCGCTGGCCGCGTCGGGGATGCTCACCGCCGCCGGGGTCACGGGCGGGTTTTCGCTCTGTCCGGCCAAAATCTCCACATCGGCGGGGTCGTTGACAATCAGTTCCAGCGCGCCGCGGTAAACGGTCAGTTCGCCGCGGGCGCGCACCCGTGCGCCGATGCCCACGTTCACTTCGCCCTCGCCGCCCGGCACCCACACCTGCACGCCGCCGGTCTCATCCTCCAGGTAAAACTTGACGTTGCCGCCCCCGGCGTAGAGCGCGCCGGTTTGCAGGGTGGCCGTGCCCTCGACGGTCAGTTCCGCGCCCACCAGGTCGGGCAGATTGCCGATGGGGACGACGCCGCCCTCAATGCTGGTGCGTACCGGCCCGCCGAACGCGGGGAGGGGGAAGCCCTCGGCCTGTGCGGAGTAGTTGGCGAGGGTGACCGTCATCACCGACCAGGGCGTTTCGACCGGGATTTGGATGGATACCGTTTCCCCGGCGGGCACGTCGCCTGCGCGCCACACCGCTACCTGATGACTCCGCCCGATTTGCTCCAGCCCCCAAAAGGCGGCCTGCTCCCCCAGGCTGACTGCGGGCGGCAGTTCGCCCACGGTCAAATCCAGCGGGATGAGCAGTTGCACGCTCAGGTTGTGCACATCCCCGCCGGTATCGTTAGTGACGGCCACCTCGTAGGTGAAGGCGCCGCCCGGCTCGGCGGTTTGCGGCGCGGTGACGGCAATCCGCAGTTGCGCGCCGGGGTCGGGGGTCAGCGGTGAGCCGGTGTTCTGCGGGTCGGGCGCGGGATTGAGGGCGAAATCACGGGCGTTGTCATCGGTATCGCCAAAGTTGCCCGCCGCGCCGCCGGGGGCGCGTTCCAGAGAGACGCCGTTCTCCATCGCCGGGGCGGGTGCACCCTCCGCAAAGTCGGCGGGGCCGTCCCCCCAGGCGAGGCTGTCCAGCACGGTGCCGTCGGTGGCGCGCAGTTGCAGGCCGCCCTTGACGGGCACCATCGAAGTCTCGAAGAAGGCGTCGGCAAGGATGCCCAGTTCGGCTTCGTGGCCCTCCCGCACCAGCAGGTAGTGCCCCTGCGGGGGGATGAGGGTGTGCTCCCGCCAGCGGATGACCAGGGTTTCCTCCTGCCCGTCGGCGAGTTTGTACCACAGCGACCAGCCCTTGAGGTCGAAGGGCGCGGCGGTGGCGGTGTTGGTCAGTTCGATGAACTCGACGCTGTTGTTGCCGTCCACGCCGGTAAGCACCTCGGAGATGAGAACCTGCGGCGCGGCGGGCTGCGCATCCGCGGGGGACGGGCTGCTGACCGCGGTTCCCGTCGGCGGCGCGCCGCTTTCCACGGTGCAGGCGGCGAGGGAGAAAACGGGAACAAGTACGAGAGCAAGAAACAGACGTTTGAGCATAAGGGTCTCCAAGTGTTGCAGGGGATACGGTTTCACCATTTTACCGTAATTGGCCTGGATTTCGGAAAAGCGCGGGCATCTGTTTTGTAATGCGAGTATCCGTGAGTGGAGCGAATATCACGAATTTTGTTTTTGTTCGTGATATTTGTGCGATTTGCTGCGTTTGTGTTCCCCCCTCTCCCGCCCTTCCGAAAATTTCCGCTGTGGTTCCCTTTTCCCTTCGATGAAGGGGTGGCAGGGGGAAGGGGTGGGTGCAAGGACTGGCAGTCCTGCCAGGACTGCCAGTCCTCTTAAACGCAGACCCTAAAGGTCTGCGAGACCTCAAAGGTCTTGGGCCTGGGAAACAGCGCGCCGGGCGGAAGCAAACCCACAGTCGAGACGCAGGCAAGACGCGTCACAACCAAAGACCCTAAAGGTCTGTGAGACCTTTAGGGTCTTTTTTGCGCTCCTGCCGGCTGCTCCGCCCAAGGTGATGGAGAGGGCGGGGGAGGGGTGGGGGGCGCACTCGACAACGCAATGCTGAATGTTGCTCAATTTCTACAACATTTGCCTGCACCCGGTTGTATAACTCTCTTTTCAGAGTCACGCAAATCGCGTACAATGGGGCCGCAATCTAACAAGAACGGCTGGCGGCAGATTTTGCGATGCCCCGGCAAAGGAGAAAATATGGCAAACCTATTCAATTTTGATGATGAATTCAAACTCGGCATCGAGGCCGCTGATATCGAACATGGCAGACTCGTGGATATGCTCAACCGGACCCACGAAATGCTGCTCGCAGGAAAACGGGAAGAAGCGCGCGCATACTTCAATCAGACCCTCTCTGATTACGTCCACACCCATTTCCAGCACGAGGAGCAATTCCTGAAAAGCATCGGCTACCCCGATTTGGAGAATCACCACAAGGTTCACGAAAATTTCCGCAAATCCTTCGAAGAGCGCAAACCCCTCATCGCGAACGCTGATGATACCGCCTTCCGCGACGCGCTCAGCGATGTATTTGTGTGGATCATCAACCACATTGGGAAAACCGACCGCAAATACGCGAAGTTCTACTTCGAGCAAAAGGGAAAGTGATTTCCCCCGTTACAACGCGAAGGGCTGGCAGTCCTGTCAGGACTGCCAGCCCTTTTTGCTTTTTTCGGGATGGCTTTTTACGGAGCCGGTGTCGGGGTCAGGGTAGCAATGGAACCGGGGGGCAGGGTCGGCTGCGCGTTCTCGTCCGGGACGGTGGTGGGCATCGGTGTGACCAGGTTGACCCGTACAATCAACTTTTGTCCCACATAGATGACTGCGCTCTCATCCTCCAGTTCGTCGTTTTGCTTGACGATGTCCTCCACCGTGCTGTTGAAGCGGATGGCGATCGCCGCCAGGGAATCGCCGGGTTGGACGACATACTCGACCTTGAAGCCGCGCGGCAGATCATCCGGTAACGGGGTGGGGGTGGGGAGTTCCGTCCCCGGTGCGGGGATCAGCAGTTCGTCGCCGACCATGATGATTGGGTTCGCGGGGTCCAGCCCCAGCCGCTCGCGGTTGAACTCAATCAGCACCAGGATGTCCACATCAAAGGCGTCGGCGATGCCGTAAAGGCTGTCGCCTTCGACGACGGTGTAAATCACCGCGCCGGCACGCGTCGGGGTGAGAGTCGGCTCCGGGGTGTTGGTCGGCGGGAGCGGGGTCGCCGTCAGGGTGGGAGTTAGTGTCGGGGGAACGGGGGTTGCTGTCGGCGTCAGGGTGAGGGTCGGTGTATCTGTCGCCAGATTTAACATCGAGACCATATCCGGGGTTTCCGCACCGGTCAGCCAGAAAATCACCGCACCCGCGCCAAGCACCAGCAAAAGCGCGGAAACCGCGAAAATCCAGGGGGTTTTTTGGGCGCGTTCCTGCCGTTTGCGGTAAGCATCAATAACATCTTGGGGTGATTCTTTGTTACTCATATTTTCGTGTAGGCGGCAGGGATAAACCCGGCCGTTCAGGCTCTCCTTTGTTTGTGAAGGTGATTGTACCGTAAATTTCCGGGAATGGCTGTTTTGCGTCGGCTAACGGGTTAACGCATCACACCCAGGGATGCCCAGATTGCCCAGTCTTGCGTTGAAATGCCGTTCGCCAGCACCACCAGATAGAAGCGTACGGTTTTCCCTTTCAGTCCGGCGAGGTCTATGCTGATGGGGCGCATGTGGCCGTCACAGGCTTTATTCCAGCGGCCGAGGCGGGCGCGGGTTCCCAGGTTGTTTCCCTCGGTGTAATGAATTTCAAAGATTACATTGCCTGCACCGCAGGAACCACCACCCAGGGCGATGAAACCGATGCGGCCGCTGATGTAATCACCGGGGCCGACAGTGTATTCCGGGTAACGGCCTACAATGTACCCGTTATTTTCCCATTTTGGGTGTGTCTCCAAAATCTTGCCGGAAGCCGTACCATCTTCCAGCAGGACATTGTCCCGAATCATCGCGAAGCCGTTGGCATCGCTATCCGGGCCGCCATAGGTGATGCTGATGTGGCCGGGGCCGGCAAAATCCACGGGTTCAACCCCGGTGCCCCAGTCCGCATGTTTGGCCTGCGCCAGAAAATCGAACATCACACCACTGACATCGGGTACCCTGATTTCAACCCAGAAGGGCTTATTCTGGTCGCCCAGCCCGAAGACTACGTTATCGCTGTTGCGCAATTTGAAGTAAGCGCGGTATTTCCCGGGGTCGTCCGGGGCGGTCAGGGTCACTCTGACATCAATCTCCTGTCCCGGGGCGACAGTTCCGGTGGTCAGCCGCTGGGCATCCGGAGCGTTCATGCGGGTGCCGCTGTCGAAGACCAGGTCGTATCCGGAGTTCCAGGTGCAGGTGCCGGCATTTTTCAAACGCCAGGTTTTTTCAAAAGGTTCCCCGGCGGCAATTTCCGTGCCGTCATCAATGGTGACATCCTCCACAAATTCAACCCGGTCACAGGGGAGCGGCTTGGGAGTAGGGCTGGCTGGGATTGATGTATTTGTCGGTACGGAGGTGGCCTGCGGCGGCGGGTTGGTGGGGACTGTCACTGCGGTCGCGGTGGGCGCCGGGGGCTGTTCCGGCTGTTCGGGCTGCGTGGCCGGTGGCAGAGTGGCCCCCGGATTTTGCGTCAGTTGTGCTTCCAGGGTTTGGGCAGCAACTGTGTAAACGAGCCCGGGCTCTTCGGTAGATTTCGGTTCGCTGCCGGGCATGTTGCAGGCCAAAGTCAACAGGAACAGCAGCAACAGGACCAGCATCAATTTGACGTGGCGCGGCGTGAGCATGGTTTTTCTCCTCTGTAATGTACTGGGGTTGACAGTGAACTCATGTACATTCAGTGTACAACGAGTTCGCTGTGATTGCAACTCCCCCATTAGGATGGGTGCAGGCAAAAGATGTAGAAAGATTGTGTTTTCCCCTCGACTGTCATCCTCCCCCGCCATCTCCAGCACTTTGAGCGGAGCGGCAGGAGCGCAGCCGAACCGCGAAAAAGACCCTAAAGGTCTGCAAGACCTTTAGGGTCTGCGTTCAACCGAGGACTGCCAGTCCTCGCGCATCCATCCTCCGCCCCGCGTCTCGACTTCTGCCCGACGCGATGACATCTGCCAATCCGTTCCCCACACGCTGCTGACTTGCCAATCCGGAACCTGGCCCGAAAACGGGCAGTCCTGCGAGAACAGTGTAAGAGAAACACACTAACCCTCTTCAACATTTGCCCCCACCCCCAGCCGTTGCTTTTACAACGCGGCCAGGAGCCGCGCCTGCATTGACCAGGGGCCTGTCCAGGTAATCTGGGCCGAGAGAACCTTCCCCCGCAAGTCATCATCGGATTCGACAAAAACCAGTTTGTTGGTGGGGGTGCGCCCCCGCCAGCGGCCTTTGACCTTTTCCTCGAACAGGACCTCGACCGTCTCGCCCAGAAGTTGGCGATGGATTTCGGCGGCAATCTGCTCCTGAAGTTCTTCCAGCAGACGGTAGCGACGCCATTTTTCATCTTCGGGAACGTCATCACCGAGTTTGCGGGCGGCTACCGTCCCCGGTCGGGTGGAGTAACGCGCCAGGTGGGCGACATCCATCTTGAGTTCGGCAAGCAGATCGTAGGTGCGCTGGAACTGCACCTCCGTCTCGCCGGGGAAGCCCACGATGATGTCCGTCGCGATGGATGCACCAGGGACACGATCACGAATCTGGCGGATGAGGGCTCGGTAGTCGTCCGCGGTGTAACCGCGGCGCATCCGGGCCAGCACCTCGTCATCGCCAGCCTGTACCGGGACTTCGATATGCGGCATGACCTTCGGGAGTTCGGCAACCGTGTCCAGAAGTTCGGGGGTCATCCAGTTAGGGTGCGAGGTCAAAAAACGGATGCGTTCCAGCCCTTCAACTTCGTGGACGAGACGCAGCAGCCCCGCCAGATTGGGCGCATCGGGGAGGTCCTTCCCGTAGCGGTCAACAATTTGCCCCAAAAGGGTGATTTCCTTCACCCCCTGGGAGGCCAGGGAGCGCACCTCCCCGAGAATGTCCGCCACCGGACGGCTGCGCTCAATCCCGCGCTTGTAGGGGATGATGCAATAGGTACAGGCATGGGAGCAGCCCAGGACAATCGGCACAAAGGCAGAGACCAGTTTGCCGCGCTCGCGCAGCGGCAGGGTCAGGTCGCCGTCCATCAGGGCAAAGCGGCGGGAGGTTTCGGCATCCTCCAGGGCTTTGGATTCATCCTGGGTCAGGTAAGCCAGCAGCGGGCCGGGGTCGGAGGGCGGAGAGAACACATCCACCTGCGGGAAACGCGCTTTCAGGGGGTCGTGGTTCTTCACCCCCACCAGGCAGCCCATCAAATTGATGACGACCTCCGGTCGCTTTCGCTTGAGCGATTTCAGCGAGTTCAACCGCCCGTAGGCCTTGTCTTCAGCGCTCTGGCGCACCACACAGGTGTTCAGAACAATGACGTCAGCATCTTCGGCACGGGGGGCGTGCATATACCCCAGCCCCTCCAGCGCGGCAGAGACACGCTGCGAATCCGCGACGTTCATCTGGCATCCGGCAGTCCAAACATGATATTTCATATCGTCATTATATGTTTCC
>CAZPSL010000144.1:0-4292 GCA_964589145.1 uncultured Anaerolineales bacterium
GCCCAGTTCGGCGCTCAGCCGCTCGGCGTGGGCGGCGTAAATCTCCCGGCGGGCGCGTTCCAGCAGGTGCGGATTGAGGGCGTTCTCCCATTTGCTCAGTTCGGCGATGAAATCCCGCTGATTCTGCCAGTCCAGGATGTCTTTCGGCGGCGGCACCAGGGCAGCGTAGGCCGTGGCGCGGCTGGCGGCCAGCGGGCGGCGCGCCCACCAGATGTGCAGCGTGCTGATGTGCCCGTGGCGGATGTTCTTCTCTTTGGCGGAATACTGGCTGACCTCCTTGACGGGGAAGGTCTCTTCGATGAAACGGCGGTCGGATTGGGTCATAGGTACTCCATCAGGTCTTTCGGCATTTGTCGCGCAGGGGCGGCAGTTTTTTTCGCACCGCTAAGGGGCGGTCGCTTTTTCGGCAGCGGTGGTAATGACCTCCGCCGGGACAAGGTAGCGCACCTCGTGGTGCGGCTCCGGCTGCAAGGTGGCCGCCGGATTGCGGATGATGTAGAGTTGCGGCTGTGCGGCGGCGTTCAGCACCACGTAGAGGTAGAAATCCGCGCCCAGGCGCTGGGCAGTGAACCATTCGTTTTGAGTGAGCGAAATGCGCCCCACACCGGCGCGGGCCTTGACTTCGATGTAGCGGATTTCGTCCTGCGGCCCGCGGGAGCGCACATCGTAGCCCAGGTTTTCGGCGGCCACGTCCTCCGGCTGGCGGCCCTGCTGGCGCTCGTAGCGCATCGTCACTTCCATGCCTGCCTGTTCAATCTCTGCGCTGGAGTGCATGGCGGCTTCACCGGCTGCGGCCTCCACCAGCGGCAGCACCCGCAGGGCGGAAATGAAGCGCGGCGTGCCCAGGGTCAACTGGTTCTCGCGCACCAGCGTGTCTTCCAGTTTGCGCAGCGCATCCAGGTAGGCGTCCTTCTGCTGTCGCTTGTTGCGGATGACCAGCGCCACGTCATCGCCTCGCAGGGCGCGTTCCTCCAGCGAAATCAGGTCGCGGTCCAGTTCCGAAATCAGATAGCGCAGCGATTGCAGCCCGTACTTGCGTTTGATCTCCGCCTGACGCGCCCGCTCCTCGGCCAGTTCCGCCTGATAGGCCTCCAGACGGGGGATCAGCCAGCGCAGCCCCGCCGATTTCAGGGGTTCCAGCGCCGGTGACCCGGCGGCCGGGGTTTCGGCGGGTGCCAGGTCCCAGATGATCGCCGGGCTGACGGGTTCGATCTCCCCGCCCTCCTGGGGGATGAACAGGGCGAACAGCCGCTTTCCGGCGGTTTCACCCAGCCCGTCGCTGATCTGCCCCTCGTAGAAGAGCAGCGTTCCGTCCCGCCGCCCGTCCGGGTCGAGGAAGGTTGCGCCCTGCTCCAAGGCGGCCAGCAACTCCCGCTCCGCCCAGCGCAGCACAGCCTCGAACAGCGGGTGCCCGAAGGAGACGAACTCCGCCTGGGCCTCGCGCATGGCCAGGTCCTTGTCGAAGGTCGCCAGCGGGTAACGGCGCTGCAAACGCCCGAACTGCTTGCGGAAGCGGTCCTCGTCGGCGAGGGTGCGGATTGGGGACGGGATTTTCTCGATGATGAAAAAGCCCTCCCGGCGGGCATCCTGGCGCGGGCGCATCCGCCCATCCAGGCGCGCCCAGGCTTTCTGGAAAAAGGCCTGCGTGTATTCGGGGATCAGCCGCTGCTCGCGGGCGCGGGCGTTCATCTCGCGGATGCGGGTGTAGTCAATGAAGCGTGTCGCCAGGCTCTCGCCCAGGTTGACGCGCACCCGTTGCAGGTATTCCTCATCCACCTGGATTTCAATCTCGCGCAGGATGTCGTCCAGCCGACGGGCGTTGGCGGCGGCTTCGGTCAGCAGTTGGCTCAGGTCGCGGCCGGGCAGCACCTCGTTGATGACGTCGAAAACCTTGTCGCTGCCCAGCGCATCCCGGATTTCATCCAGTTTTTCAAACAGGCGGGTGAGCACGCGGCCCTCGCGGGTGTCGGCGGCCACCAGGTTGAAGATGGTCACCTCGCGGGTCTGCCCGTAGCGGTGGATGCGCCCCATGCGCTGTTCCAGGCGGTTGGGGTTCCAGGGGATGTCGTAGTTGAGCATCAGATGGCAGAATTGCAGGTTGATGCCCTCACCGGCGGCTTCGGTGGCGACCATCACCTGCGCTTCGTTCTTGAAAATCTTCTCGGCCTCGATGCGGTCTTCCAGCGACATGCCGCCGTGGATGGTGCAGACGCTGTAGCCCCAGTCGCGCATCCGCCGTTCCAGGTAGGCCAGGGTGTCGCGTGATTCGGTGAAAATCAGGATTTTCGCGCCCGGGTCCTGTTCCTGCAGACGGTTGAGTGCCTGGCGGAAGTAGCGCAGTTTCACTTCATCGCCGCGCTCGATGATGGCCTTGGCCTGGGCCAGCAGCCGCTCCAGGGTCTGGATTTCGGCTTCCAGTTCGGCGCGGTTTTCGGCCACGCTGAGCGTCTCCCAGATGGCCTCCTGTTCCCAGCGCTCTTCCTCGCTCATCTCCTCGGCCTCGTCCAGCGAGAAGAGGGGGGCGGCCATGCGCTGGCGTCCCTCGCGGAAGGCGTCGGCCTGGGCGCGCATCTCTTCCAGCCGTTTTTTGCGTCGTTCCAGCGAGCGGTAGAGGGCATAAGTGCTGGAAGCCAGCCGCCGCTGCAAAATCACCAGCGCAAAGGCAATGTTGCGGCGTTTGTCGCTGCTGAGCGCCCGGTTGTACTGTTCGTTGACATAGCGGGAAAGGTCGTTGTAAAGTTCGATTTCCGCCGGAGATTCCACGCCCAGGTTGAAGGTCATCGTTTTGACCTGACGCGGCAGGAAGAGCGGTTTGCCTTCAAAATCCTTCAGGTCTTCCTTCAGGCGGCGGATGAAAAGCGGGTTGTCCCCGGCCCGGATGGATTCGGTCAGCATTTCGGCGGTGGCAAACGCGCCGGGTTGCAGCAAATCCAGGAACAGGCGGAAGTTCTCCGGGTCACCGCGATGGGGGGTAGCGGTCAGGAAGAGCAGGTGGGTGCTGGTTTGCGAGAGAAGTTCTCCCAGGCGGTAGCGGCGGGTTTTGCTGACCTTTTTCCCGTAGCGGTAGGCGGCCATCTTGTGCGCCTCGTCCACGATGACCAGGTCCCAGTGAACGGCAGCCAGCGCGTGCATGATGTCCTCCTGGCGGGCGAAATCCAGCGAGGTGATGACCTGGTATTCGCTCTCCCACACGTTCTCCCCGAAGCGGTTGCGGAGGGTTTGGCGGTCCACCAGGATGAAGCGCTCTTCGAAGCGTTCCCGCAGTTCGCGCTGCCACTGGTCTTTCAGGTGCCCCGGGGCGACGATCAGGATGCGCTGGGCTACCCCGCGCAGTTTCATCTCCTTGATGACCAGCCCGGCCATGATGGTCTTCCCTGCGCCGGGGTCATCGGCAATCAGAAAGCGCACCCGCGGCTGGTGCAGGATGTAGCCGTACACCGCCTCGATCTGGTGCGGCAGCGGGTCCACCTTGGAGATGTTCATCGCCAGCAGCGGGTCGTAGAGCGAGGCGTAGCGGTAGCGTTTGGCTTCCAGCGCCAAAAACACGTCCCGCGGCGGGGCGGCAAAGGGCCGCTGCAAGCGCACCGGACGCAGTTGAACGGCGTCCCCGATGGATAACACCTGGTCAATGTGGGTGTGGCTATACAGAGTGGCGCCCACAATGCGGATATGCGTATCCCCGATGCGCTCCACCAGGTCAATACGGACGGGTTCACCCCAGCGAGCGCCGGTTATTGTATCGCCGGGTTGAATTGAGAGATTGCCCATAAGTATCGTGTTGAAGAGGATCAATTGAAAGGAATTTCTCTGCCCCGCACTGCGTTGCGTATCCGCCTGGCGGTTGAACGTAGTACAAGTTTATCCCATCCTGCGCCAGAATGCAATTATCGGACATTAAATTTCGGCGATCACCCCTGCTCTTTCCCCCTTATCGGACGCTTCTTGGATAGATTGCGGCAGAGAATACCCGTTATCGGCAACAGTTTCCGTGGCGGTTCATCCCATCAGCACCGGCAATCAAAGATGGCCTTTCCCCGCTGCAGTTTGTCCGATGGTTCCTTATCCGCACCGATTCCTGCTGCGGATTCCCGCTCGATTTTAGCGGATTTTCATCTTCTGCCTCATGCCTTTGTGGGGAAACGCCTCGCCCTACGTGTCATCCTCACCTTCATCCTGCGCGACGCGGTTGCGCTCCCAAAGGTAACGCCAAAACCGTTCATACGCAGCCGCCCGCACCAGCATCCAGACGCTGAGCACCAGCCAGACCGGAATCAGCAAAATCGACGCCCATC
>CAZPSL010000145.1:0-18213 GCA_964589145.1 uncultured Anaerolineales bacterium
GTGATGCCCGGAGATAACGTGAACATGGAAGTGGAGTTGATTGTGCCGGTAGCGATGGAGCAGGGCCACAACTTTGCAATCCGGGAAGGCGGTCTGACCGTCGGCGCAGGCGTGATCACCAAGATCCTCGACTGATTTGTATTCCTGGCGGCGGACGGCCTGACCACTCGCCGCCAAAGTGACGAAGACAGGTAAATTATGGCAAAACAAAAGATACGCATCCGCTTGAAGGCTTACGATCACCGCGTGTTGGATCAATCGGCCAAACGCATTGTGGATACAGCAGAACGCACCGGCGCCCGCGTGGTCGGCCCCGTGCCCCTGCCCACCCGGATTGAACGTTTCGCGGTCCGCCGCTCAACGTTCATCGATAAGGACTCTCACGAGCATTTCGAGGTTCGCACACACAACCGGCTGATTGACGTTTTGGACCCTGATTCCAAAACCATTGACATGCTGATGCGTTTGAACCTTCCTGCTGGTGTTGATATCGAAATCAAAATTTAGCGAGAACCAGGGACTGGCAGTCCTCGCAGGACTGCCAGTCCTTACCAGGTAACATCTGGGATAGCGTAAGAGCGTTCCTGCCCGCAGCCCGCCAACACTGCGCTGCGACAGAGCGGCTGACTGCGTTATCCGGGGATGATGCGGCCAAGCCCAGGCCAGCAGTCCCCTGGAAAACTATACCATTAGGAGAAAAACGAGTATGTTGAAAGGGCTGATCGGAAAGAAAATCGGCATGACCCAGATTTTCGATGATAATGGCACGGCTATCCCTGTCACAATTATCGAGGCTGGGCCTTGCTATGTCACCCAAATTCGCAGCGTGGAAACCGAAGGGTATTCCGCCGTGCAGTTGGGGTTCGGTGAAACCAAACCGAAGCGTCTCACCGGTGGTCAACTTGGGCATCTCAAGCGCAACGACCTGCCCCCGTTGCGCTATTTGCGTGAATTTCGCACCAAAGATGCCGACCTGAACGAGGGCGACCAGTTGACGGTCGAAGTGTTCGAAGTTGGCGACCACGTGGACGTTACCGGAACCAGCAAGGGCCGCGGGTTTGCCGGGACTGTCAAACGCCACGGATTCCGGGGCGGCCCCAAAACCCACGGTCAATCTGACCGCCAGCGTGCCCCCGGTTCAATTGGCGCGACCTCCGGAACCGCGCGGGTCTTCAAAGGGAAGCGGATGCCGGGCCATATGGGCAACCGGCGCGTGACCTCCCAGAATTTGAAAGTGGTCTTGGTAGACCCGGAGCGCAACCTGATCGGTGTGCGCGGCGCGGTCCCCGGCCCCAAAGGCGGCTTGCTGGTTGTCAAGGAAGCGCGCAAACAATAGCGTTTGGAGCGAAGCAGTTATGAATGTAGATGTCTTCAATATGGAGGGCGAGAAGGTCGATGCGGTGGAGTTGCCCGCGGAGATTTTCGAGGCTCCAATCAATGTAGATTTGATGCACCAGGCTTATGTCCGCCAGATGGCGAACGCCCGCCTGGGGACGCACAGCACCAAAACCCGCGGTGAAGTTTCGGGCGGCGGGAGCAAACCGTGGCGGCAGAAAGGCACCGGACGTGCCCGCCAGGGTTCAACCCGTTCTGCTCAATGGGTCGGTGGTGGCAAAATTCACACCCCCAAACCCCGCAAATACACCAAACGGATGCCCCGCAAGATGCGCCGGGCGGCGTTGCGCGCTGCGCTTTCCAGCAAAGCGGCTGCCCAGGAAATCGTGGTTTTGGATGAAATCACCCTGCCTGAGATCAAAACCCGCCTGATGGCGGATGCGCTCACCCGTCTGGTGGGCGAGGCCAGTGCTTTGATTTTGATCCCGGAAAAGAACGATGCCTACAGCGTGGTGGAACTCTCCGCCCGCAATTTACCGGAAGCCAAAACGCTGCTGGTGAATTACATCAACGTCCGGGATTTGCTGGGTTACGACAAAGTCATCCTGCCGCTCAAGGCATTGGATGTGCTTTCGGAGCACCTGGGATAAAGGAGAGAGGACGATGACGACAATTTACGATGTTCTCCGACGCCCGTTGCAGACTGAGAAATCGAGCCACCAGTACGCGAAACTGAACCAGTACGCTTTTGAGGTCGCTTCGGATGCCACCAAAAGCATGATCAAGGATGCCGTTGAAACCCTGTTCGACGTGACGGTAGAACGCGTCAACGTGATGAATGTCCCCGCCAAGCGGACCCGCCGCGCCCAGAGCCGTCGGCTGGCTGTCCGCCGCAGCGGATACAAAAAAGCGATTGTCACCTTAGCCCCTGGTGATTCGATCGATGTCTTCGAGGGAGTACGGTAATGGCCGTCAAAAAGTACAAACCGACAACGCCGGGGATGCGTGGACGCACCGGCTATACCTTTGAAGAGATCACCAAAGAGAAGCCCGAACGCTCCCTGGTGATTGCCAAACGCCGCCGCGGCGGGCGGAACGCCTATGGCCGCGTGACGGTTCGGCATCGCGGCGGCGGTGCCCGCCGCAAAATCCGCATTGTGGATTTCAAGCGCAACAAGCGGGATATTCCCGCCAGGGTCGCCGCGATTGAGTATGACCCCAACCGCACCGCCCGCCTGGCGTTGTTGCACTACGCCGACGGCGAGAAACGCTATATCCTGGCCCCGGTCGGGCTGAAGGTCGGTGATACGGTTGTGGCCGGTGAGCGCGCCGATGTGCGCGTGGGCAACAGTATGCCCATCAGCAATATCCCCACCGGCACGATGATTCACAATATCGAGTTGCAGGAAGGCCGCGGCGGGCAACTGGTCCGCTCAGCGGGCGGTGCCGCCCAACTGCTGGCGAAAGAGGGCGATTACGCCCAGGTGCGCCTGCCTTCGGGCGAGGTGCGCCTGATCCGCCAGGTCTGCTACGCCACCATCGGGCAGGTCGGCAACCTGGATCACAGCAATATCAAACTGGGTAAGGCTGGACGCAAACGCCATCTGGGCATCCGCCCGACAGTGCGCGGTTCTGCAATGTCCCCCCGCGACCATCCTCATGGCGGCGGTGAAGGCCGCCAGCCGATTGGTATGCCCGGGCCGAAAAGCCCGTGGGGTAAGCCCACCCTGGGTGCCAAGACCCGCCGTAACAAGAAGACGGACAAGTACATCGTCCGCCGCCGTGGGCGCAAGCGCCGCTAGTTTGTAAGTTTTTAGGAGAGATGGAAAGATGTCACGATCTCTGAAGAAAGGGCCGTTCGTAAGCCCGAAACTGCTCAAGAAAATCGAAGCCATGAACGAGCGTGGCGAAAAAACGGTGATCCGCACCTGGAGCCGGGCGAGTGTGATCTTCCCCCAGATGGTGGGACACACGATTGCTGTCCATGACGGCCGCCGCCATGTGCCGATTTACATCACCGAGAATATGGTCGGCCACCGCCTGGGTGAGTTCGCCCCGACGCGCACGTTCCGTGGGCATATTGTCGAGAAAAAGAGGAGAAAATAAGCCATGGCAGAAGATATTCGTGCCCACGCGCGGCAAATCCCGATTTCTCCTCAGAAGGTACGCCTGGTGGTGGACATGGTGCGCGGCAAGGAAGTTCTGGATGCGCTCAACACCCTGAAATTCGTCCCCAACCGGGCTGCCAAGCCGGTATACAAAGTGATTTATTCCGCAGTGGCAAATGCCGAGGAAAATTTTGGTGTCAGCCGCGATGATTTGTACATCTATCGCATTTACGCCGATGAAGGCCCGACCCGCAAATGGCGTCGTTTCGGTGCCCGTGGCCGTTTCAAGCCCTGGCTGCGCCGCTCCTCGCATATCACCGTTATCCTCCGGGAACGGGAAGAGGAATACTAAAGTCCACAGAGAAAGACGCCAGGAGAAATTATGGGTCGCAAAGTACATCCAATTGGTTTTCGTCTGAAAGTAAACAAAACGTGGGACGGCCGCTGGTACGCTGAAGGCGAGACTTACGTCAATCAACTTCAGCAGGATTTCGCCATCCGCGATCTAATCCGCACCGAATCCCCGCGCGCGGGCGTTTCCCGCATTGAAATTGAACGCTTCCCCGGCAAGGTGAAGATTATCGTTCACACCTCCCGCCCCGGTGTGCTGATTGGCCGCAAGGGCGAGAACGTCAAAGGGCTGCGCCGAAAACTGGAAGCCCTGGTCGGCAAGAAAATTGACCTCGATATCAAAGAGATCAAGGACCCCGACCTGGATGCTTACCTGGTTGCCGTGAACATTGCCGGGCAACTGGAACGCCGCATCAGTTTTTCGCGAGCCATGAAGCGCGCCATCCAGCAAGCCATGCGCCAGGGTGCGCAGGGCATCCGTGTGCAGGTTTCCGGCCGCCTGGCCGGAGCCGAGATGGCCCGCACCATCCACATGCGCGAAGGCCGCGTCCCCCGCCAGACTTTGCGGGCGGATATTGACTACGCCCTGGCCGAAGCGTTGACCACTTACGGGCGCATCGGCGTCAAAGTGTGGATTTACAAAGGTGATGTTTTACCCCAGGCGGAAGAAAAACCGCAGGCTACCGAAGGCGTTTACGTCAGCGAGTAAGCCCTCTGGAAATAGAGAACAGGAAAGAGGTGTTCAACTATGTTGATGCCAAAGCGTGTCAAATATCGTAAGCAAATGCGCGGCCGCATGAAGGGTAAGGCTCGCCGTGGCGCGGAAGTCCACTTTGGGGATTTCGGGCTGCAAGCCCTGGAACCCGGCTGGGTGACCGCCCGCCAGATTGAGGCTGCCCGCCGTGCAATGGTGCGCCAGATGCGCCGCCGCGGGAAGGTGTGGATTCGCATCTTCCCCGACAAGCCCATCACCAAGCGCGCCGCCGAAAGCCGCATGGGGAAGGGCAAGGGGAACGTGGAATACTGGGCCGCAGTGGTCAAGCCGGGCCGCATCATGTTCGAAATCGGCGGCGGTGTCCCCGAAGATGTAGCGCGCGAAGCGCTGCGCCTGGCCTCCTATAAATTGTCGGTGAAGACAAAAATTGTCCAACGCGAAGTTGCAGGAGAAGAGTAATGAAACCGGCAGAAATTCGCAATTTATCTACCGACCAGATTCAAGCCCGCCTGGATGAGGCCCGCGAAGAGTTGATGAAATACCGTTTTCAGCAGGCCACCGGCGAACTGGTTGATCATAATCGGCTTCGCGAGACCCGGCGTGACATCGCCCGCCTGTTGACCATCCTCAACGAGCGCGCCCGCGAAGCGGCAGTGGAAGGTGAAGCATGAACGAGCGTCGTCGTTTGACTGGCGTTGTGGTAAGCAACAAGATGCAAAAAACGGTGATCGTTGAAGTTCGCCGCACTTACCGGCATCGCCTTTACAAGAAGACTGTTTCCAGCAAGAAACGCTATATGGCGCACGATGAACTGGGTTGCCAGTTGGGCGACCAGGTGATCATCGTCGAAAGCCAGCCGCGCTCGAAGCGCAAGCGTTGGGCGGTGGAAAAAATCCTCTCCAGCGACATCAGCGCGCAGGAACCCGAAGTGGTGGAGGAAGTTGAAGCATGATCCAGCAAGAATCCCGACTCAAGATTGCTGATAACACCGGCGGGCGCGAGATGTTGGTGATCCACGTTCTGGGCGGCTCAAAACGCCGCTACGCGCGCGTGGGCGATGTCGTGGTCGGCACCATCAAATCCGCAGCCCCGCACGGCTCGGTCAAGAAAAGCGAGATCGTTAAGGCCGTCATCGTCCGCACCAGCAAGGAATGGCGCCGCGAGGATGGCTCCTACATCCGCTTTGATGATAACGCCGCAGTCATTCTGGATAATGACGGTGTCAACCCCAGAGGGACGCGTATTTTCGGCCCGGTAGCCCGCGAACTCCGCGAAAAAGGGTTTATGAAAATCGTCTCGTTGGCGCCTGAGGCGCTCTAGCAGGAAGAGGAGCGAGTAAAGTGAAAATAAAAATCAGAAAAGGCGATACGGTTGAGGTCATCAGCGGTCGCGCCGACGATAAAGGCAAACGCGGCGATGTGATCAAAGTCCTGCCCAAGCAGCAGCGTGTTGTGGTGCAGGGCGTCCACATCCTCAAGAAACACCAGAGCGAGGTGCAGACACAGGGACGCAGTTTCACCCCTGGCGTGATCGAGTTTGAAGGCCCCATTCACATTTCCAATGTGATGCTGGTCTGCCCCAAATGCGATAAACCCACCCGCGTTGGTGTTCACCGCGATGATGACGGAACTGTGCAGCGCGTTTGCAAAAAATGCGGCGCGATGTTCGATTAGTCTAGCGAGAGTGAGATATGACTCATTGGTTGAAAGAACGATATCAAACCGAAATTGTCCCGGCCCTGATGGATACGCTGCGTCTCGATAATGTGATGCAGGTGCCGCGGGTGCAGAAGGTCGTCGTCAATATCGGTGTGGGCGAAGCCCTGGAAAACGCCAAGGCCCTGGATGCCGCCGTGGAAGATATGACCATTATCACCGGCCAAAAACCGGTGATCACCCAGGCCCGCAAAAGCATCGCCAACTTCAAACTGCGCGAAGGCCGTCAGATCGGCGTCAAAGTCACCCTGCGGGGCGAGCGCATGTGGTCCTTCCTGGATCGTTTGATGAACGTGGCCCTGCCGCGCGTGCGCGACTTCCGCGGGATTTCCCCGAACGCCTTTGACGGGCGCGGGAACTACACCCTGGGCCTGCGGGAGCAACTGGTCTTCCCCGAAATTGATTACGACAAGATCGACAAAATCCGCGGTCTGGAAGTGAGCATTGTGACATCTGCCGAGACGGATGAACAAGGCCGTGAACTACTGAGAATGCTCGGTATGCCGTTTAGGAAGGAAGGATAATATGGCGAAGAAATGCATGATTGTCCGTGAAGAGCGGCGGAAATATCGCACCCGGGTGCGTAATCGCTGTAAGCGGTGTGGACGCCCGCGGGGCTATATGCGCCGTTTCGGTTTGTGCCGCATTTGTTTCCGTGAACTCGCGCTGGAGGGTCAAATCCCCGGCGTGGTGAAATCTTCCTGGTAGGCCGGGCGGAGGTATGACGAATGAGCGTTAGTGATCCTATTGCAGATATGCTGACCCGCATCCGCAATGCTGTCATGGCGGGGCAAGTTGAAACCGCTATGCCCAGTTCGAAGATGAAGGTTGCAATCGCTAAAATCCTCAAGGAAGAGGGTTTTATCGAGAGTTATAAAGTGGAAGATGGCGAACGGCCTGGGCACAAGGTCTTGCGCGTGCGCCTCAAGTACATCGGCAAACGCCGCGAGCGCCGCCCGGTCCTGACCGGCCTGGAGCGCGTGAGCCGCCCCGGCCGCCGGGTTTACACCGGACGGAAGAACATCCCCTGGGTGCTCTCCGGGATGGGCATTGCCATTCTTTCCACCCCCAAAGGCGTAATGACCGGCCAAAAAGCCCGCAAAATGGGCGTCGGCGGCGAGGTCGTTTGCAAGGTTTGGTAGGAGGTAGACTGTGTCACGAATTGGTCGTATGCCAGTGGAAGTGCCACAGGGAGTTGATGTGGAAATCAAAGGGACGTTTGTGCGTGTCAAAGGGCCAAAAGGCCAGTTGGAGCACACCTTCCCCGCAGATATGGATATTTCCATGGACGGCGGGCAGATTATCGTCAAGCGCCCCTCCGATGAACGCACACATCGCGCCCTGCATGGTATGACCCGTGCTCTTATCAATAACATGGTCGTCGGCGTCAGCCAGGGCTTCGAAAAAGTTCTGGAGGTCAACGGCGTGGGCTATCGCGCCGAACTGAACGGCAAGACCCTGGTGCTCAACGTGGGCTATTCCCATCCTGTGGAGATCGAACCCCCGGAAGGAATCACCTTCGATGTGGATACCCGCGCCCGCCGGATCAAAGTGATGGGCTACGATAAAGCGGAGGTCGGGCAGGTGGCTGCCAACATCCGCAAAGTGCGCCCCCCCGAACCCTACAAGGGCAAGGGCATCAAGTATTTAGATGAACGCATCCGCCGCAAGGCAGGCAAAGCAGGTAAGGTGTAAGTTTATGGCTAAGAAAAAAACTCGTTCTGTTGCACGGATTCGGCGGCACCGCCGGGTTCGCAAGCATATTTCGGGGACGCCGGAGCGCCCGCGCCTGAATGTCTTCCGGAGTTTGAATGAAATCTACGCCCAGGTTATTGACGACGAAGCCGGACGGACTTTGGCGGCTGCTTCCACCATTGACGGTGAACTGCGCCCCCAGATGAAAGGCCTGACGAAGACAGAGCAGGCCAAACTGGTCGGGCAGAAAATCGCCGAACGCGCCAAAGCGGAAGGCGTCGAGCGCGTCGTCTTCGACCGCGGCGGCTACCGTTATATCGGGCGTGTCAAAGCCCTGGCTGATGGCGCCCGCGAAGGTGGCTTGCAGTTCTAGTCTGCATCAGGAGAAAAATATGTCGAACTATCAAGCATCTTCGGATTTTGAAAAAGAATTTGACGAGCGCGTCATCGAAATCAACCGCGTGGCGAAGGTTGTCAAAGGCGGCCGCCGTTTCTCGTTCCGGGTAACGGTTGTGGTTGGCGATAACAGCGGCAGCGTCGGTGTGGGGGTTGGCAAAGCCAACGCCGTGCCCGATGCCATGCGCAAAGCCACCGAAAAAGCCCGCAAGAACATGCGCCGGATTTCACTCTTCGGGCCGACCATCCCCCATGAAGTGATCGGGGAAGTCAGCGGTGCCAGAGTGCTGCTCAAACCGGCCTCCCCCGGCACCGGCGTGATCGCCGCGGGCGGCGTGCGCGCCGTTCTGGAAGCGGCAGGTGTCTCCGACATCTTGACCAAATCTCTGGGAAGTGCCAATGTCCTCAACGTGGTGTTCGCCACCATGGATGCGCTGGATCAACTCAAATCCCCGCAGCAGATCGCGGCGGAGCGCGGTGTTCCGGTGGAAAAGGTGCTGCCCTACTGGGAGCGGAAGAAGAATCATGGCTAAGAAGAAATCGAAACCCAAGGTACTTCGCATCACCCTGGTGAAAAGCCCGATTGGGTACACCCAGCGTCAAAAGGATACCGTGCGTGCATTAGGACTGCGCCGGATGCACCAGACGGTCGAGCAAGAAGATACGCCCGTGGTGCGCGGGATGGTTGCCAAAGTCAGCCACCTGCTGCGGGTTGAAGAGTAGGAAAAACCATGAAACTGCACGAATTACAGCCAAACGAAGGCAAAACGAAAAAACGCAAGCGCGTTGGGCGTGGTATTTCTGCGGGGCAGGGTAAAACGGCTGGCCGCGGCACAAAAGGCCAGGGCGCACGCGCAGGCGGCGGCACCCGTCTCTACCATCAAGGCGGCAATCTGCCTTTTTACCGCCGTTTGCCGTTCAAGCGCGGTTTTACCCCCATCAACCGGGTTGAATACAACGAGGTGAACCTCGACCAGTTGGCCGCGTTTGGTGCCAACCAGGAAGTCACCCCGGAAACCCTGGAAGCAGCCCGCCTTTTGCGCGATACCCGGAAACCGGTGGTGATTCTGGGCCGCGGCGACGTCAAGGTTGCCCTGAAGGTCAGCGCCCACCGCGTCACCAAAGGCGCGCGGGAGAAAATCGAGGCCGCTGGCGGCAGCGTCGAAATCATCGAATAAGGAGATACTATGAAGCGGTCTGCCTGGCGTTACCTTTGGACGGCGCAAGATATTCGCCGCAAACTTCTGATCACCCTTGGGATTTTGGTGATTTACCGCCTGGCTGCTCACGTCCCCGTGCCGGGTGCCGACCGGGAGGCGATTGCTGCCATCATGGGCGGCACGGGCGCACAGTCCACTTTGTTAGGCATTATGGATATGCTTTCCGGCGGGACGGTATCGAACTTCTCCGTGCTGGCGATGGGTGTGTACCCCTACATCACGGCACAGATTATCCTGCAATTGCTGGTGCCGGTTGTCCCATCCTTGCAGGCCCGCATGGAAGAAGACCCCCGCGAAGGCCAGAAGTGGATGGAAAAATGGACTCTGATCCTGGCGGTGCCGATGGCAGCGTTGCAAGCCCTGGGGCAAATCCAGATTTTTGGCTCGTTTGCCGGGCAGCCGATCATCACCGATTTCGGGTTCAGCACCTTTACAACTGCGGTCTCCTCGATTGCGATTGTAGTCAGTATGACGGCGGGCACGATGTTCGCCATCTGGCTGGGCGAGTTGATTTCCGAATTCGGTATCCGCAACCAGGGGCTTTCGCTGCTGATCTTTGCCGGGATTGTCTCGGCCATCCCGCGGAACTTCGCCCGCCTGTTGAGTCCGGCGGCTTTCCCGGATGACCCAAGCAAACGCTGGATTGTGCTGGCAGCCCTGCTGGTGATCACGGTGCTGATTATCTTTGCCATCGTTTACGTCCAGCAGGGACAGCGCAACATCCCGGTGATGTACCCCGGACGACGGGTCGGCAACCGGATGTCCATGCCGGTCAAGGGCACGCTGCCCCTGCGGGTGAACATGGCGGGGATGATCCCAATAATCTTCGCCCAATCCCTGCTGACGTTCCCGGCGATTCTGGCGGGGTTCTTCATCAACTCAAGCACAGAGTGGGTTGCCAATCTGGCGGCCAGCGTCACCGCGATCTTTGGCGGCGGCAGCAACTGGTACTGGATGCTGTACTTCCTGATGGTGGTCGGGTTCACCTTCTTCTACACGGACGTTTTGTTCGCCCAGCAGAATTACGGCGAAAACCTGAAACGTTCCGGCGCCCGCATTCCGGGAGTCAGCCCCGGTGCGCCTACCCAGCGTTACCTGACGCGCGTCCTGCGCCGCATCACGCTGCCGGGCGCGCTCTTCCTGGGCTTTGTGGCGATAGTTCCCGCCATCATCGGCTGGATTTTCCAACTCGGCCCGAACACCAATATCCTGCTGGTTTCCTCTTCGGGGTTGCTGATTGTGGTCGGTGTGGTTCGTGACGTGTTCTTCAATATCAACGCCGAACTCAAACTGCACGGCTACGACGATACCCTTCTGGTGAGATAGGGAAACAGAAAGCGCAACTTCCGCAAGGCGTTGAACTTCTCTTCCCAAAAGGATGGTAGCGATGTCCCGCTTTATCGTGTTGCTCGGCCCCCCCGGTGCCGGAAAGGGCACCCAGGCCAAACTGATTTCCGGAAAATTGCAGATGCCCCACGTCTCATCGGGCGATATTTTCCGGGAGAACCTGAAAAACAAAACCGAGTTGGGCCGCATGGCCGAAGGATACATGAGCCGCGGCGAACTGGTGCCGGATGATGTCACCATCGCCATGATTCGGGATCGCCTCTCCCGCCCCGATTGCGGGCAGGGCGCCTTGTTGGACGGGTTCCCGCGCACCGTTGCGCAGGCGGAAGCCCTCGACGGGATGCTGGCCGACCTGGGCGGGCGCGTGACCGCTGCCCCGTACATCAAAGTCCCGGAGGAGATTCTGATTGAACGGCTGGCCGGGCGCTGGACCTGCCCTGTTTGCGGGCGGGTCTACCACGAAAAGTTCAACCCGCCGAAACAGGCGGGCCTCTGTGATGTTGACGGCGCAGAACTTTACCAGCGTGAGGATGACAAGGCGGAGACGGTCAAGAACCGCATCCGTGTCTACCTCGAACAAACCCGCCCGCTGATTGCGTATTACCGGCAGAAGGGTGTCCTGGCTGAAATTGACGGCACTCAGCGCATTGACCAGGTTTCGGCGGACTTGCTGGCCGCGCTGTCTCAGGATTAGTGATGGGCTGGAAGCGCGGCGTGACGCTCAAGACCGCCGAGGAAATCGGGATCATGCGGGAGGCCGGGCGGATCAACGCCCTTGCGTTGGATGCCGCCCGCCAGTTGGTCCGCCCCGGCGTGACCACGGCCGAACTGGACGCGGCTGCCGAAGATGTGATCCGCAGCCACGGGGCTGTGCCTGCCTTTTTGGGGTATCCGGGCCCTTACCCGTACCCGGCGACCCTGACGGTCAGCATCAACGAGGAGTTGGTGCATGGCATCCCTGGCAAGCGCAAACTCCGCGAGGGCGATATTGTCTCGATTGACTGTGGCAATATCTACAAAGGCTTCGTAGCGGATTCGGCGTTTTCGATGGGCGTGGGCGAGATTTCGCCCGAAGCCCGGAAATTGCTGGAAGTCACCGAACAGGCCCTTTACGAGGGGATCCGCCAGATGCGCCCCGGAAACCGGGTGGGCGACATTTCGGCGGCGATTCAAAAGTACGTTGAACAGTTCGGCTACAACGTCCCCCGCGAATACACCGGACACGGTGTGGGCCGCGAGATGCACGAAGCCCCGCAAGTGCCCAACTTCGGGCGTGCCGGACGCGGCATCGTGCTGCGCCCCGGAATGACCCTAGCGATTGAGCCAATGGTGCTGATGGGAACTTATCGTACCCGCGTGCTCTCCGACCAGTGGACGGTGGTCTCCGCCGACGGGGCGTTGACTGCCCATTTTGAACATTCAATTGCCGTCACGGATGGCGAACCGTACATCCTGACAGCGTTATAAAGCGGATTGAGCACTCAGGGTGCAAGCAAAAGATGTAGAACAACGATGTTTCCCCCCACCCAACCCTCCCCCCGCCGGGGGGAGGGCAGGGGAGGGGGGGAAAGGAAGCAGCGCCCGTATGACTGCCCAATTTCTACAACATTTGCCTGCACCTGATCACTCATTCTGCCTAGACGTAAGCAGGAAGCATAAGTATAATCATGGCTTTGGCTGAACCGGACGAAAACAGGCCAGCCTCAGGAGAAAAGGAATCATGAAAGTATCTGCATCGGTCAAGAAACGCTGCGCCAAGTGCAAAATTGTCAAGCGCAAGGGCAGAGTATATGTAATCTGCGAAAATCCAAAGCATAAACAGCGACAGGGATAAACAAAATGGCACGTATCGAAGGTGTAGATCTTCCGCGCAACAAGCGGATTGAAATCGGTTTGACTTATATTTACGGCATCGGGCGCACCCGCTCCCGCCAAACGCTGGAAGCGACGGGTGTCAACCCCGATATCCGTGTTCAGGACCTGACCGAATCGGACATCACCAGTCTGCGCGATTACATCTCGCAGAACTTCAAGGTCGAGGGTGACTTGCGCCGCGAGCGTCAGATGCAAATCAAACGCCTGATGGAAATCGGGTGTTACCGCGGCTTGCGGCACCGCCGTCACTTGCCCGTGCGCGGACAGCGCACCCGCACCAACGCCCGTACCCGCAAAGGCCCCAAGAAGACCGTTGCCGGGCGCGGCCGTCGGCGAGGCGCAACCAAGAAATAGCATTGTGAATCCCCTGGCTTCGGGAGGGCGTTACCACCGTTTTCCCGGCGCCGGGTTTTCTCCGGGCGGCGTTCTGGCCTGCGGGCGGGACCTTCCTCCCCGCGTGGCTGACCGCGGCGCAGAACTTCTTCCCGGCCCAGAAATTCAAGAATCGTGTGAGGTAGTATGGCTCAAAAGCGTTCCGGGCGCCGAAAAGGTGGCGCACGCAAAACAAAGCGTACTCTGTCCTCCGGGCAGGTGCATATTTATGCAACTTTCAACAATACCATTGTGACCGTCACGGATAATCAGGGCAACACCGTGTGCTGGGGGAGCGCCGGTTCCGCCGGGTTCAAAGGCTCCCGCAAGAGCACGCCGTTTGCCGCCCGCCTGGCAACGGAGCGGGCGATCAAGGCCGCGATGAGTATGGGCATGCAGGAAGCGGATGTTTTCGTCAAGGGGCCTGGCCCCGGACGGGATGCCGCCATCCGCGCGGTGCAGGCGTTGGGATTGAAGGTCACTTCAATCCACGATGTCACCCCCGTGCCCCACAATGGCTGTCGGCCTCCCAAGAAGCGCCGCGTCTAAAAAATGCTGGCGGCAGCACTAGCCGCTGCCAATTAGAAATCTGATAGAGAGAAAAGGAAAAATCCATGGGAAAGTATCGTGGACCAGTTTGTAAACTGTGCCGCCGTGAGGGCGAAAAACTGTTTCTCAAAGGCGCACGCTGTTTTACCCCCAAGTGCTCCTTCGACCGCCGGGGCTATCCTCCGGGACAGCATGGGCGCAGTGCTCAATTCCGCCGCCGCCGCGAATCGGACTACGCACGCCAGTTGCGCGCCAAGCAGAAAGCGCGCCGCACCTACGGCGTGATGGAACGTCAGTTCCGCCGCTATTACGAGGAATCGCTCAAACGGCGCGGCCTGACCGGTCTCAACCTGCTGCAAATTCTCGAATCCCGGCTGGATAACGTCATCTACCGCATGGGATACGCGGACAGCCGTGCCGAAGCCCGCTTGCTGGTGACGCACGGTCATTTCAACGTCAATGGACGGCGCACCGACGTGCCCTCCATGCTGCTTCAACCCGGCGATGAGGTCGTTGTTCGGGAGGGTTCCCGCAACCGGCCTTACTTCAAGCAATTGCGCTCCCTGGTTGAAGAGCGCTCTGTCCCCGAATGGTTGAGCCGTGACCCCAAAAACCTCTCCGGTAAAGTTGTGCGCCTTCCCGAACGCATGGAAATCGACGGGAATATGAACGAGCAACTGATCGTTGAGTATTACTCGCGGCGATAGTGTACAACGTACGCTGTACCTTGTACGCTGTACTTTGTACAGAAAGGGAAGGGTGACCCGTGTTGGGATTGAGTAATATGGTTACGCCGAAAATCGAGCGCGAAGCAGAATCTCGAAATTACGGCAAATTTGTGATCAGCCCGCTGGAGCGTGGGTATGGTGTCACTTTGGGGAATGCCTTGCGCCGGGTGCTGCTCTCATCGCTGGATGGGGCGGCAGTTTCCTCGATGCGTGTTGCCGATGTGCAGCACGAGTTCAGTGAAATTCCCGGTGTGCGCGAGGACGTGATCCAGGTGATGCTGCAAATCAAGCAATTGCGGATGAAACTCCACGATGTGGATACCGCCCGCCTCCATCTGGAGGTCAGCGGCAGCGGGGTTGTCACCGCCGCCGACATCATCGCTCCGCCTGAGGTGGAGATCGTCAACCCCGACCTCTACCTGTTCACCGTGGACGGGCGGGATGAAATCCTGGAGATCGAGTTCATCGTGGAGCGCGGACGGGGCTACTCCCCCGCGGAGGACCGCGTTGGCCGCTTGCCGATTGGTGAACTGCCGGTGGATGCAATCTTCAGCCCGGTGCGGCGCGTCAACTGGGATGTCGGCTCCGCCCGCGTCGGGCAGAGTACCAACTACGACCGCTTGATGATGGAAGTCTGGACGGATGGCACCATCGGGCCGGAGGAAGCCCTCAGCACCAGTGCCCGCATCCTGATTGACCACCTGCGCCACCTGGCCGGGGTCAGCGAAGAGAGTCTGACCGCCATCGTGGAAGAGGTCGAAGAACCCGACCGCCTGACCAGCGAGGTCATCGAGACCCCGATTGAGAACCTCGACCTTTCGGTGCGTGTCTTCAACTCCCTGAAGCGCACCGGTATCACCACCATCGGCGAGGTGATTGAACTGCTCGAAAAGGGCGACGAGGCCGTGATGTCAATCCGCAATTTTGGCGAGAAGAGTCTCACCGAATTGCGCCAGAAAATGATTGAAAAAGGCTACCTCGAAGACGAGGAGACTACCGAAGAAGAAGTGGAGTAAGGACAGATGCGACACAAAGTTGCTGGAAAGAAACTGAACCGCAGCAAAGGGCATCGCACTGCGCTGCGCCGCACGCTTACAAAGCAACTGTTCGAGCATGAGCGCATCCGCACCACCCGCGCCAAAGCGGAAGCCGTGCGCGGCCATGCTGAAAAGTTGATCACCCTGGCGAAGCGCGGTAACGCTGCCGAAGATGCAGCCGCTGCCGTTCACGCCCGCCGCCTGGCGGCTGCCCGCCTTGCGGACAAGGAAATTGTTACCAAACTGTTCGATGACATCGCCCCCCGGTTTGAAAACCGTCAGGGCGGTTACACCCGCATGACCAAACTCGGCCCCCGCATGGGCGATAACGCCGAAATGGTCATCCTGGAGTTGATCGAAGAGTAATCAGGCCGCCCGAAGCGGTCGTGGTTGGCGTACCGCTGACCATTGACGGTTGACGGCTGACCGCTTGAATGGCACGTTACAAACTCATTCTCGCCTACGACGGCACCGAGTTCTTCGGCTCTCAGCGGCAATCTGACGAGCGGACGGTTCAAAGCGTGCTCGAAGCCGCGTTGCGGAAACTGGACTGGCAGGGGACTTCCATCCTTTTGGCTGGACGCACCGACCGCGGGGTTCACGCCTCCGGTCAGGCGGCGGCCTTCGATTTGGACTGGAACCACCCCCCGGAGACCCTCCTGCGGGCCTTGAACGCCAACCTCCCCCCGGATGTTGCCGCCCGCCGGATTTCCTTCGCCGCTTCGGCATTTCACCCCCGCTTCGACGCGGTCTCCCGCACCTACCGCTATGAGATTTTCTGCGACCCGGTGCGCGACCCTCTGCGGGAACGCTATGCCTGGCGGATTGACCCCGCCCCCGCGTTCGACCGCCTGCAAGCGTGCGCCGCGGAACTGGTCGGAAGGCACGATTTCGCCGCTTTTGGAACGCCTCCCCGCCCCGGTGGCAGTACCGTGCGCGAAGTCACGCGGGCAACCTGGGTGCAGAACGGCGACCGCCTGACCTTCACGGTCACGGCAAACGCTTTTTTGTATCACATGGTGCGCCGCATGGTGTTCGTCCAGATGGCGGTGGGGCAGGGCAGCCTCGAAGCCGGGAGCATCTCCCGGTCGCTGGACCAGCCCGAACCCCCTCCGATTTTCCAGGGGCTGGCACCGCCTCAGGGCTTGACCCTCATCGGGGTCGGCTATCCCCCGAAAAACACGGGCGAGAACGGGTAAATCAGGGAACAGAGAGTGAATAGGCGTGAATCTCAACGCCTGAATCTCCAATCCCCAATGAACGGAGTACAGACAGTGCAGAAAACGTATTATCCCAAAGCAGATGAAATCCAGCGCGACTGGGTGTTGGTGGACGCCAACGGTCAGACCCTGGGGCGTCTGGTGACGCAGATTGCGACCGTGCTGCTGGGGAAGCACAAACCCAGTTTCACCCCCGGTGTGCCGATGGGCGACTATGTGATTGTGGTCAACGCTGAGCATATCAAAGTCACCGGCAACAAGATGGATGACAAGATGTACTACCATCACACCGGTTATCCCGGCGGGCTGAAGGCCACCAATTTGCGTGACCTGCTTGCCAGGCACCCGGAGCGCGTAATTGAAAAGGCCGTTTGGGGCATGTTGCCGCACAACCGCATGGGGCGCAGCCTGATGCGCAAACTGCGCGTATACGCGGGCGCAGATCATCCCCACGCCCCCCAGAACCCCAAACCGATTGAAGAAGTCCTCCCCGGCGCATAGGGAATCCGGTTGAGACCTCGCAGGTCTTGACCGCACCCGTAGCCGGGCACGGATTTTTTCCGCACCGGAACACGGGTTCAACTTTTGACAAACTCCGAGACCTGTGAGTCTTGTAGCAAGGAGAAATTATGGCAGAACAGTATTACGAAGGGATTGGCCGTCGCAAGGCCAGCACCGCCCGTGTGCGAATTATGAACGGCTCCGGCGAGTTCGTGGTCAACGAAAAGCCGCTGGACGTTTATTTCACCCGCGAGAGCGATCTCAAAGCCATCATGGGCCCGCTGGAAGTCGCCGGTCGCCGCGGCAGCCTCGATATCAGCGTACTCGTCAAGGGCGGCGGCATCACCGGCCAGACCGACGCCGTCAAACTGGGCATCGCCCGCGCGCTGCTCAAACTTGACCCCGACCTGAAGGCGACCCTGCGCAAAAACGGCTTCCTGACCCGCGACCCCCGCGAAAAGGAACGCAAGAAGCCCGGTCTCAAGCGCGCCCGCAAGGCCCCGACCTACACCAAGCGTTAAACGTACAGCGTACAGGGTACAGCGTACAGGGTACGGACGTAATGCGCGGAGCAACAGCACCCGCTCCACGCATTACGTTTTGCTTTAACGCACAGCGCCCCCCCGCTCCCCACTCTCGACTCCCCACTCTCGACTCCCTACTCTCGACTCTCGACTCTCGACTCCCGCCTCATGATCACTCTCCTCGGCCTCGGCCCCGGCAGCGCCGATCTCCTCACCCGCCGTGCCTGGCAAACCCTTCAGGATGCGGATGAACTCTACCTGCGCACCGCGCAGCATCCCGTTGCGGCGGAACTGCCTGCGCATCTCAAAATTCACACCTTCGATTTTCTTTACGAGGAACTGGATTCCTTCGAGGACGTTTACGCCCGCATTGTGGAAGAAATCCTGGAATTGGGGAAGCGTCCCGAAGGGGTGATTTACGCCGTCCCTGGGCACCCGTTGATTGCGGAAGCCACCGGCCCCGAAATTTTGCGCCGCGCCCGCGATCTGGAGATTCCGACGCGGGTTGTGGAGGGCCTCAGTTTC
>CAZPSL010000146.1:0-2800 GCA_964589145.1 uncultured Anaerolineales bacterium
ACTAACCGCCGCCCCCTGACCGCTATTCTCCGGGCGCTGCCAATGGCAATGGCGGCAAGTCGGGACCGTGGGGCCGATGAAGGCGTTGCATTTGGGGCAAAAGAGAGTAGGGAGCATGGGTTGATTCCTTTCGGATGTGAGTCTGGAGGTGACAAGGGGTCAGGTTGCTGCCTGCTGACGGCTGACCGCAGACCCTTCGGCTCCGCTCAGGGCAGGCCGCTGCCCCCTAACCGTCAATCTTCCACACCACCGCCGTCCCATCTGCTGAGCCGGTGAGCAGGGTGCGGCCGTCCGGGGTAAAGGCTACGCTCCAAACCGGGCCGGTATGTTCCCGCAGCGTAGCGAGCAATTGGCCGTTGTCAACCTCCCAAATATAAACCGTCCCATTTTCCGAGCCAGCCGCCAGACGGGTTCCATCCGGCGAAAATGCCAGGCTGAGAATCGCACCGCGGGCGCCCGTCAAATCATCCTGCGGGGCTGCGGTTTCCAGGTCAATCTTCCACAGGCGGATCACCCCATCCTTCCAGCCTGAAGCCAGCAAACGGCCATCGGGCGAAAAAACCACGCTACGCGGGTTTGAGGGCGCATCCAAATTATGCGAAATCACCAGCCGCTCAATATTCCACACCCACACCGTTTGCGTTTGCGTGGAAACCGCGGCCATCAACGATAATTCGGGGGAGAGCGCGACACTCCGCACCGAGGAGGACGGCCCGGTGAAAGGATGTCCAATGCGCTGACCGTTGGCCGGGTTCCACAATTGCACGCTGGCGTCATTCCAGCCGCCGCCCGAAACCAGCCGCCTGCCATCCGGCGAGAAGCCCACATAGGCAATACCGTCTTTGTGCGCTTCCCAGGTGCGCTCATAACTTCCATCGCGCACATTCCAAACCCGAATAATGCTGTCCATCCCGGCAGAAACCAGCCAATCTCCCCTGGGCGAAAAAGCCAAACTGTCAACGCTGCCCACATGACCGCCCATCTCGTGCAACAGCGCGCCGTCACTTGCCTGCCAGATTCTCACCACCCGGTCGCCCGCCGCCGATGCAATCAAGCGTCCATCGCGCGAAAAAGCCACACTGCTAACATCGTCCTGCGCCGAGATTTGGATAGTCCGCAGCCGGGTAATCTGGAAGGATGCGGGGATAACCTCCGCCTGGGAGGTTGCTGTACTGGAAGGCGGCAGTGTGGGAGAAGGGGTGGGCGATTCAGCCGGGGTGGGCGTAGCAGTCCATGCTGCGGGGGACGCGGTTGCCGTATCCCGGGGTGCGGCTGCGGGCAGAACCGCTGTTATTGAGGGGGGAATTTGAGATGCGGTTTCATCGCTCGGCTTCGGCAAAAAGAAAAACAGCCCCAATGCCAAAATCATCATACACAACAAAATAAGGCCAAATAAACCGGAAAAAATCCAGATAAGAGATTTTGGCTTGCCGGGTTGCGAGGGAGGCGGCGGTGGAACTTCACTCGGTGCTGAACGCTCCGACTGCGATGCCGTCTCCGACGGTTCGCGGTAGCCTATTGGCGGCAGATGCGGGGTGGTTGGTGCTTCGCCCAGGACAGTTTTTAGGGCCTGGGCGAATTCTTCGGCTGTTTGATAGCGTTCATCCGGCTCGGGGGCCAGGGCTTTTCCCAACACCGTTGAAAGTTCCGGGGGAATCGCTGTCGGGCGGGAGCGCAGCCAGGCATCTTCATCCAGGTGCTCTTGCAAGGCCTTTATTGGGGTATCGCGGTGGAACAGGACCTGACCGGTGAGCATCTCGTAGAGTACCAGTCCCAGGCTATACACATCGGATGCGGGCGTTAACAGTTCCAGCGAAGTTTTCTGCTCAGGACTCATATAGCCGGGGGTTCCGGGGTGGTGCTTGGGCTGGCTTAATTTTGAGCGCATACTGGGGCCGCCCGGAACCTGGGCGAGACCGAAATCGGCTATTTTGGCTTCGCCTTTTTCCCCCAGCATGATATTGGATGGTTTGATATCGCGGTGTACAATGCCGCGTTTGTGAACGGCGGCCAGGCCGTTGGCGATATCCTGCGCAATACGAATCGCGCGACGCGAGGGAAGAATTTCGCCGCGCTGCCGTTTATCGTTCAAAAAATCGGCCAAATTTCCGCGCGGGGCGTACTCCATGCTGAGAATCAGCATATTGTTCTCTTGCTCGAAATCATAAACATGGATGATATTGGTATGACTCAGGCGCGCGCCCAGTTGGGCTTCTAAGGCAAACTGCTGGCGAAAGTTGTTGAATAATGTGCTGCCCAGGCCGGGAGTATCTTTGCGCAGCACCTTAACCGCTCTGTAAGCATGTAACTTCATATGCTTAGCCAGATACACCTCGCCAAACGCGCCGCGCCCCAACAATTTTTCGATTCGATATTTCCCAAGTAAAGTGTCTCCGGGTTGAAAAATTGTCATTTTGATACTCCGTAGGTATCAGGTTACAGGTTACAGGTTACAGGTAGCAGGTTTCAGGTTGAAAGTTGCAGGTTGCTGACTCGCTGATTCGCCGACTCGCTGATTCGCCAACTGCCTTTTCCATATCGTTTTTCTTCGCGCTCTTCGCGGTTTATTCCATCGTCCTGACCGCAGACCCTTCGGCTCCGCTCAGGGCAGGCCGCTGACCACTAACGACTGTACTCAAGGCGAGCGGGCGCAACGGAAACCGAGGTCGAGCCAAGTGAAAGAAGGGACGTCCCCGAGGCGGTTAGCGGAACGAACGTCTCCGAAGTAGTACCAAGAGCCGCCGCGCAACACACGGGTTTCGCCACTGACGGGGCCGGGAGGGTTTTCTGCTGGCGAGTT
>CAZPSL010000147.1:0-3726 GCA_964589145.1 uncultured Anaerolineales bacterium
CTTCATGCTGACCACCAGCCCGACGGCGAAAGTCGCCGCAGCCGCGGCCCCGAAGGCGAGCATCTGCAAAGGGGTCAGCCGCCAGCGACGGGTGAACACCAAGCCCAACAGCAGGGCGACGACCGCGCCGGTCGCCAGCACAATGCCCCACAAAATACCCGGCGGATACGTGGGGTTGGGCCACATCCGGTACCAGAGCAGCGGCTGAGAGGTCGCCAGCGCGACATCCGCGGGACCAAACAGGTTCTTCCAGTTGACCAGTAATCCCGGCGCAGAACCCGCCAGCCCGATGAGAACGGCAGGCCACAGGCGGCGGAACCAGGAACCCGCCCGCCGGGGATAATACTCACCCAGGTCGAGCAGCACGCCCCACATGCCCGGCGCGGCCATCCACGTCCAGCGGCTCAGACCGGCGTAGAGGCTGCTTCCGGCAACAGAGAGAGCACGCCGCCCCAGAGAAACCCCGTCAAAAGCAACGACAAGGATCGCCGCCAGCACCAGCGGGGGGTAAACCGGGCCCTGGCTGATGAAAAGCGCGAGCCAAATGGCGAAAAAAACGCGCAGAAAGCGCCGTTCGATGTTCCGCCCGGCGAGCCAGCCCAGCAGGAGCGGCGGAACAACCCACAAAAAGGCGTTCCACAGGCGGTGGAACCAGATCGGCAGGCCGGGAATCAGGAACCAGATGCCCCACAAGGCGTAACGTCCCGGCGAAAAGTACGGGACGCGCAAATCGTCACCCGAATACTGGTAGATGGATTTGCCGAAAATCAGCGAGTAATCGTAGAAGCGGTTGCCTTCCGACCAGGTGAGCGAGAAGGGGTAATCCACCACCCAGCGCAGTTGCAGCCAGACCATAAAAACCAGCGACAGCGTCAGGAGCGCGGCGAGTACCCGCTGCCCGAAGGGGCGCGGCTCCCCCCAGGGCCAAACAAGCGATGCACCCAGGATGAAAGGGACGAAAACAAGCAGGCGGAAGAGTGCATTTCCCATCAGGCCGCGGGTCAGGTTGGTGAAAACCAGGAGCAGCGGCAGGAGCATCAGCGCGCCGAATATGGCTACACGCAGTACCCGGTACTCGTCAAAAAGACGTTTCCCGCTCGTCAACGCACCTGCCAGCCGCGACGGTTTCCACCGCCACAGCACCGCGAGGGTGAAGTACGCCCCCACAACCAGGGCATAGCCCGCCCACAGCGCCGCGCGCTGTCGCGGCGATAAGGTCGCACCCACACGGGCGCTGACATAGCCAAGCACGGCCAAGTACGCCAATCCCCCAAGAAAAAAGCGAAAATAAAAAGAGTTCTTTTCAGTCATCATCTGAATGATCCCGTACAACCGAAGGGTAAAGCAATGAATCCAACGGCAGGTAGAGCAAGGACAGAATAGTCAACAAATAGAGTACAAACCGCTGTCCCAATGCCACTGCTGCCATCTCGCCCTGGTCGATCCCGAAAAAGCCGTAAAGGTACACCACGGTCATCTCCGAAACACCCAGCCCGCCCAAAATCTGCACAGGCACAAACGACACCAATTGAATTAGCGCCGAAACGTAAATGACTGCCCAAGCATCAACCGGAACACCAAATGTTCTCATGCCAGACAAGGCAAATCCCATCGTCGCCGTCATGTACAGCACAGAAAGCAGGATGCCAATCCGCAGGCGGTCGAACACGGATTGCCGATTTTCCTGAGCAAGAGCATTCAGCAAGTTCAGCCCCTTCTCGACGATGGCAAAACGCGTCAACCGAAGCCGGAAACAGACACCAACAACCCAGTCCACAAACCGGTTTTTCCAAATCACCGTTAACAAAAAAACGGCGATACCAGAAAGCAGCATGGCTGACAGCACAGCCGTTAGCCACTGAAGGGGCACAATCTCCTGCCAAACTACAGCCGCAGAAACCACAAGATACAAGAAAATCGCCAGTAAATCGCCAAATTTCGTAATGATAAAGGCTACGCCAGAACGCGCCAACGAGACATCCTGCTCAACTTTCAACATGGTCATGTAAGAAGCAATTCCAACCCCCGTCCCGATGAAATTAGAAATAGCGTTCTGCCAAATCACCGTGCGCACAGTTTTTCCATACGATACCCGCTCACCGCCAATCAGCACATAGTATTGCCCTGCCTTGAGTAACGACATCAGAACAAACGCTCCTGCCGACAGGGCAAACCAGCCTAATTCGATACGGTGCAATAACGCTCGCACTTGTTCCCATTGAAGTTTGGAAACTACAACGCCAACCAAAGTCACTGCCAAAATGACTTTTGCCAGAAACCAAACTTTCTTACCAGACATTCTTTGCCCCCCAAGTCAGCCCGGAATGCAATCCCAAACACCTGTGTAAATCATCTCTGCTCCATTTAACTGGTGGGGAATACTCAGGCTGCAACATGATTCTCGATCCATTTTAGCGCAGTTTGGGCGGTTTTTTCCCAGGTAAATTGCTGCGCCTGCCGTTTTCCGCGGACAACCAGACTGGCCCGTAAATCTGCATCCTGCGCAAGGCGCAGCAGAGCCTGGGCAATCGCATCGGTATCCCGTGCAGGAATCAGCAGAGCCGCATCACCGGCCACCTCCGGCAGGGAGGTTTGATCCGATGCCAAAACGGGGGTTTCACACAAAAAAGATTCCACCACCGGCAATCCGAAGCCCTCAAACAGAGAGATGTAAACCGTAAAATCGGCCAGCGTGTAAATTGCAGGCATATCAGCCACCGGCACATGTCCCAGCCGGTGAACACGGCGGTCTAATGGATATCGCAGCCGGGCCGTTGTTTTTGCACTGTTCCAGGAAAGCCCCCCCGTGAAATACAAATGATGAGGTATTCTTCCCTGAACGCGCTCAAAAGCATCCAGCAAGCGGTCTATGTTTTTACGCGGCGAGATAGATGTAGGGCAAAAAATATAAGGCCGCTGCAAATTGTACGCCTGCTCAACGGCACTCAGTTTGGCAGGATCACTCACCGGCGCAAACAACTCCCGGTCTGCCCCGCCATAAATGGTTTGCACCTTGTCCTGCGGTACACCGAAAAAGCGAACAACATCATCGGCAGTGTACTGCGAAATCGCAAAAATACCCCAGGAACGGTGCGCAGAAAAACGAAGGGCGGTACGCATATACCAGGTATCCAATTTCTTGTAAGCATTAATTTGAGGATAAAAATACCCCAAATCAAGCACAATCGGGATATCTTTCGAGGGCGAAACAAGCGAAATAGTTCCTTTGGGGTAAATGGCAACATCAATCCCATCCTTCCGCAAAGCCAGCGGCAGGGCCAAGTGATCCCAAAGAAGGTTCGGCAGGTTGGGTAACACGCGTTCACTGGCTGCCGGATAGGATCCGGGCAAATCGGGTGTGTTGTAGTACACAAAAATCTCATGCTCCGCTGCCGCCTGCACAAAAGCCCGTGTGAAATTTTCAATGTAAAAACGCGGTCCACTGGGCGGCGCATTCAAACCGCGGGCAGCAATAGCAATTTTCAGTCTCATTGTTTCGTTCCTGGTTTTGAAAGTCGCCGGCTTCCTGCTGACGGGAAAACCGGGATGAATTCTTCATCGCTCCCCCGCTGCGGATTGTGACCGCCACAACGCCAGCGCGGCCAGCGCGTAGATCCGCTTGCCGTGGTTGGCGCGCCCTTGCAGGTGCTCATCCAGGAGTTGCTGACGGGCTTCGCGGGTGAACCACGCATCCAGCGGGGAGCCGCCGCCCAGGATGATCTCCTG
>CAZPSL010000148.1:0-11580 GCA_964589145.1 uncultured Anaerolineales bacterium
GTGATGCCCGGAGATAACGTGAACATGGAAGTGGAGTTGATTGTGCCGGTAGCGATGGAGCAGGGCCACAACTTTGCAATCCGGGAAGGCGGTCTGACCGTCGGCGCAGGCGTGATCACCAAGATCCTCGACTGATTTGTAACTTCAGACGTTCATACGCTCACAGGCAGATGAACGGTTTGGTAAAGGAAGTGTTCGTATGGCTGGTAAGAAAGGTGTCCGCCCGGTTGTGACGATGGCCTGCACGGAGTGCAAGGAACGAAATTACACAACCGAGAAGAACCGCCGGAACGACCCCGGTCGGTTGGAGTTCAACAAGTTTTGTCCGCGTTGCCGCAGGCATACGCTGCATCGTGAGACCCGATAGCGAATTTGTACGAGAGGACTGGCGGTCCTGCCAGAACCGCCAGTCCTGAACACAGGCGAGTAGCTCAATTTGGCAGAGCAACGGTCTCCAAAACCGTAGGTTGAGGGTTCGAGTCCTTCCTCGCCTGCCATAAAACAAAGCGCCGTCCCCGGAGACGGCGTTTTCGCCGCAAGCGAAATTCGGCGCAACGTCATTTGAAACGTCCAGGAGCATTTTGTGGCAAAGAAAAAAACACCCCGCAAACAACAGAACGCGATCCAGCGCTATTACAGCGAAACGCGCGGCGAACTGCGCAAAGTGACTTGGCCTACCCGCCAGGAGGCCACCAACCTGACCATGATCACCATTGCAGTAGTGACCGTGATGAGTATTTTTCTTGGCACGTTGGATTATATTTTCACCCGCCTGTTCGCGCTGATCCTGAGTTACTGAGTTCGAAAAACGGCGGCCCTCGCTGCTGATTTCGAGAAACGTAAGAAACACGGCCTTGTTGGCTGGCTGAATCTCGTCAACAGATTGGAAATCTTGTGAGTACAGATACGCAAACCCCGGAAGAACAGCCGGAAGTGGAAGACGCTGAAGTCATCCAGGAACCGGAACAAACCGACGTGCCGGAGCAGCCCGAACCCGAAGATGACGGCCGGGCCTGGTACGTTGTGCATTGCTATTCCGGTTACGAAAACAAGGTGCGCCACAACCTCGAACAGCGTATCGAAACAATGGGCATGAAAGATCAAATCTTCGATGTGGTTGTCCCCACTGAGGAGGAGATCGAAGTCAAGGATGGCAAGCGCCGCACGGTGGAACGCCGCGTGTTCCCCGGCTATATTCTGGTGAATATGCTGATGAACGAGGAATCCTGGTACGTGGTGCGTAACACCCCTGGCGTAACCGGCTTCGTCGGCATGGGCAACCAGCCGATCCCCCTGCGCCCTGAAGAGGTCGCCCAGATCGTCAAGCGCATGGAAGCCGATGCCCCCCGCATCAAAGTCACCTTCCGCCCCGGAGAACGCGTCCGCATTGTGGACGGCCCCTTCAACGATTTCCGGGGAACCGTCGCCGAAATTGATATGGAGCGTGCCAAGGTCCGCGTGATGGTCAACTTCTTCGGCCGGGAAACCCCGGTCGAGTTGGACTTTTTACAGGTCGAAAAGGCATAACTGAAATTTCCTAATTTCACCACCAGGGCACGCGGCCGCAGATTAGAAATTCGGTGTCTGAGTGACTTCGTGGAGAACAAGTATACACCTGTGGGAGGATGGCAGCATCCGCCAAGGTAGACGCCGTGCCAGCGGCGTTTATTCACCACAAAGGAGAAAAGAATGGCAAAGAAACTCAAAGCAATTGTCAAGTTGCAGATTCAGGCCGGCAAGGCCAACCCTGCACCCCCCATCGGCCCCGCGCTGGCTTCGCACGGGATCAATCTGATGCAGTTCTGCAAGGAATACAATGCCCGCACGCAGAGCCGCATGGGTGAAATTGTCCCTGCCGAAATCAGCATCTTCACCGATGGCTCTTTCAAGTTCGTCCTCAAAAGCCCGCCTGCCTCGGCGCTGCTGAAAAAAGCCGCCGGTGTGGAAAAAGGTTCCGGGGAATCTCCCCGTGTCAAAGTTGGCAAAGTGACCCGCGATCAAGTTCGCGAAATCGCTGAAATCAAAATGAACGACCTCAACGCCATCGATATTGAAGGCGCGATGCGCCAGATCGAGGGCACTGCCCGCAACATGGGCATCGAGGTCGTTGACTAGTCCCAGTGGGAGGGCGTCCTGCACGCCCGCCAAACAGGCGCAATGCCTGTCCACCACCAAGGAGTAATTCATGGCTAAGCACGGAAAAAAATATCGAGAAGCACTGCAAAAAATCGACCGCAACAAACAATACCCCCCACTGGAAGCGCTGAAACTGGCAAAAGAAACCTCCTATGCCAATTTTGACGCCACCGTGGAGATTCACATGCGCCTGGGAGTTGACCCCCGTCATGCCGACCAGCAGGTCCGCGATGTAGTCGTTCTGCCCCACGGGTTAGGCAAAACCGTCCGGGTGCTGGTTTTCGCTCAGGGCGAGGGTGCTGCGCTGGCCCGCGAAGCCGGTGCAGATTACATCGCCGATGATGACGAAATGATCAAGAAAATCCAGGGCGGCTGGACCGATTTTGATGTTGCCATCGCCACCCCGGACATGATGGGCAAAGCCGGACGCCTGGGGCGGATTCTGGGCCCCCGGGGGCTGATGCCCAACCCCAAAGCCGGTACCGTAGTTCCCGCCGACGATCTGCCACGCGTTATCAACGAGGCAAAGGCTGGCCGTGTTGAGTTCCGCGTCGACAAAACATCCAACCTGCATGTCCCGATTGGCAAGGTATCCTTTGATGTTGCGAAACTGCGCGACAATATGGCCGCTCTGATGGATGCCGTCAAGAAAGCGCGCCCCGCGTCATCCAAAGGAACGTACATTCGCAAAATTGTGATTACCACAACAATGGGGCCTGGCATCAAGGTAGATTCTTCCCAGGCGCAGGCGATGGAACTGGAGTGATTTGTTAAATTTGCATCCCTTCAAAAATAGTACTCTCGCTGCTTGTTAGAGCGAGAGTGCTGAAAAACTTGCTTCGCCACAGACAGCAGGCGCCCAAACGGGCTTAATTTCCTGCCGAGGTGGAGGCTTCTCGTAATTACGGACAAGTCTTTACCTTGCATGGCGCGGTAAAGACTTGTTTTCATAAACAGGCGGGCATCTGCTCCCTGACCCCTGAAGAAAGGAGGTTGTATCCATTGGCTATTACCAAAACGCAAAAAAAAGAAATGATTGCGCAATATGTGGATTGGTTGCAGCGCAGCGATGCGGTGGTGATCACCGAGTACACCGGTCTCAACATGAAAGAGATGGATGAACTGCGCGGCAAAGTGCGCGAATCTGGCGGTGAATTCCACATTGTCAAAAACACGCTGGTGAAACTGGCGCTCAAGGAGGCTAATATCGCCTTTGATGAGGCGCAGTTCATCGGCAGCACCGCGATGGCTTTTGCATTCGAGGATTCCCCTGCAACCGCCAAGGCCATTGCCGATTTTGCCAAAGAATCCCCTTTTGTCAAAATTAAGGGCGGGTTCCTTGAAGGACAGATGGTCTCCGTGGCCGAAGTCAAGGCATTGGCAAGTTTGCCGCCGCTGCCGGTGATGCGGGCTACCCTGTTGGCAACAATTATGGCGCCGGCTTCGCAACTGGTCCGCACCCTGGCCGAACCTGGTCGTCAGATTGCCGCCGTTGTCAAGGCTTATGCAGATGCAGATGCTGCCCCTGAGGCGGCCTGAGCCTGGCGGATAATCAAACCACCCAACAAAACTACCGAACTATCCAACTACCTAACTATCTAACTACCACAAGGAGTTTTTACAATGGCTGATCTGAACAAACTGATGGAAGAATTGAGCGAACTGAGCGTGCTCGAGGCCGCTGAGTTGGTCAAAATGCTGGAAGAAAAATGGGGCGTTTCTGCCGCTGCCCCTGTTGCAGTTGCTGCTGCTGCCCCTGGCGCGGCTGCCGAAGAAGAAGTCGAAGAGAAGACCGAGTTTGACGTGATTATCAAGGAAACCGGCCCAAAGAAAATTGACGTCATCAAGGCTATTCGCCAACTCACCAGCCTGGGGCTGAAGGAATCCAAAGAACTGGCGGAAACCCCCGGTGCCAAGGTCATGGAAGGGGTTGGCAAAGAGGCTGCCAACGACGCCAAGGAAAAACTCGAAGCCGCCGGTGCAGTTGTCGAACTGGCATAAGTGTTCTTCCTGTGCTGCGAGAGGCCGCCTTCGGGCGGCCTTTTTGTTTGCCTGCACCCCCTCCGACGGGCTATCTGATTTTGCTGCAAAATTATGGTATATTTTCCTGCATTGGAGATCTTATGAACACACGAATCCTGCTGATTGAAGATGATGAGGGGATCGTCCGCATTCTGCGCCGAGGACTGGTTTACGAAGGGTATACGGTGGATGTGGCTTCTGACGGGCAAACCGGCTTGTTGTTGGCTCGCGATACACCACCCGATTTGGTCATCCTCGATTTGATGCTGCCGGGCATTGACGGCTTGGAAGTCTGCCGCCGGCTGCGAGCGGGGGGGGAGGTTCCCATCCTGATTCTGACTGCCAGAGACAGCGTGGATGACCGCGTCCTCGGCCTGGATATGGGTGCGGATGATTACATGGTTAAACCCTTCGATCTGGATGAACTCCTGGCGCGCATCCGTGCACTCCTGCGGCGGTTGCAGCCCGTCTCCCGCCCGAAGGTGATGCGCTTTTCCGACCTGACACTGGATACCGGAACCCGGCAGGCGGCTCGCGGCGCACGGGTGATCTCACTGACCGCCAAAGAGTACGGTCTGCTCGATTTGTTTATGCGCCACCCCCGGCAAGTGCTCACCCGCGATATGATTTTTGACCGTGTTTGGGGTTACGATTTTGGGGGCGAGAGCAATATCATCGAGGTGTATATCCGCTATCTGCGCCAAAAACTCGAAGAGAACGGCGAGCCGCGGCTGCTCCATACCGTACGCGGCATGGGGTATGTTCTGCGGGAGCCGGATTGATGTCCCTGCGCGCCCGGCTTACCCTGCTCTATACCATGCTGGTGGGTGTCACCATCCTTGCTTTTGGTGTCACCATTTACCACTTTATCAGTCTCACCATCCGGGAGCAACTGGACCGGGTGCTGGAGCAGACTGCCGGGGAAATCATCAAAAATGTTCATGTTGACCCCGCGGCGGGCAGCCTGGTTGTGAAAAACGAGGAAAACCTGAGGCTGGCAGACAATGTTTATGTTCAACTTTGGGATCATGCCAATAACCTGAATTACCAATCACCAAATCTGGCCGACATGCACCGTCCGCTGGATCCGCTGGCGAAATCTCCCTCCGAAAAAGTTACCCGCGATATTTTTATCGGGGAGGCACACCTGCGGGTAATCAGCATCCCGCTTTCAATTGGCAGCCGCCGGATTGGAACCTTGCAGGTGGCTGCCGGATTGACAATTGTGGACGCCGCGCAGGAAGTTCTGGTGCGGGTGCTGATAATTGGCACGGCCCTTGCGGTAACGGTTACCGCTGCGGGAGTCTATTTCGTCACCTACCGGGCACTGGATCCTCTCAGCCGCGTTACGCAAACCGCCCTGAAAATTACCCGTGCCGACGATCTCTCGCGGCGCATCCCCTACCAGGGCCCCGCCGAAGACGAAGTCGGGCAGTTAATCGCGGCCTTCAACCAGACGCTCAGCCGCCTGGAAAACCTGTTCTATACCCAGCGGCGGTTTGTCGCCGATGTGGGACACGAACTGCGTACTCCGCTGACCGTCATCAAAGGCAATATCGCCCTGATGCGGCGCATTGGCAGCACAGACGATGAACTGCTGCAAAGCGTTGAAGCGGAAGTGAACCGCCTGAACCGCATGGTTGGGGATTTGTTGCTGCTGGCACAGGCAGAATCCGGTAAACTGCCGCTGGAGCATCGTCTGGTTGAGTTGGATACGCTTCTTCTGGAGGTTTTACAGCAGTCTCAGGTGCTGGCGCGGGGCAAACTCACCCTTCGGCTGGGGGAAATTGATCAGGTGCTGATCTGCGGCGACCGCGACCGCCTCAAGCAGGTGCTTATCAACCTGATTTCCAACGCCATCAAATACACCCCGCCGGGCGGCGAGATTGTGGCCGGTGCGGGTAAAGAAAACGGTCAGGCGCGCCTGACCGTTCAGGATAACGGCCCCGGCATCCCGGCAGAGGCACTGCCGCATATTTTTGAGCGATTCTACCGAACCGAGAAATCCCGCACCCGCTCATCGGATGGCAAGGGTTTTGGGCTGGGGCTTTCGATTGCTTATTGGATTGTCAAACACCACAATGGGGATATTACCGTTGATTCCACGGAGGGGCAGGGAACCCGGTTTTGCATCTGGCTGCCGCTCAGTGAGGGGGATTGCTCGCCCGAATAAAAAAGGGCTGGCAGACCTGTCAGGTCTGCCAGCCCTTATGGCGTGAGCCCCAATCGCTGTGCGGCTTGCCTGCAAAGCGAAGCCCCGCCGTGGTTTAGCCATTCATCCAGCCGCTCACTGGCACCTTTCCCCGCGCGCGCATCCAGATAAATGCCAATCCCCCAGTAAACGTAGCGCTGTGTTTCCGCAGCCCATTGCGATTCAGGCCGCTGTGCCCCGCTGATGCCGCCGTTGTAACCCGCCATGCCCAGACGCGGGTCACCGCCGCGGGTTTCCAGGGCGCGGCGCAGATAGTCCAGCCCGCGCCGGGCGTTGACCATCGGATCGTAGGGGTTTTCACCGTGCTCGAAGTGGAAGGGCATCACCTGGAACAGCCCCGCGGCTCCCGCGCTGGAGGTCGCCTGCGGGTCGCCGCAAGATTCAATCTGCATCACGGTGGCAATCAGGTTGGGGTCGAGCCCGGTTTGCTGGCTCCAGGCGGCGATCTGTGGAGCCCAGTGCTGCACTTCGGGGGTAAAAAGCGGGGCAATGACGGTGCCCGAAATGGGGGTATCTCCCACTTTGGCGGAATCCGCCGCAATGGCCGGGCTGGCGACTCCCATCCAACCGAGAACGAGACTCACCCCCAAAATGGCGAATCCGATTACCGGGAGCAGCGGAATCCCGCTTGTCGCGGGTTCTTCCACCCAGAAAATTTCTTCCTCTTCTTCGTAGAGGTCAAAATCGTTTTGGTCGTAATACATCGAAGTTTTTGTTAGAGAACCAACTTCCCCAGCGGCACTCCCTGGTGCTCACTGTAGTCGGCATCTTCCGCAGCGCGCATTGACATGGTGTCAAAATAAGCCTGCTCGCACAATTCATCCTCTGTGAAAGGGATGTCGATCAGATCTGAGACAATGAAGTGCAGGTCAATGATGTCGAATTCCGAGAAGGTATCAATAACCCAGTTCAGGATTTGCTGTGTCATATCGTTTCCTTACCAGGGCGAAAGCCCTGCTTGTGTTGTGCCGCAGGTGGTTGCCCGACGGGCGCGAAGCGGCAAACCTTGCAGCCTGATTTCGTGGCGGCATCAGGGCTTGCGTTTTGGCTGTTTTGGTTTTTTGTGGCAGATTCGGGGAAAGTTGCAGCAATGAAATTCTGCATATTTTTCCCGCATCCGCCCCCGGCGGGACGGATGCGGGAAAACCGGGCGGATTTCTTGCAGGTTGCGGCCCTTGTGGTGGGTTGGTGCTAAAACCGGGTGTTGCTGCCCTGCCCCTGGCTGCGGGATGCGCCGCCAAACGATACCGGCTGGTAGACGTTTTCGCGGGCTCCGTACCCGTATTCCGGCTCGTAGACGGGTTCAGGCTTGGGGGCGGGACGGTAGGTCCGCTTGGCTGCCGGAGCCGCGGCGACTCCGCGGGAGACGGCGGTACGGCTCCCGTAGGGTTTCGGCTGGGAACGGGTGCTTCTCTTTTTGGCGGCGGAACGGGTCACTGTCCGCCGGGTGGTGCCGCGCAGTTCCGCCTGACTGAAGAGCCGGTCTCCGGCGACAGAGATGGTGCCAATAATCAGCACCCGAATCAGCCAGACCATGACCGCTACAAAGATGGGTACAACCTTCAGCAGCACTTCCCGTTCTACTACGGCGTTGCCGAGACTCTGGTGGTTGAGCAGCGCAATCGAGACTCCCCACCAGGTCAGCATGGCGTTCATGGTCGCGGCCAGCATCCAGGCCCCGAAGAGGTACCAGACCTCGGCGGGTTCGTCTGCTCCCTGTTCGGGGGTGAACAGACGGGCAATTCCGGCAAAGTCAATTCCGCAGAAGGCGATTGCCAGAATGGTTGCCCAGCGGATGCCCATGAAGGAGAGTTCGCCGAGCAGATCCGAGAGGGCAAATTCAGTGGTTGAGTAGTTGAAGAATTCAAAGGCCAACAGGGCGGTGACAATCAGCAGCCCAAAAAGAAAGCCGCGATTCAGCCGCACCCGTTTTGAAAAGACAGTCATCGTATTCAGCATGATAGGGTCTCCTCCATTTGTTGCAAACACAAACTTTTATGCCTGTCGTCAGTGGACTGGCTTCTGGACAATAGAACGAGCGTTCTGTTGGTAGTTTAGAACATTTGTTCTAATTTGTCAAGAGGGAACTCGAAACGGGTAAATGTAAAAGATCAGGACTTCCGCACTGAGGGAAGTCCTGATCTTTTACGTTTGTGCCCCCCTTTTTGACAACAGAAAAGGTTACTTGGCGTAATATACCGCCCGTGTTTCGCGAATTACGGTTACCTTGATTTGCCCTGGGTATTGCATGGTTTCTTCAATTTGCTTGGAAATATCGCGGGCGAGGCGGGTAGCCGCCAAATCGTCCACATCTTCGGGCTTGACAAAAATTCGGATTTCGCGGCCCGCCTGAAGCGCATAACTCTCGCGCACTCCCTTGTAGGTTTTGGCAATTTCCTCAAGTGCCCGAATCCGTTTCAAGTACTGCTCGAGGCTCTCCCGGCGGGCACCGGGGCGCGCTCCGGATATGGCGTCTGCCACTTCCACAATCACGGCTTCTACAGATTCCTGTTCTACTTCGTGGTGATGCGCAGCAATGCAGTTGAGAACTTTGGGATTAACGCCGTATCGTTTGGCAAATTCAGCCCCGATTTGTGCGTGGGTGCCTTCTACGTTGTGGTCCATCGCCTTTCCCAGGTCGTGCAGCAGGCCGCCGGCCTTTGCGACTTCTACATCGGCACCCAGTTCGGCGGCAATTACTGCGGCTAGTTGAGCAGTTTCAATGGCATGGTTCAGTTGGTTTTGTCCGTACGATGTGCGGAATTTGAGCCGCCCCAGGGTACGGAGGATCTCGCGGTGCAAACCGGGAACCCCGGCTTCGTATGCGGCCTCCTCCCCGGCCTCCAGAATAATTTTGTTGACTTCTTTGGTTTCTTTCCTGATGACCTTTTCGATATACGCCGGGTGAATGCGCCCATCCAGCACCAGTTTTTCAAGTGCACGGCGGGCAATCTCGCGGCGCACAGGGTCAAAAGAAGAGATTGTCACCGCTTCAGGCGTGTCATCCACAATCACGTTTACCCCGGCGGCCTGCTCAAAAGCGTTGATATTGCGCCCGCTGCGTCCGATGATACGGCCTTTCATGTCGTCGGATGGTAGCGGCACCGTAGACGAAGTCACCTCGGCAACATGTTCCGAAGCCACGCGCTGGATTGCATCTGCGATAATTTTGCGGGCTTTGCGCTCTCCTTCTTCCTGCGCCTCGGTTTCAATCTGGCGGATAATTCGTGCCATATCATCTCGGATTTCCTTCTCCACTTCTGCCAGCAAAATATTCCGGGCTTCTTCCGTGGTCAGTTGTGAAACCCGTTGCAGTTCGGCAATAGCGTCAGCGTGCAACTTCTCAATCTCGTTCGCCCGCCGGTCAATGCTGCTTTGCCGTTTGTTCAGTGATTGCTCGCGCCGTTCCAGCCGCTCGGTACGTTGATCAAGTTGATCGCGGCGGCGCTGCAAACGGTCTTCCTCCTTGCTGAGTTCGGCCCGGCGGCGCAGCGCCTCCTCCTCAACCTCCTGACGGATTTCCAGTGCCCGGTCGCGTGCTTCCAGTTCGATGGCCGCAGCATTTTCTCTTGCTTGTGCAAGAATATGCTCCCCCTCCGACTTCATGCGCTGGTTCTTCTGTTGTACCAGGTAATATTTGACGAAAAAACCGATTACTCCGCCAACAACCAGTGCAAAAATCATCACAATCAGCAAATTTCCAATGTTACCCATTTTTTCCTCATTCCAGTTCTGATGTCATATTTTGGGGCTTTCGCTGAAACGCAGCCCGGATTTTAGGGCGGATTCCGTTCTCGCGAGAGCCGTCAGCCCGGTCAGGGCTGCTGATTCCGCATCTCCCAAACATCTTCAACCGCCGATTTTGCGGTTTCGTAATCAAAGCCGCGCCGGGCCAGAAAGGCGGTCATCTTGCGGCGGAAATCAGCCCACTCCAGGTTTGCATACTTGCGGAACTGCTTGACCGCAGCCTGATGCGCCAGAGCATCCTCATCCAAATTTTGGAGTGCGGCCTCGATGATCTCGCGCGCAATGCCCTTTTGGCGCAGTTCTGCCGCGAGTGCGCGCCGGCCGCGCGGCCGAAAGGTCGAACGGTTTTCAGCCCAATCCTTTGCAAACTGCAAATCATCTACAAATCCGTTGCGGCGCAGACGCTCCAGCGTTTTATCAATTACCGTTTCCGAAGTAGCATGCTTCTGGAGGTTCCGGCGTACTTCCTGCTCAGAGCGGGGACGGTAACTCAGGTAATTCAACGCCCGTTGGTAAGCGGTCTCCTGCTCGTCGGCCTCCTGAAGTCGGCGGATTTTTTCAGCGGGCAGATCCTGCCCGACTTCCAGCCAGGCCGCCGCAAAGCGGGAAAGCCCAAAGGCAAACTCCCCATCCAGATAGACGTTGATCCGTTGAGTGTTGCGCTTCTGCTGTTTGAGGGCGGTAATCTTTCCCATGTAATTGGCCGGTTAGGCTCTATCCGAAAATTCAGGCCGATGTATTGCTACAGGTATATCCGTATGACGTGTTCCCTCACCCCCCTGTATTTCCTCACCCTTCGGGAAAGGGGGCAGGAGTGAGGGTGGGGGAGGGGCGGGGGAAATGTTGCCATAGCATGTCAAAACAGACCTGGTTTGTTGCCTGGCGATTTTTTCGGACAGGTTCTGAATCTGCCCACAGGTGTCAGGCAAAAAGCCGCCTGCCCTGCGGGTAAAAGCAAACAGCCGTGAACCTGCATAGCAGGCCACGGCTGTGCGTCGCTGGAGAAGACTCAATTGTTGGCGATGCTTGTCAAAATGCGTAATGATTCAGCAGTTTACACCTGGAACAGAAAATGCAGCCTCTGCAAATTCAAAAGCGGCAACAACAAGTTGACCCTCGCCAAACGAGTTTATTCGACCAGAAATTTACCAACGATTCCAGGAGCATTTCCTGAAACCGATTGTCTCAGCCGTGGCCGCGCCTAAAATGAGAATGAACTACGCGGCAAGATAAAACTGGGCAGTATTTCGATGGCGTGTTTCGCTTACCATCAAAACCAGCGGTTGATCATAAAGGCATTACCGGCGGCGGAAGCAGCGCATCGCGCACCTGCAATTCGATTTCTTCAGCGATGTCGGGGTTGGCCCGCAGGAAGGACTTGGCGTTCTCGCGGCCCTGAGCCAGGCGCAGGTCGCCGTAGGAGTAGAAGGAGCCGCGCTTGGAGATGATCTCCATAGCGGTAG
>CAZPSL010000149.1:0-15291 GCA_964589145.1 uncultured Anaerolineales bacterium
CCGCTTGAGTTCCGCCTCGCGGCGCATGGCAGTGGAACGGTCAGGCTGCGGCTCCAGGTACACCATCCGGACGGGGAGCCGGCTGCGGGTGTAGCGGGAAGCGCGCCCGGCGTTGTGCTGATGCAGACGGCGTTCCGGGTCGGTTGTCCAGCCGGTGTAGTACGTTCCGTCGGCACATTCGAGCAGGTAACAGTAGAAGGGCATGGCACGGAGAATCGGAGACTGGGGATTGGCGACCGAGGTGAAGGCGGGATACTTTTTACCAATTGCCAGTTTGCCAGCCCGCCAGCCCGCCGATTACTTTTTGGGCTTGATCCAGCCGCCGAACAGTTTCACCGCCAGGGAGCGGTCGTCGTACTCCGGCGCGGCGGAGAGCGGCTGCCCCTTCCCGGAACGGCGGTTCCTGAGCCATTGCTCGCGGCTTTCTTGTGCGTGCTTCAGGCGGGCGATGACAGCATCCATCTCCTCGGCGGCGATTTCGTCCCGCAGGGCGGCGAGCGAGGCAATTGCGTTGTTCAGCACCCGCAGGGTATGCTCGCGGTTGTGAATCGCCCCGGCGGCCAGATGTTCCGGCGTTCCCAGAGAGTGCAGCACGGCGGAGACATCGGCGTAAGCCCGCCCGGCCATCCGTCCGGTATCCTGCCAGTTGGGTTGATCCACCGTGGCATCGAGTAGTGCAGCAGCCAGTAATTGCGGCAGGAGATGCGTGGCAGTCATCATGCTGTCCGCCTCCAGCATATCGGCAAACATCACCGCTGCGCCTAAAAACTGGGTCAGGCTGGCGGCAAACTCCAGGGCTTTGCCCGAAGTCTGCGGCGGGGAGGAAATGGCAATCGTCCCGTTCTCAAACAGGTCAACCCGCGCCCCTGCAATGCCGGTTTCCATGTCATCCAGGCAGGCGGGGTTGATTGCCGGACTCAGCCCGACGTAACTGCACCCTTCGGGCAGCAGTTCCTTCGCCCAGGCGGCGGATTGCACCTTGTTCAGGGATGCATCCAGCAACAGCGCGCCGGGGCGCATCAGGGGCAGCAGTTCCGTCATCATGCCGTGGACTTTATCGGCGGGCAGCGCAAACAGCACCACGTCAGCGGTTTCAATGGGGTCGCGCAGCAGCGAGACTGCCTTGTCCACCGCGCCCATTTTTGCGGCCTGTTTTGCCGTTTGGGGGTCTTCATCGTAGCCGATGCGCTCGAAGACTTCCGGCTGGCGTCCCATTGCCAGGCCGATGGATGCGCCGATTTGCCCCAAACCGATGATGGTTACTTTGATGGTCATAAAATTCTTGCTCCTCTGTAAAGACTGGCAGTCCTGCCAGGACTGCCAGTCCTTGTTTAATTTAGATGATCGGCTTTTTGCAGGAGTTGAAGAAGCCGCGCTGCGGTTGAATCGCCCAATTGGGCGGGTTCCGCTGATTGATGGTGGAGAATCAGGGAGACAGCCCTGGGGCTGGTTCCCGCCTCCGAGGCCAGTTCTCCGCCCCAGGCCGGGTGCCGTGCCGCGACCACAAAGGGACGCCGCCACCCCTGAGGGGGAGAATCCCCCCAGGCCGCGGCGCGCCGCGGGGCAAAGGTCTGTCCCAGAACAATCAAAACGCGCTCCCACAATCGCAGGGGCGCGCGGATTTTGCCAAGATCATGCAGTAACGCCGCGGTCAGCAGGTCGGGGTCGTTTTCTCCCCATTCCTGAACAGTGCGGAGCACGTTTAGGGCGTGCCGTTGTTCGCTGAACTGCATCTGAAGGAACAGACTCATCTGGTCGGGGGTCAGGATGGAGCGGACAAGTGCCAACTCGTCTGCGGTGAGCGGCTGGGCGCGCAGGGCCAGCAGAAACTGGCGGGCGCGGTAGGCCGCCGGGGAAAATCTCATAGCACCAAAAGCTGAATGAGTTCGTACATGGCCGGGTCGGCGATCCATCCGAAGACGTCAAGGCCCGCGTAGGGCAGGGCGATGAAGACCAGCAGGAAGATGATCATGCTGTACGGGCGCAGGCGGGCGATGGATTCGCCCCAGGCCGGGGGGAGAACGTAGATGGCGATTTTTTCGCCGTCCAGCGGGTAGAGTGGAATCAGGTTGAACAGGAACAGCAGCAGGTTGATATAGATGAATTCCAGCAGCAGGTAGGGCAGCGTGGGCAGGATGCCGATGGGAGACACTGCAAACGCCTCGTAAACTGTGAACAGCCCGAACTTAAAGGGGAGGGCGGCAATGGCAGCCATTATAAAATTGGATATCGGCCCGGCCAGAGAAACCCACATCACCGCCATCGGGGAGCGGCGGTCCAGAATGGCCGGGTTGATGGGCACCGGTTTGGCCCAGCCGAAACCGGCGAAAATCAGCATCAGTGATCCCATCACGTCCAGATGTGCCAGCGGGTTGAGCGTCAGCCGTCCGTACTGGCGCGGGGTGGGGTCGCCGAAGCGGTTGGCCGTCCAGGCGTGGGCGAATTCGTGAACCGCGAAGGCGGTCATCAGCACGAAGATGCGGGCAATCAGGGTTGGGGGGTCGAGTCCGAGCATAGGAATTCTCTCAGGGTGATTATACCATCGGGCGCGGGGTTAGAAGACCTGTTTTGTTTGCCTGCACCCCTTTTGTTGGGAGCAGGCAAAAGATGTAGAACGCCGGTGTTCCCCCCACCCAACCCTCCCCCCGGCCCTCACCCCTAACCCCTCTCCCGAAGGGAGAGGGGAACCAAAGCGGAAATTTTTGGGAAGGCAGGGGGGAAACACCGTCTTTCTACAACATTTGCGTACACCACTGCAACTTTTGCATCAGCAATCCCGGCCGATTTTGTGATAAACTGTCCTTCACACAACCCCCCTCCAGGAAAGAAACCGACCATGCGTATCATTCGTTACCAGCAACCTGATTCTTTGCCGCAATACGGCTGGCTCGCCGGAGAGACCGTCGGCCCCATCCAGGGCGATCTTTTCGGCACCTTCCAGCGCGATGAACCGAAAATCCCGCTGGATTCCGTCCGGTTGCTGACACCGGCCGCCCCCAGCAAAATCATCTGCGTCGGGCGCAACTACGCCGCTCACGCCAAAGAGCACGGCGTAGACGTTCCCAAAATCCCACTGATCTTCCTCAAACCGCCCAGCGCGCTGATCGCCGACGGAGAGACGATCGTCCTGCCGCCGCAGTCGCAGCAGGTGGAGCATGAAGCCGAACTCACGGTGGTCATCGGCCGCCGCGGGTTCCGCATCACCCCCGAAGACGCGTTCTCCCACGTCTTTGGCTACGCCATCGCCAACGACGTGACCGCCCGCGATCTGCAACGCAGCGATGGACAGTGGACCCGCGCCAAAGGCTTCGATACCTTCTGCCCGCTCGGCCCGTGGATCGAAACCGAGTTCGATCCGGCGGACGCAGTCATCACCTGCAAGGTCAACGGCGAACTGCGGCAGATGGCCTCCACCCGCGATATGATCTTCACCATCCCGCAATTGATCGCCTACATCTCCTCGGTGATGACCCTGGAACCGGGAGACATCATTTTAACGGGAACCCCCGCCGGGGTCAGCCCGCTGCACCCTGGGGATACGGTCGAAGCCGAAATCGAAGGAATCGGAAAACTGAGCAATCCCGTAACTCAGACAGGAGTTTCGCCCTGATCTGGTTTGTGGTGTTTGGTGCGTGCGAAGCACGCACCAAACACCACAAACCCTGCATTTCAGCAGCAGTTCTCTCATCAGAGGTGAGTTATCTTTCCCTGCTAATATCCCCCCGAAAGCGATGCCCAATCTCGACATTCACACCGGCGTTCAGGCCGCCGTCCTGATTTCTGCCCTGATTGCCGTCATCAGCCTGATCAGCGGCATCCGTCTCGTCCTCCAGAGCCGCAAACTGCAATACTTTCGGATGCGGCAGGAGCAGATGGTGACGGGCTACCGGCGCGTCTTCATCGCCATTGTGCTGGGGCTGCTCGCCTGGGGGATGTCAACCTATGCCGAGCCGGTGGCTTACACCTTCATCGAACCCTCCCCTACCCCGACCATCACCCCATCCATCACGCTTACCCCGACGATCACGCTCACCCCAACCATCACCCCCTCCCCCACCGTCACCAACACCCCGGCGGAATCCTACACCCCGACCCTCACACCCACGCCGCATATCCCGCTTGCTATCGCCGGAAAATTTACCGGCACGCTCACCCCGCCCGCCGAAGCGGTTTTCAGCATCGTTGAGTTCACCAATATCGGTCTGGACGGTCTCAACCGCCCGATTGACCCCACCGACACATTCACCAACCCGGTCGGCTCGATGTACGCCGCCTTCTCCTACAACGGCCTGCTCGATGGCGTCCAGTGGACAGCGCTTTGGTACCGTCAGGGCGAACTGGTCAGTTTCGAAACCAAACCCTGGGATGGCGGCACCGGCGGATACGGGTTTACCGAATGGCATCCCAACCCGCTCGAATGGCTGCCGGGGGAATATCAGGTGCAGTTATTTTTAGGATATGACTGGTATCAGGTGAATTTCTTCACGGTTTCCGGGAATCCCCCCACCCTGACGCCGACCCTCTCGCCGACCCCTTCGGCGAGTCCCGCGCCCAGTGAGACTCCAACCCTCACGCCGACACCGGGGCCTACGACCACGCCCACGCGTGCCCCCGGAACCCGGCAGCCGACCCGTACCCCCAAACCGACCCGGACATCAAAGCCGACCTGGACTCCTCGCCCAACCTCTACGCCCGTCCCCACCTGGACTCACGCCCCAACCGTCACCCCCTCCCCGACAATTACCCGTCACCCCACAGCCACGCCCGTTACGCCGACCATCACCAACACCCGCTGGCCCACGAAAACACCAACGCCATAACGCATCCTGCCCGAAGGGTGACGGGGGACACCGGTGTTTCTGCACCCTTGGCGTACACTCTCATCCCTTGAGAATTTCCCGGGGCCCCATTTCTATTCCCCCAGCACAAAATCCAGCGCGTACTGGGCATCCCAGTAGTTGGGGTTGATTTCCAGCGCCTTGCGGAACTCCGCCACCGCGCCGTTGACATCGCCCTGGCGATAGAGCCCCCAGCCGCGCCAGAGATGCGCTTCCTCCGATTTGGGCGTCACCCGCAGGGCGTACTCGGTCAGGGTGAGCAGGTCTTCGTTGCGCCCGGTGTGGAAGTAGGCGAAAAACGGGCCGAACTGGTAGCGCAGCATCCGCTGGGGCCAGCCGATTTGACGGGCGCGGTCATACGCCTGGGCGGCCTCCTCGTAACGCTCGAAGTACAGCAGGTTGGTTCCCAGGTTGAACCAGGCGTAGCCGTCTTCGGGGTCGGCGTCAATCTCCTCCTGGGCAATCGCCAGCGCGCTTTCGCGGTTCGTCTCTTCGTCCCAGTTCTCGCCCAAAATCACCCGCACGGTTTCCTCCCGGTCAGGGGGGTACACCAGCATGAACAGGTAGTTGAAGGGCTGCCAGTAGTCCTCCAGCGTCTCGTAAGAAATCGTGCGGTTCGGCCCTTTGAACGTATCCTGCACGGTAAAGGTCCGGGTGGCGTCGTCGTAACCGGTTACCAGCAGGTAGTGCGCCGCCCACAGGTCATCGTCGGGCCAGTAGGGTGCCTCAAAGTAGAAACTGACCTCCACAATCACCGGGATTCCGGCGGCGACAAACTGCTTGATCATCTCCACGTCCCCGCCGACGCGATAGACCGTCTCCAGCCAGCCGGCGTAGTTGCGGACGTAATAATCCAGTTCTTCCACGTTGACGTTGCGGTCGTTGCGGGCTGGTTTGAGCAGGTCGGAAATCTCGTACTGGTCGCCCTCCCAGCCCCAGAAGCGCAGGTACATGGTCAGCGCGGCGGGGCCGCAGTTGTTCCAGTCCTGGCGCACCCAGTCGGGTGCGGGGAGTTGCACGCTTTCAGGGATGGCGGTCGGCGTCGGGGTAGGGAGCAGGGTCGGGGTCGCGGTGGGGATGTCCGTCCCCGCGGGGAGCGGCGATGCCGTGGGGGATGGCTGCGGCGTCGGGGAGGGTTCCGCTTCCAGTGTGGGCGGCACGAACACGGATTTTGGGGTGGGCACCGCGCCCGCGGGCTGAATCACGCCCCGCAGATAGGCCCCGGCAGCGTCAATCCGCCATCCGAGCCGCGTTTTCACCGCCGGAATTTGGTACACCAGCCCCCCCAGCAGAACCAGCCCCAGCAGCGCCGCGGCAAAGAGTGCAGAACGATTTTTGAACATGGGCGGATTGTATCACGGAGCGGCGGCGGCCGCTCCACGGCGTGCGCAAATGAGTGCAGGCAAATGTTGTAGAAATTCCTATGTGTTTCCCTCGCCCCGCACACAAGACTGGCAGTCCTGCCAGGACTGCCAGTCTTCATTTGGCGAACAGAACAGGCACCGAACACCCCGCCCCGCCGGGGGAAGGACAGAGACATGCGGCTGCCCGATTTCTACATCTTTTGCTTGTCCCCGTTGCAACTTGTCCCTGCGCCCATTCAGCCGTATAATCCTCACATGGAAATGCGCTCTGACCAACTCATAATCATTCGCGGTGGCGGGGATCTGGCAAGCGGAACGGCATGGCGGCTGTACCATGCCGGATTGCGGCTGCTGATTACGGAACAACCCAAACCGCTTGCCGTGCGGCGGATGGTCTCGTTTTGCGAGGCCGTATATCGCGGGGCAATCACCGTAGAGGGCGTCACCGCCCGCCGGGCAGAAACCATCGCACAGGCACAAACAATCCTTGCCGCGGGGGAAATCCCCGTTGTGGTGGACCCAACATTGTCGGTGGTGGGCACTCCCACAGCAGACAGCAGGAATCGCACATCGGGTATTTGGTCTTCGTCTTCCTCCCGTCCGGCGTCTGACGGGCTGCGCCCGCTGGTTATCGTGGATGCCCGCATGACCAAACTCCCGCCTGAACCTGGCGCAATGAATCTCGCTCCGTTTGTTATCGGGTTAGGGCCGGGTTTTGTTGCCGGTGATAACTGTCACGCTGTTATTGAAACCAATCGCGGGCACTTTCTCGGACGCGTTATCTGGGATGGCCCTCCCCAGCCGGATACCGGCATCCCTGGTGCGGTCAGGCGACACCAGTCCGACCGCGTACTGCGCGCACCAGCGGATGGGATTCTTAAAACCCGTGTTGAACTTGGGGAGCGACTCCACAAGGGACAAGTGATTGCCGAAGTTGCCGGGCAGCCCGTCACTGCTGCATTTGACGGCATCCTGCGCGGCCTGCTCCATGATGGTCTGCGGGTTACACGCGGCCTCAAAATCGGTGATCTGGACCCCCGGCTGGATCCCCGCTACGCCCGCACCATCTCCGAAAAGTCTCTGGCGATTGGCGGCGGCGTACTCGAGGCGCTGCTTACCCGCCCCGAAATCCGCGCCCGCCTGTGGAACTGACCCGTGCATTGCGTCTTCACCGGCCTGGTTTTGCTCCTGTTGTAGCATTTGTCGGCGCAGGGGGCAAAACCACAGCCATGTTTCAAACCGCCCGCGGACTTCCGGATGCGCTGCTTGCCTGCACCACACATTTGGCCGCGGAACAACTATCGCTGGCCGGATGCCACTTTTTTGAATGCGACTGGAACGCAGAGAGTCTACAGAACGCGGTCAACTTGCATTCAACCGTTCTGGTTACCGGGCTCGAAGAAGACGGTACGGGGCGTGTTCAGGGGGTAACTTGTGAAACCCTGGAGCGTCTTCGTACACATGCCGGAGCATGGGAGGTTCCTCTGCTTGTCGAAGCCGACGGGTCGCGGCAATTACCGCTCAAGGCACCTGCTTCCCATGAACCGCCCATCCCCGATTTTGCGGATATTGTAATTGTTGTGGCGGGTCTCTCCGCCTTGGGGCGGCCTCTCGGCCCCGAAACCGTGCACCGCTCGCAGATTTTTGCCGGTTTGGGCGATGTGCGTCCTGGTGAAATCATTACCCCTGATGCTCTGATACGCGTGCTGCGGCATCCGCTGGGCGGTCTGAAAAATATCCCGAAAAATGCGCGCCGCATCGCTCTGCTCACACAGGCCAACACCCCGGAACGGCAAGCCCTTGCCCGTCGTTTGGCGCAGCACCTGATACCTGCTTATGATGCGGTACTGATTGGCACCCGCGGGCAATCTCAAAATTCCGGTGCGTCAACCGCAATCTCTATCGAAGCCGTGTACGAGCCTGTAGCGGCTGTAATTCTCGCTGCGGGCGGCTCGCGGCGGTTTGGGCAACCCAAGCAACTTTTGATGTGGCAGGGCAAACCGCTGGTGTGGCATGTGGCAAAGCAGGCGGTAGAGGCCGGTTTGTCCCCTGTAGTAGCGGTTTGCGGAGAAACGTGCAGGCAGGTTCGGGCGGTGCTGCGCGGCCTGCCGGTGAGGGTGATCCCAAACCCGGTGTGGGCACAGGGGCAATCCACCTCTGTCCGGGCGGGCGTGCAGGCGGTATCTGCCAAAAGCGGAGGCATTCTCTTCCTTTTGGCAGACCAGCCTCAGGTTCCGGCTGCGCTGCTCCGCCTTTTGGTGGAGGAACATGCCCGAAGTCTCGCACCTGTAATCGGACCGCTGTTCAACGGCAGGCCAGGAAATCCCGTATTGTTTGACCGTTCCACCTTCAGTGATTTGTGCCGTCTGCATGGGGATACCGGCGGGCGGGCGCTGTTTGGGCGTTACCCGCCGCGCTGGCTGACATGGACAGACGACCGGCCGCTGCTGGATGTGGATACCCCCGAAGATTACCAGCGGCTGCTGGCAACAGAGTTGCAGACAGACGAGTAACAGGCATCTGTGCTGCTGCCCTTGCTCTGCCATGGGACTTTTATCCCTTGTGTTTTGGGCGATATTATGCTATTTTACAACCATGCACAGCAAGACAAAGGAGAAACTGCGTGAGTAAAATTGAGCCAAAAAAAATCATAATTGTCGAGGATGAACCGGATACCGCGGAAATGTTTGCCGAGATGATGCGGTTAAGCGGTCATCAGGTACTCAAATCGTATGGCGGCACCCCGGCAATTGCGTTGATTTCGCACGAAGTTCCCGACGTAGTTGTGTTGGATGTTATGATGCCTGATCTCTCCGGGCTGGAGGTATTGCGGTACATTCGCCGCGACCCGCGGCTTGAGCAAATTCCCGTTATCGTCGTCTCGGCAAAAAGTCTGCCTTCCGATATCAAGGACGGGCTGGACGCAGGAGCGAATATTTACCTCACCAAACCGGTTGCTTTTCAGGACCTGAATGCTGCCGTTCGTCGGGTGCTGGAATCTTTCACGGGAGCGCAGGGTGCGTAATGTCTGTCATTCGGGCTTTTATCGCGATTGAACTAACGCCGGAGGTCCAAAACAGCCTGGAAAAGGTGAGCCGAAAATTGCAGGCACAGGTGAACGCGCGGGTGGTTCGCTGGGTGCCGCCGGAAAATATTCACCTGACCCTCAAGTTCTTGGGGGATGTTTCTGTCAAAAACCTGGACGTTTTGCAGGAGTTGATTGCCGGGGAGGCTGCACAGCACAAACCGATGGAATTCAGTGTAGGCGGGCTGGGCGCGTTCCCGAAAACACGCCGTCCACGCGTCATTTGGGTGGGGATCGAAGCCCCGGCAGAATTGCATGCCCTTCAGCGCAGCATTGAAGCCCGCACAACCCGCATCGGCTACCCGCCGGATAACCGGCCCTTTTCCCCGCATTTGACAATCGGACGCGTCAACCGCTCTGCCTCCCCGGAAGACATTCGCAACATCGGAGATGTGCTCAACGCCATGCCTGTCGGATTTTTGGGCGCGGTACGGGTACAGGCTGTTCATCTGTTCAAAAGTGATTTGCGCCCTACCGGTGCGGTGTACAGCAAAATTTTCACCACTCCCTTGGCGGGGTGATAGCGCACATTTCGGGGAACACGGGGGCAAACCACCCGCAGCACACCTCCGTGCCCCCTGCAAACCATCACAAACTCGCCATAAAAACGGGCTGCCTGACCACAGGCAGCCCGTTTTATTTTTGAGAAACCAACTACACGCAGAAGACCACCACTTCCCCCGGCCCGTGTACGCCGATGGTCAGTGTCATCTCGATATCGGCGGTGCGGGAAGGCCCGCTCACCAGCGCCACTGACGACGCCGAGCGTACCTGCGGCAGCCGGAGTACATCCGCCATGCGGGGATAGATGTCCGCTTCCCGCAGGATCGCCAGGTGGATTTCGGGGAGCAGCGAGGCCGACAGGATTTTCCCCGGCCCGGAGGGGATCACCAGCGTGCCCGTTTCGGCGATTCCCGCCGCCGCGCCGGAGATTCCCACCCGGATTTCGGGGCGCGGCTCGTTATAAATCGTGATTCCCGCCGCCCGCAGGGATTCCGCCAGGCCTGCCGGGAGCGAAGTATCCTCCCAGGCCATGACGGCATCTGCGCCGTGTTCCGTCAAAAACGCCAGAATTTGGGGGGTCAGTTCCGCCTCCGAACAGCGGATGAAGGCACCGCTCAGGGCTTCGAGTTCGCGCTGGAAGCGGGCGGTTGGGGGTTGGGAATTGGGAATTGGGGATTGGGGACTGGGGGTTGGGGATTGGGGACTGGGGATTGGGGGTTGGGGATTAGGGATTGGGAATTGGGGACTGGGGGTTGGGGAAGTTTCCAATTTACCACTCCCCAATTCACCAGCGCTCCAGCGCTCCCGAAACGTCTTCGCTGCGGGGCGGGGGAAATCTTTGGCATAGCCCCAGCCCGTGAAGGCCGGGAGTGACATCCACGGGCTGCGCGGGGACCAGATTCGCCCCAGGGTGGCGGCCAACTTCTGGGCCGCGGTGAACCGTCTCGGCCCCGATGCGAACCACGCAAAGCCGCGCAATCCCCAGCGAACCGTCCAGGGCAGCCCGATTCCTTCAGGGGGGCGCTCCCTCCCCCGTCCTCCATCCCCCGTCTCCCGTCCTCGGTCCTCCGTCCCCCAGTCACCAACCCTCCCCGCGCGGACGCGCAGCAGCAGGCCCGGCAGGTCAATATCCACCGGGCAGTTTTCCTTGCAGAAGCCGCAAATGGTGCAGGCCTGGGCGAGATGCCCGAAGTTCTCCACGCCGAAGAGCGCCGGGGAGAGCGCCGACCCGATGGGGCCGGGGTAAGGCGTGTGCGTGCCGTCTGCGCCGACGTAGGCGTGTCCGCCGATTTCGCGGAAGACGGGGCAGGCATTGAGGCAGGCGCCACAGCGGATGCACATCAGGGCGTCGTTGAGCGGGGTGCCGCGGATGGCGGAGCGGCCGTTATCCACCAGCACCAGATGGCGTTCCTGCGCCCCGTCGAGTTCGTCCGCCCGCCGGGGGCCGCGGATGATTTGCGTGTAAACCGTGATATTCTGCCCGGTGGCGGAGCGCGGCAGCAGCGCCAGCAGCAGAGCGAGGTCGTCGTAGGTGGGAGCGAGACGCTCCACGCCCATCAGGGCAATGTGAACCGGCGGCACGGTAGTGACCATGCGCCCGTTGCCCTCGTTGGTGACGATGCAGATTGCGCCGTCTTCCGCCACGCCGAAATTGACCCCCGACAGGCCGATGTCGGCGCTGAGGAAGGTCTCGCGCAGGGCGGCGCGGGCGGCATCGGTCATGGTGGGGATGTCGTCGGTGAGGGGGATGCCCAGTTTTTCGTGGAAGGTTTCGCCCACCTGCCGGCGGCGGAGGTGCACCGCGGGGGTGATGATATGCGAGGGCGGTTCCCCGCGCAGTTGGATGATGTACTCGCCCAGGTCGGTTTCCACCGCCCGGATGCCTGCCGCTTCCAGGGCGCGGTTCAACTCGATTTCCTCGCTGACCATCGTCTTGGATTTGGCGACCAGCCGCGCCCCGTGCGCTTCGACGATTTCCAGCACGATGCGGCGGGCTTCGGCGGCATCGGCGGCGCGGTGGAGGATGAATCCGTTGTTTTGGGCGTTGGCGATAAACTCGTTGAGATACCGCTCATGGTTGGCAATCACCTCCGCCCGGACGGCGTGGGCGCGCTGCCGCAGGCTCTCCAGATCTTCGGGCAGGGAGGCGAAAGCGGTGCGCCGCGCTTCGATGCGCCGCTCGGCGTTTTTGTCAAGGGCGGCTTGCAGGTTCGGGTCAGCGAGGGATTTGCGGATTTGGGTGCGGAAGGTGTCAGTCATCATGGGGTGGCCTGTGATACTTTCTGCCATTGTTCAGGAAAATATGCTTCCACACGGGCAAGTACTCCGTGCGGGCTTTCAGGTGGTAAAGGTTCCAGTCGGAATGGGCGAGATTTCCAAACGGCATCCTGTACCCGTGGATAGTATTTCAGCTGTCCACCAGATTCGCCATACCACTCAAAAACTTTCCCTCGGGAGTCTTCTCCTCGTAAGTGATTTCCCATCTGGCCGCTCTTGGTCAGTGGAAATCGCCAATTCAGATTGCGGGGATCAGGCAATTGATGGGGAAACTGAAAAAGTTGGTAAACCCCCTGTTTGTTCCACAAAAGTACAAGGTAAAAACTACTGGCAAGATCGATATATACCCCCATTTGGTCTGATGCGTTTTCATGCCATTGGTTCACCAGCGAAATAATCGCTTTTCCCACCAAATCAGGATGTTTTTTGTAGTTCCGCTCATTGAGTTCAGGATGCAACTTGATTGCTGTCCAAAAGTGCCTGGCCGCATTAGAAAGTTCCAACGGGACAACACTTTGCTCTGCTGGATTTCGTTTTAGTTCACGACGCATCTTGCATGAAATACCGTAGTAACTTTGTCCTCCTGTAGGAACCAGCACATCGAAAATAGCCTTGCTTTCCTGGGCTAAACCTTCAAATATCAAAGATACGGAGCGCTCAAAATTGCGCCAGCCGGGAAGCGTGCTTCCGTCTGGGCGAGCAAGTTGTCCGCTTCCATCCTGATAAACACTTAATACCAGACGCAATTTTTCAACATCAGTTAATGTCAATTTTCTCATTGCGAATCGCTATGCTCCTGTACAACTTCCAAATCATCCTTAAGTAACTGGTCCGTACTAACATCGAACAAATCAGCGACTTTCAGTACAAAGGCTACAGTTGGGGTTTTCTTCCCCGATTCGATTTGGCTTATGTGGCTGTGCGCGGTATACCCTAAAGCAACAGCCAGTTCCTTCAGCGTCATTTCGTGTTGTTTGCGCAGCACGCGCAACTTTTCTCCGAACCTTTTCATGTTGTTTTCCAACTGTTATTCGCAATGTAAAATGCTAAGCATGGTATAAATTTGGTTGACAAGTATGCTCTTTTATGCTAGAATGTCTCTACTAGAGACATTCTAGCGATATAATCCCAGGTGACTTGAGGTGACTGTGACAACGCAACCTGTAAAAATGATTAATAGCCCGTTCAAATGGGTTGGCGGAAAATCCAGACTTAGGAAACAGATCATTGAACTCATCCCGCCGCATACTTGTTATGTTGAGTTGTTTTCAGGCGCGGCCTGGGTGTTGTTTGGTAAACAGCCAAGTGATGTAGAAGTTCTCAATGATATCGACGGTGAACTGATGAATTTTTTTCGGGTGGTAAAGTACAAACCGGAAGAATTTATCCAGTCATTCGATTTGGAATTGGTCTCTCGCGAAGAATTCCGACGATTGGCAAATCTGGAGCCCCAAACACTTTCGGATATTGAGCGCGCGCATCGCTTTTACTACGTTATCATGGCGAGTTGGGGCGGGGAGTTGAAGTATCCCCGGTTCCAGACCAGTATCAGCGACGGGGGACACGGGAATCGGCTGATTGGCGCACTAAAACGGCTGCGAGAACGAATCGAACCCGTACACAAAAGGTTAAGCACCGTCATCATCGAAAATCTGGATTGGGAAACTTGCTTGGCCCGCTACGACCGCGAGAAAACAGTAATGTATATTGATCCTCCGTACCCGATGAATAAAGTCAACTATTTTCACAATATGCAAAGTTGGGAGGATCATCAGCGGTTAGCACAACGACTGCGAGATTCCCGATGCAAATGGATTTTATCATCCTATGATACACCTGAAATTCGATCTCTTTACAATGCCAAAAAGTTCTACATCCTCCCGGTTCAGGCATTTTCAGGCATGGAGAAAAAGAAAAACGGGGGGAAACGAGTACTCAACAGGGAAGTGTTGATTACAAACTTTGTACCAGAAAACTACCCGATTTACAGCACCCGACAGTTCGGACAACTGCGTCTAATCGCCGACAGCGAAGAGTAACACTAACGTAGCACTTTACGCTCATCTCTTTACGCTTCGCGGGATGCCAGCACCTCGGCGATGTGCAGCACGCGCTGGGGCTTGCCCTGACGGTGCAGCCCGCCCTGGATGTGGATCAGGCAGCCGGTGTCGGCGGAGATGGTGACCGGGGCTTCGGTTTTCTCGATGTTCTCGATTTTGCGGTAGAGCATCTCGGCGGAGATTTCGGGGTGCTCCACGGAGAACACGCCCCCGAAGCCGCAGCACTCCTCCACGTGGGGCAGTTCGACCAGTTCCAGATCGCGGACGTTGGCGAGCAGCGTCCGCGGTTGACGGTCCACGCCCAGGCCGCGCAGCAGGTGGCAGGAGGCGTGGTAGGTCGCCTTGCCGGGGAAGCGCGCGCCCACGTCCGTCACGCCGAGCACATCCACCAGAAATTCGGTGAATTCGTAGGTGCGGGCGGCAAGTTCCTGGGCACGGGGCAGCCACTCCGGGTCGTCGGCGAATAACTCCAGGTAACTGTGGCGGATCATGGCGGTACACGAGCCGGAGGGCAAAACCACGGGCGCGGGGTTCTGCTCAAAAACGCGGATGGTGTGCTCCGCCATCTTGCGGGCTTCAGAGCGCATCCCGGCGTTGAAAGCGGGCTGTCCGCAGCAGGTTTGCGCCGTCGGGAAGATGATTTCCATCCCGACGCGTTCCAGCACATCCACAACGGCTTCCCCGATGTGGGGCTGGAGGGTGTCAATCAGACAGGTGGCAAAAAGTTGGACGGTGGAAGGCATGGGGGAAAGTTGGGGGAGGAGGAAGTTAGGGGGTTCCGGTTGCAGGTTACAGGTTGCAGGCTAGGGGGAACAATTGTGAACCTTCAACTTTCAACTTGCAACTTTCAACATCCAAAGTATTGTATCGCGTTGCCGCGCAAAGGCAAGCGATTTTCGGGAGTGGAGTGCAGGCAAACGTTGCAGAAATTGGGCGGTCATATGGGCGCTGCTTCCTTTCCCCCCTCCCCCGCCGGGGGGAGGGGGGAAACAGCGTTGTTCTACATCTTTTGCTTGCACCCCAGTCTTCATTTTGCGAACCGGACAAGCACCGAACACCCCGTCCCCAGGGAACGGGGCAGAGGCATGTGGCTGTCGATTTTTTGCATTTTGCCTGTCCCTGTTCGTTGTAGACACGATTCGGGCCATCTCTTTGGCGATTTG
>CAZPSL010000150.1:0-15504 GCA_964589145.1 uncultured Anaerolineales bacterium
ATACCCACTGGAAGATGCTTTGCTGGTTCGGAAACTTCCGGATTGAATTCAGTCATGCGAGTTTTCTCCTCTTGCATTTTCGTTTTTAGCGCGTCCCATTATACGACTTAATTCGGACTTTCGCCGAAATACAGAAAAAAGGGGTGCAGGCAAATGTTGTAGAAATTCCTATGTGTTTCCCTCGCCCCGCACACAAGACTGGCAGTCCTGGCAGGACTGCCAGTCTTCATTTTGTGAACAGGACAGGCACCGAACACCCCGCCCCGCCGGGGGAAGGGCAGAGACATGCGGTTGCCCGATTTCTACATCTTTTGCTTGCACCCGCAAAGACTGTTGCGATAGACGGGTGCAGGCAAATGTTGTAGAGGGCCAGTGGTCCCCCCTCCCTTGCCCTCCCCCCGTCGGGGGGATGGTTGGGTGGGGGGAAAGGAAGCAACGCCCATACGACTGCCCACTTTCTACAACATTTGCGTACACCCGAAAAAAGGTTCGTGAGGGTGCAAGCAAATGTTGTAGAAAGATTGCTGTTTGCCAACAAACCGTGTCATTTTGGAACCCCATCCCCCCTGCATCCCCCCTCACCCTTCGGGCAGGCTTCGCACTCCCCAGGGAAGGGGGGACTGGACTTTTCGGTGTGTGTGCGCCGCACACACACCTGACAGCACACCCCTCCTCAAAATTTCCGCTTTGGTTCCCCTCTCCCGAAGGGAGATAGGTTCGGGGTGAGGGTAGGGGCAACATGCCATGCTGATATTCCTGTAACAACACGGCTGCTTGATTTTTTCGGATAGACACTCATCCGTCGTACTGCCGCAGGGCAGGCCAGCGGCGCGCCACCCACCCCGCGGAGAGCACACAGCCAACGCCGCCCAGCGCGACCGCCAGCGGCACACCGATCAGCCCGCCCAGCCCGCCGGATTTGACATCCCCCAGGTAAGGGCCGCCCATGAAGAAAATCTGGTTGACGCTGGTCATGCGGCCGCGCAGTTTGTCGGGGGTGTTCAACTGACGGATGGCGCTGCGCACGATGGAACTGACCGAATCCGAAGCCCCTGCCAGAATCAGCGCAGCCATTGAGAGCGGGAAAATGCGCGAGAACCCGAAAATCACCGCCGAAACCCCAATCAGCGCTACCGACCCCAGGAGCAAAGCCCCCTGCCGCCGGAGATGGCGTACCTGTGTCAGCGTGATGGCGGCGGCAAACGCCCCCATCGCCTGCGCCGCTGAAAGCCAGCCGTACTGCGCCGCGTTCAGGTGCAGGATGTCGCGGGCGAAGTAGGGCATCAGCGAATCGGCGCGGGTGAGCAGGGTTGCCAGAAAATCGAGCAACATGCTGGGGAAGATCAGGGGATGCCTGAAGGTGAAGATCACCCCCTCCTTGATGGCAGCCCAGTCAAAACCGGGTTTGTCGCTCCGCATCCTTTCCTGGGGCACCGCGCCTATCAGCAGCAGGGCGAGCAGCATCACGCTGAACAATCCTGCCGAAGCCAGGTAAGCCGTCCCCTGCCCGAACCGCTCAATCAGCGCGCCGCTCAACACCGGGCCGAGCAATCCCCCCACCTGAATGGCGATAAACTGTGCGCTGAGCGCGTTAGGCAGGTCGGCGGGGGGGACGATGTTGGGGGTGAGGGCGAGACGGGCGGGCAAATCGAAAACGTAAGCCGTGGCCTGCACAAAGAGCAGCAGGTACACCACCCAGAGTTCGACGTGCCCGCTGAGGGTCAGCAGCGCCAGGGTGAGCGCGGTCAGCCCCATGATGCTTTGGGTGGTGAACAGCACCCGTCGGCGGCTGAAACGGTCGGCGAGGTAGCCCGCAAACAGGGAGGCGAAAACGGTCGGCACCAGGCGGATCAGCCCGATGGCGCCCAGCGAAAGCGGGTTGGCGGTGAAATCGCGGATATGCCAGGGAATCGCCCAAACCAGCACCTGGTTGGCAACCCAGGCGAACAGCATCCCCGTCCAGAAGATGGCGAACTGGCGGTGACGAAAGGCAGGCGGGATGTGCATGGGGAGAAGATGCAGATGCTACGGAACCGCCGCCAGGGCCGCGCCGATGATTCCCGCCTCGTTCAGCGTGGCGGCGGGCACGACATCCGCCCGCACGGTCAGGTAGGGGCGGAATTTGCCGAATTTCTTGCTCACCCCGCCGCCCAGGATGATCAGGTCGGGCCAGAGCAGCCCTTCCATGCGCAGCAGAAAGAGGTTCAGGCGCGCCCCCCACGTCTCCCAGGAGAGGTCTTTCTCCTTGCGTACTGCATCGGAAGCGATGCGCTCGGCATCCTTGCCGCGAATTTCGATATGCCCGAATTCGGTGTTGGGCACCAGATGCCCGTTGGTGAACACGGAACTCCCCAGGCCGGTGCCGATGGTGATCAGCAGCACCACCCCCTTGCGCCCGCGCCCCGCACCGAACTTCATCTCCGCGATGCCGGCCGCGTCCGCATCGTTGATCACCGTGACCGGGCAGCCCGTGGCTTTGGAGAACAGTTTGGCGGCGTTGGTGTTGACCCATTTTTTGTGGATATTCGCCGCCGTGAGGGCCACGCCCTTCTGGATGGGCGCCGGGAATCCGACCCCGATGGGACCCTCCCACTCAAAGTGCGCCGCGATCTCGCCGACCACGCGGGCGACCGCCTTGGGCTTGGAGGGCTGCGGGGTGGGGATGCGGTAACGCGGCGCGAGCAGGGCGCCGGTTTTGGTGTTCACCGGCGCGCCCTTGATGCCGCTGCCGCCAACGTCAATGCCGAGGATTTTCATCGTTGCTGCTCTTTCGTTTGGATTCGGGTAGAGCGGATTGTCAATCCGCTCGTACGCGCTGGGCTTTCTCTGGGGTTCAGGTCTTGCGCCGCGGGAACGGGACGCGGATGCCCGCGGATTGGCGCGGATTTTCTCTGCCTGGTGGTGGAGCGATTGCCAATCCGCTCTACGCATCGCTGCCCGTGCCGGATTCCGGGGCGATGACCGTGCCCGGCGGGATGATTGCCCGTTTGGGGATGACCACAATCCCGTCGCGGACAACCCAGTCTTCGTGGTCGCTTTCGGTGCCGCGCGGGAAGGGCTTGATGATCACGCCCTCGCCGATGCGGGCGTTTTTGTCAATCAGCGCGCCCTCGATGACGCAGTTGCGCCCGATGCCGAGGGGAATGCCCTGCCCCTTTGCCAGATCATCGGGGTTGTCGAAGTAATCCGCGCCCATCAGCACGGTGTTGCGGATGACCGCTCCGTCCGAGACGAAGGAGCGCAGCCCGATGACCGCGTTCTGGATTTCGGCTTTGCCGATCAGGCAGCCATCGGAGAGCATTACATCCTCCAGGGTAGCGCCGTCCACACGGCTGCTGGGCAAAAACCGGGGGCGGGTGTAGATGCGCCGCTGCTGGTTATAAAAGTTGAAAGGGGCATCAGAACGCGCCAGTTTCAGGTTGACATCGTAAAACGAGCGAATCGTCCCGATGTCCTCCCAGTAGCCGTCAAAATCGAAGCCGCAAACCCGGTGGGTGTGGATCGCCTTCGGGATCACCTCGCCGCCGAAATCGTCGTCATCGCTGCTCTCCAGAAGGGCCAGCAGGACCTCGGTTTTGAAGAAGTAAATCCCCATCGAGCCGAGGAACGGGCGGGCGGGGTCATCCCGGCTGATAAATTTCTGCTGGATTTCAGGGTCTTGCGGCTTTTCCACAAAGTCGGTGATCCAGTTTTCGGGGTCGCGTTTGAGCAGCCCGAAGCGGGGCGCATCTTCGGGGGAGACGGGCTGCACCGCCACGGTGATGTCGGCATCGTTTTCCCAGTGGAAGCGCGCCATCTCCGCGTAATTCATGCGGTAGATGTGGTCGCCCGCCAAAATCAGGGTGTAATCGGCACGGGAGGCGCGGATCTCGAACAGTTGTTTGCGGACGGCATCCGCCGTCCCCTGGTACCAGTTCTGGTTGCTGAAGGTTTGCTCCGCCGCCCAGATTTGCACCCAGCCGCGGTGGAAGGAATCGAAGTTGTAGGTTTGGGTGATGTGGCGGTGCAGCGAAACCGAGTTGAACTGGGTGAGGACGGCAATGTGGTGGATGCCGGAATTGATGCAGTTGCTGATAGGAATGTCAATCAGGCGGTATTTACCGGCGATGGGCACGGCGGGCTTGGCGCGGTCGCGGGTGAGGGGGTACAGGCGGGAGCCGCGCCCGCCGCCCATGATGATGCTGAGGATGTTGTCGAGGGTTTGCATGGGAAAATCTCCTTCTCTTCAGGGAACCGCAAGCCAGCCAAATTCCATCGCGCCCAAAACCAGAAAAGCCAGCACAACCAGCGCAGCCAGGGTGCCGCTGGCGATGAGCAAAATCGTCTTGACCATATCGCGCGGTTTCTCCCCGGCGACCTTGCCTGTCTGTCCGTTGATGTAGACCCGGTAACGCTTGCCCCGGTAGGTGTAGGTGCCAATCCAGAGCGGGAGCAAAACGTATTTGTAGGTCATCTCCAGCCAGTTGACCCCGCCGGATTGCAGGTCGCGCTTCTGTCGGCCGGGATACACCCGGTTGGGCAGTTCCCGCCGCAACTGGCGGGTGACCTGTTCGCGCGCCAGCAGCGAGGCATCCGACATCGGCAGATCGTATGCCAGCGCAGGCCATCCGGCCAGATACTCCGGTTTGAATGCCACCACATCCAGCAGGTTGTAGGGGCCGAGTTTCCGCAGTATCTTGAAATCGAGCCGTTTCAGCCCTGGAATCAGCAAGTCACGAAAGAACTCGTTTTCCACGCCGTTGTGGGGAACCCATTCCTCGTATTTGGTCATGCTGGCTTCCTTTACATCGCAAGACCAGTGCATTTCCAGAATGCCGTCAAATGTCCAGAAGGGGTAGTAGCCGGGGTGGAATGTGTGCCTGAGAGCGGCTTTGGCGAGATCATCGGGGGCGAACCAGCCGAGCCCGAACCACGCCTGTACGCGGCGGGCGGCCTCGTCCTCATCAATTTGCATGAGGGCGATGCCTTGCGGGTCAATCAGTGCACTGGTTTCGGCAGATTCGATGATCTGCCGCGAGCCGCAGTAGGGACATTTGAGAGCCTTTTGCCCCGGCGGCCACAAACTGACCGCGCCGCAGCGTTCACATTTTAACCGCTGCTGCGATTCCGCCCAGCGGTGCCCTTTTTCCGTTGGCAGCATGGCGTAAAAAGGCTGTTCGTCATCAGCGGCGGAGCGGACTTCGCCCATTTCGGGGGTGTAGCCGCAGTACAGGCAGGTCAGGCGGTCAGTTTCGAGGTTGTATTCCAGATGACCGCCGCACTTTGGGCACAGGAACGCCTGTTCGGTTTGCGCGGCAATCGGTTCCCCGGCAGGAACTTCCGGCCGGGAATCGTCATCCGCCGCGGGGGGGGCAAAAGCATCGGGGTCGAGTTTCCACCGCAAGGCGTCCAGCATCCGGCGCAGGGCGGCATCCTGCGGGTTGGCGGCAACCGCGTGCTCCAGGTAATCCCGCTTTTCTGCCAGATCGTCTGTGGTTTCGGTGAGCCACAGCCAGGGACGCGCATCCAGTGGATTTTGTCGAACGGCGCGGTTCAGCAACCGGGCAGCCAGGCCCCGGTTGCCGTTTTTTGCCGCGTTGATTCCGCCGTGCACCAGATTGTCGTAAGATGAATCGCCGAGGGAGGGTTTCATGGTAATCAAATTATACCCGCCCGCAGAACAAACGGGTATAATCTCACGGGTGCAGGCAAAAGATGCAGAAACTTGAACAGAGTTCACCTCTGCGTATACTCACAAACACCACGGGAGATTTCATCGAATGTACATCGCCATCGAGGGCGTGATCGGGGTGGGAAAAACCACGCTGGCGCGCCTGCTCCAACCCGCTTTTGAGGCCCAACTTCTCCTCGAAGTTTTTGAGGAAAACCCTTTCCTGGCCGAGTTCTACGGAGACCGGGAGCGGTACGCTTTTCAGACCCAGATTTTCTTCCTTTTGAGCCGCTACCACCAGCAGAAAGCGATCCCCGGTTTGCTGGAGACCGGCGGTATCCTGATTTCCGATTATACTTTTGAGAAAGATGCGCTTTTTGCCGGAATCAACCTGGCGGGCGACGAACTGACGGTCTACCGTCAGGTTCACGAGGCGCTGGGTGAGAAAATTCCCCGCCCCGATCTGCTGATTTACCTGCGCGCCGGCACCGATGTCCTTATGCAGCGTATCGCCCTGCGCGACCGCCCCTATGAACGGAACATGGAACGGGCATACATTGACCAACTCAACCGGACGTATGATGTTTTTTTCGGCGAGAAACACACCTCGTTTCCAGTGCTGACGATTGAAACCGACACGCTGAACTACGTCTCCAGCCCGGATGACCTGCAATGGGTGGAACACCGCATCCGTCAGGCGCTGGAACTGCCCCCGTACCAGGAACAACTGCCGATGAATCTCGAATCCCGCCAAAACTCTGAAGGGCTCAACACCCTTTAGGGTTTCCATTCCCCGGAAAACCTTATGCAACTGACCTCTGAACTCCTGCAAAAATTTACCGATACCACCGTTGAGCGGCTCGTCAAAGACACCCCCGGAGTCATCGCTGTGTACCAGTGCGGCTCAACGCTCTCTCCCGAAAGCCCGCTGCTTGGCGGCACCACCGATATTGACGTGGTCTTCATTCACGCGCGGGAGCCAGAGATTGGCCGCGAAATCCTGCGCCTGACCGATGAAGTCCACCTCGACATCGCCCATCACCCCCAGGATTCGTATCTCAAAGGGCGGGAGTTGCGCATTCACCCCTGGATGGGGCCGACTCTCAACGACGCCAAACCGCTCTACGACCCGCGCCATTTTCTCGATTTCACACAGGCCAGCGTGCGCGGCATGTTCCACCGGGCGGATTTCAAAGTCCAGCGCGCCCGCACCCTGCTGGATGAATCCCGCCAAATCTGGATGAACCTGCTCGGCGAGGGGGCTGCCCCCGGCCCGGAGGTTGTGCGCCGCTACCTGAAAGCGGTTGAACACTCGGTCAACGCCATCGCCCTGCTTGAAGGCCCCCCGCTGACCGAACGCCGTCTGCTGCTCGAATTTCCGGCGCGCGCCGAGGCGGTCGGGCATCCCCAGATGCCGGTCGCCGTGCTGGGACTGCTGGGCGCGTCCCAGGTGGAAGCGGAGCAAATTCAAAATTGGCTGGCGTTCTGGGAAGAAACGTTCGCCGCCATCCCGGAGGTCTCCCGTCCGGCAAAACTGCACCCCGACCGCAAACTGTACTACCGGCGGGCTTTTGAGGCCCTCCTGGGCAGCGAGACGCCGCAGGCCGCGCTCTGGCCGCTGCTCACCACCTGGACGCGTGCCGCCGCAACGCTTTCTCCCAGCAACCCGGCCTTTCAGCCCTGGCAGGAAACCTGCGAACAACTCGGCCTGCTCCCGGAGGATTTCGGCGAGCGGCTGACGGCCCTCGATCTCTTCATTGACCATGTACTCGCCGCCGTCAACGAGTGGGAGAGCCAGGGGAGGACGTAAACGTTGTACGGATAACCTGTGTTTTTCCCGCCAACTCCCGGCTTCCAACGCACTGCTCCCTGTTTCCGCTCCTGACACCCTGACCCATGAAAATCTCCGACCGCCTGAAAGCCCTCGGCGTCACCGTCGGAGCGCAAAACCGCAAAGCGGAGAAACCGCGCCCGAAGACGGAACATCCCATTGAGGACGCGCTCCCAGGGGAGGTTTGGCACACCCCCGCAGGGGATGCCTTCGTGGTGGAAACGCGTTACAAGGCGGATTTTCAGATGGGTTCCGCCAAAATCAGGCCCGCCGCCTCCCTGGAGATGGTTGCCGCTTACACCGGCGCTCCCCAACTGGCAGACCTGCCCATTGAGCGGTTCGCCTTCATGGATACCGAAACCACCGGGCTGGGACTTGGGGTGGGGGTTTACACCTTCGTGGTCGGCATTGGGCGTTTTGAAGGCGAACACTTCCGCCTGGCGCAGTTCTTCCTGCGTCACCCCGCCGAGGAGGCCGCGCAGTTGGCCGCGATCGAAGCGTTTCTCGCGCCCTGCACAGCCTGGGTCAGTTTCAACGGCAAAGCCTTCGACCTGCCCCTGCTGCACAACCGCTACACCCTGCACGGCCAGCCGTCCCCTCTGGCAGACGCGCCGCACATTGACCTGCTGCATCTCGCCCGCCGGTTGTGGAAAGCGCGCCTGCCCAGCCGCACGCTCAGCGATTTGGAGCATTTCATTCTCGGCGCATCCCGCGCCCAGGCGGACATCCCCGGCTGGATGGCACCCGAACTGTACCGGGAGTACCTGCACACCGGCGACGCCCGCCCGCTTTTGGGTGTGTTCTACCACAACGAGATTGACGTGCTCTCGTTGGCCGCCCTGCTTTCGCACATCGCCGACCTGCTGGCCGACCCGCTGGAAATCCCCGTTGAACACGGGCTGGACTTGCTGGCAATCGGCAAACTTTACGCCGACCTGGGGCACCGCGGCCTTGCCGCGCAAATCTACCGCCGGGGCCTGCGTTACGATGACTTGCAGAGCGAGGCTTACTGGCGGGCAATCCGTGAACTTTCGTTTTTGCACAAAAAACAGGGGGAAATCGAGCGGGCCTGCGAACTCTGGGAGCAGGCCGCGGCTGACGGGCAAATCTACGCCTGCGTAGAACTCGCCAAAGTCCACGAACACCGCCGCCGCGACTACCGCACCGCCCTGCGCTGGACAGAGCAGGCAATTGAACGCATCCGGGATGAGCGCGTCCCCGCCTTTGAGCGTGCCCGTCTCCTGGGGGAACTGGAACACCGCCAGGCACGGCTGGAGAGAAAGACTAAGGATTGAAGATTGAAGATTGACGATTGAAGACTAAAGATTGAAGACTAAAGATTGAAGATTGAAGATCGAGGACAGGGGACTGACAACTGACCCCTCCCGACTCCCGACTCACAACTCCCGACTCCCAACTCCCAACTCCCCACTCCCGACTCCCGACTCCCGACTCCCAACTCCCCCCTACTTCCAGCGCCCGAACCACGAGCGCAGCGTACCCTCCGCCGGTTTTCCGTGGATGGAGGTGCTCTTGTCGTGCAGGACTGTCGGCGGGTAGTAGCCGGTGGCAATCACGCCGTCGAGCCAGTTCTGCGCGTTGACCGCGGCGAGCGTGGCATCGTAGGCTTTGGCTTGCGCGGGCAGGTCCAGTTCCAGGAGGGGATAATCGGGCGCGGGGAAGTTCAGCGTGCGCGGCGGCAGGCATTCCAGCACCGGGTCGGGCAGGCAGCCGGTCAGCACCCCGCCAGCGGAGGGGTACGCCAGCGCGATGACGATGGATTTCCCCTCGGAAGCGGCCTCCCAGGTCAGGTGCAGGGCGTAAATGTCGGTGGTGAGAATCTCCTCGGCGGCGGCCTGCAACTCGGCGGGGGAGGCTTTGGGGTCATCGCTCAGGCCGGGAGACCACAAAATCACCAGTTGATCCACCTCGTCCAGAAATCCGGGCAGGTTGTGCAGCCCTTCGGGGTAGGGAATTGCCCAGGCAAGCGTGCCCCCGAAGCGCTCCCGCACATCGGCAATCAGGGAGCGGTAGCGGTCAGCGGCATCGGCGGGCACCCCGGAGGGCGAGCCGTCTGCCAGCGCCCCGCCGGGCAGCGCGGGCGCGATCCACTCGCCGCCCAAAATCAGGGTGTGTGCGCCGCTGCGGGCGGCCATCTCCGCGTGGTGGAGGGCGAAATCGCGGTACCCGTCGAACCAACTCACCCACCAGGAGAAATCCCGCGGGGCGGAAGCCCACCATTCGGCGGGAGCGGTGGGGAAGTGCGGCGCGGGGTTGATGGCAACTTCCAAGCCGCGTCCCTGCGCCGCCCGCGCCGCGGCGAGGGTGTCGCTCCAGAGCGCATCCTGCCCGGGGACGGGTTCCAGCACGGGGGGCGAGAGACGGGTGTAACTCCAGCCGGGGGTGAGAACGACCAGATTGGCGTTGTCGGCGGCGACCGCATCAAGGGCGGCGGGGATCAGCGGGTCCCAGGAGGGGTGGTAAAACGTCTGGAACTCGATGCCCCGCACAAAATCCGGGTTGCGCGGCGTCACCCGCGCATCGCTGGCGGCGGTGTAAACTTCGGGGAGGTCGCTCTGATACCAGGCCCAGGATTCCACCGTATCGGGGATGCCCAGCCGGTCGGGCGAGGTTTGCACAATCTGCCCGGAGGTGAACGCACCGGGGGTGCGGGAGTCATCGGCCTGCCCGCACTGACCGGAGCGGCAGTAACGGTAGCCGAGTTTGTCAATCATGTCGAGCGGGCTGAACAGGATGTAGGCCCAGCGCTGCCCGCCCAGATGCCACATCGGGAGCGGCTCCGTCCAGCCGTAGGGGTTGAACTGGATGAAAATCGGGTCGCTGGGCAGGGTGTCGGTGGGCACGACAACATCGAAGGTGATGTCGCCCACCTCGCCGACCTTCCAGGTTTGCACCACGTCCTCGATGGTGACGGGCTCATCGGGGACGATCAACTGGCGGGTGACGAAGCCGCCATCGAGGGCGCGTTCCGCGTTCCAGAAGCCGTCGCCGATGGTGTACTTGTAGCGGATATCCGTGCCCGCGGGCAGGGAAAGGATGATGCCCTGGGTGTTATCCGGCAGCGGAGCGAGTACAGGCATCCGGCTTGCCAGCGTGCTTACGCCCCCGGAGAGATCGCCGAAGGTGTTGCCCAGTTGCACCAGGCTGCCAGCCAGCCGCAGAGGAATTGCCGGGATGGTCTCCTCGGGGAGATGTACCAGGAAGGTGATGTCCACCATCGGGGCGGGGTCGAGCGTGATTTCAGCGGGGGTGTTTGACCCCTCGGCGACCAGCGCCCCCTGCTGGAAGGGGCGGTAGCGCCCGTCCAGCGCGTAAGTTACCAGGTTGTGCGTGCCGGGCGGCAGCCCCTCGATGAGAAAGTGTCCGTCCCCGCGGGTGAACACCTGTGCCCCGCCCGCTGCGACCAGCAAACCGGGGAGCGGGCTGCCTTCCGGGCCGCGGGCAACGCCGGTGATGCGCCCCGTCGGCCCGGCGTAGAGCGTATCGTTCCAGCGCGCCACCACGTCATGCACCTCGCCGGGGCCGTCCACGCGGAACAGGCGGTAGCGCACCGGCCTGCCGTCGGTGAGATGTTCCTCCCCCAGGATGCTCCCCTGCCGCGAATAGCGGTACTTGACCACGCTGCCGACCTTGAAGGGCAGCGCAACCGCGTAGTGAGTCTCGTCCACCGGCTCCATCGGGTAGCGGCGGGCGTTGAGCGCCAGCCCGGTGACTTCATCCAGCACGCTGAGCAGGACGGGTTCATCCGCCGGGGTGTCGGCGGGAACCTGAACGTAAAAGGTGACCACCGCTTCCGGGGCGGGCGCGTCCCCCGCGGGGAGCGGCGGCGCGGCTTCCGGGGTGGGTGCTGCACCTCCGAAAGAGTCGCAGCCCGCGAGGAAGGCTGTCACCAGCGCGAGGGCGAGGAGGATGTTGAAAAGTTGCCGGTTGAACGCGGGATGGGTTGAGCGAAGAGGGTTCATAGAGCAGGGTACACTCGCCCAAGGCGATATCAAACTTTACTCACGGGACTTTTGATCTGACCAGCGGTTTGTAGTGTGCTATTCGATGTATTTGTGTTTTCCACAGCGCACCGCCTGAATTATCCGCAACTGGTTCCGATTTTGGGTTTAGACAAACGGAAGAGACCGGACAGAGTACCGGGACTTTCGCAGCAGATTGACAATCGAATGAGAGCGGTTCAGGCAGCAGATGCTTTTTTTGACCACCTTGACAGGCGTTCTGCGCCTGCCTTTACGCCATCCCGGCGGTATTCCACGCCGTTTGGGCGCACAAGCGGGGGTACCAAACTACCCGAAAATCATCAGCACCTGCTGGATAACCAATCTGATCAGCCCATATCCCCCGAAAACGAACAGCGCAGCAGCCAACGCCGGCCCGATAACGGGGATGATAACCAGATAGCGGGTTTCTACAATGAATTTTGCCATCTGCTTTTCTCTCGTACACTCAGGCTTTCTGGATCAGCGCAGGCTTCCACTTGCCGTCCAGGATGACCTGTTCGGGCCAGTAGATGCGCAGCCCAAGCATGAACGGGCCATTCGGCGCGGGCAGCCAGTTCGATTCTTTGTCCGCGCCGGGCGATTCATACTGGAAGTAGATGTCCAGCGAGCCGTCATCGTTGTATCGCAGCCCCGGCGTGCGGTCTCCGATGGTGTAGCGGTTCAACGGATTTTCGATGAACAGGGTCTCCGGCAGTTTGTACATGCTGATAGACCAGAACGCCTTGACCGGCGGCGGGGTCTCAAAGTGGAGCAAGTAGTTGTGTTTCGAAGCGTCCAGCGGGTCGCCGTCGGCATCCTTGACGCCCATGAAGTTGTAGGCTTCTTCGGGGTTGTTGCCATAAAGGCCGCGCATCCCGGCAGCGGCTCGCAGCAGGTATTTCCCCTGCATCATGGAGCGGTAACCGAAGCCTTCGCCGATCAAAGTCCAGTTGTTGATCTCGCGTCCAACGTTCAGGCTGGCTTCCTTGATGGCGTCCAACCCGTCGGCAACCCCGTCCGCAATCGCCTGCCGGATTTCGGGGGCCAGCGCGGCAGGGTCGAAGGGCGTTCCTTGCCCGATGCCGATTTGGGCGAATTTCTCAAAGAGCGCCGTTTCCGAGGGGTGGATGGCCGTGTACTTCATCAGGAAGTTGAAGTAGGTGATGAATTCCACACCCGCGGCTTTTTCCGCATCATAGGGAGGGAAATCCGGTCGGGGGGCCGGGGCGGGTGCCGGTTTCCCCAGGTAGGCGCTCAACGGAATCATTTCGAACTGGTCCTGAAGCGCCAGGACGGTGGGCACATCCTCCGCACCGGAAACCGCGGTGCGCTCCAGCACGAAGACGAAGAAACTCTCGCTGCGGCGCACGCCGTCCAGCCCTTCGGGGATTTCGCCATCCCAGTTCGGCCCGGCAATCAGGTACTTTCCGCCCCGGTAACCGGTGGTGCGGGCACCGATGTACTCGATGTTGTGAGTGTAGGTATCTACCATCTGGACGACGTAATAGCGGCTGCCAAAATCGGGCAGGCTGATGACGACAGGCTCGGTGTTCAAGTCCAGCCAGCCCATGGAGTACAGGGTATCGTTGTTGGGGGCGACGATGTCGGTGTACTCCGGGCCAAGCAGGTGGCGGAAGTGATACCACTGGTTGAACGGGGCCTGGAAAGTGGGCGCATCTTCGTTCACGGCCTGGATGAACATGGTTTTGTAGTTCTCCAGCATTGGGTAAGCGAAGATGTAGGCTTCCTTCGCAATTTCACGAACTTGTTGAGGGTTGGTATTCATAGGTGACTCCTCTTCTTTTCAGGCTTGTTGTGAACTTTTCTGCTATCTGCATTTCAGAAAGTGCAGAACGGCAGGATGCAGAAAACGCTGCACCCTGCCGATGAACCGCTGACCCTATTTTACCGGCGTCACACCGGGGAGTTCCCAGGTGTGCTCCAGAATGTCCTTGCCGGGGCCATACGCCCGAAACACCATCCAGAACACGCCTTCCGGCGCCGGAAGCCAGTTGACCTCTTTCTCCGGGCCGGGCGATTCGTGCTGGATGTAAATGGTCAAACTGCCGTCATCTGCCAGTTTGTAATTCCCCGCCAGGGAACCAATCGCATAGCGGTTGAGGGGATTGGGCACCAGATTGTTGGTCATATCGTACATGGTGAGCGACCAGAATTCACTCACATTCGGCAGTTGCCCCGGGGCAAAGTAGAGTTGGTACTTCTTTTCTCCGGTAAGCGTCTCCCCGTTCACGTCCGTATGGGTGAGCGGGTAAACCGCCTCTTCCACATCGTTGGAGATGATTCCCAACATGCACTGGATCGCAGCACGGGTTTCAAAATCCCGGAAGTATCCGGCGCTCCCCATGGTGTCCGGCGGGAAAGACCAGCCATTGACTTTTTTACCGCTACCGCCGGATTTGGCAATTTCCTTCAGGTAAGCCAGCCCGTCCTTTGCAGCCTGGGCAAGGATTTCTCTGGTTTCCTCATCCAAACTGTCAACGTCAATCCCCGGGCCGACCCCCACGGTTTTGAATTCTTCCACCATCTCCCGGAACTGCGCCATCGGCGGGTTGAAGACCATATCCTTGTTGATTGTGCGCCAATCTGCCAGCGGATCAGCCTGGCGGTTAAACGGCTTCCAGATTTCGTGATCTTCCGGGGGGAGTTCCGCATCCGGTTTGCCCCACAGGTTCAACGGCGTCAGTTTGTACTGATCCTGAATGCGATTGACGGCAGGCACATCTTCGGGGCCGCGGACTGCCGTCCGTCCCAGCATAATCACATGATTGGTAGGAGAGACCACATAAGGCAGGCCGGTATCGCCCAACGTCCGATAGCCCGTCGATGGCGCCATGCTCTGCACATCTTCCGGAAGTTTCCCTTTCCAGTTTGGCCCGATGATCGCGTAATTTCCGGCTTTGGAGCCGGTGGTCCGCTTGCCGACGTAGCCGAAATTGTCGGAGTTCATGGAAGCAAACTCAAACGTGAAGTAGCGGTCTCCCAAATCGGGGACGCTAAGGATAATCGGCTCCTTGCTCAAATCCAGCACGGAGACCGTGTAAAGCGTGTCGTTGTTCGGGGAGCCGCCATCGCGGTATTCCGCAGTGATGATGCTGCGGGCGTGCCACAGGCGATTGAACGCCATATAGGGCGAACTTTCTTTCTTTTCTGCGTTGGCTTTCACCCACACATAGCGAATTTGTGCCAAAAACGCCCACGGGAAACTGAAAACGTAGGCTTGCTTGGCGAGATCGTATTTTTTGCTGTTCATTTTTGAAAATCCTTTCCGGTGTGCCGCGGAAAACCCGCGGCGGTTGAAGTTATTGCAACGATTTGAGAAAGTCGGTGATGGCTTGCGCGGCCGCCTCGGGGCGGGTGACCAGCATCAGGTGACCGGCCCCTTCGAAGGGGATCAGCGTGACCCGGTCGCCCAAATCCTGCTTCAGGAGTTCCCCGTTCTCCGGGGGCGCAGCCTGGTCGTGAGTGCCTTGCAGCACCAGGTACGGCACATCCCCGGCAGGCGCCCACCAGTCTTCCAGGGGCGTGTTCTTCGCAGTGCCCGCCTGGAGCGGCGCCGCCAGCGGAGCGCGGCTGGGCTTGAGCGCGTCCCAGGCAATTGCGCTGTCCTTCGGGTCGCCGACCATGTAGTGCATGGCGGCAAGGTACTCGTCATCGGATGCGTTGGGGTTGAAGATGGTCTGGAGCGCTTTTTGCGCTTCCGGGCTGGGAGGCAGTTTCCCGCCTGCGGCCAGCAAAATCACCGTGCGGACCAGTTCGGGGTAATCCGCGGCAAAAGTGCGGGCAACGCGGTTGCCGAAAGCGTGCCCCAGGATATGCACTTTGCCCAGTCCAAGTTCACGCACCACACCGGCGACATCCGCCGCCAGGGTGTGCAGGGTGACGTTTTCATCCGAGCCGGTGCTGTTTCCCGCCAGCCGGGGGTTGACGCGCACGGCGCGGTATCCGGCCGCGCTCAGCGCATCCGCGAGGGGCTGCATGTAGGTCACGTTCAAACTGCC
>CAZPSL010000151.1:0-21130 GCA_964589145.1 uncultured Anaerolineales bacterium
GCCTTTAGGGTCTTTTGTTGCACCAAGACCTCACAGGGCTGCGCCCGGACGCGCAAACCCTGCGGGGCGTGCTATACTTCCGCGCATCCCCGCACAGGAACATGACCATGACCTCAACTCATCCGCTCCCCGAAAACTGGGCACTCCGCTTTTTCACCATCTGGGCCGGACAGGCGGCCTCGATTTTCGGCAGCGCGCTGGTGCAGTTCGCTTTGGTGTGGTACCTCACCCAGGAAAGCGGCTCCGCAACCGTGCTGGCGATGGCGACCTTCGCCGCCATGCTCCCGCAGATTGTAGTCGGTCCCTTCGCGGGCACGCTGGTGGACCGTCTCAACCGGCGCTGGGTGATGGTCATCGCCGACGCCGCCATTGCGGTTGCCACGCTGGGGCTGGTGTATCTCTTCGCCGCGGGGGCGATTCAAATCTGGCACATTTACGCGCTGCTGTTTGTGCGCGGGGTGGGCGGCGCGTTCCACTGGCCTGCCATGCAGGCATCCACCTCGCTGATGGTGCCGGAAAAGCACCTCTCGCGCATCGCGGGGATGAATCAGACCCTCCAGGGCGCGGTGAGCATTGTCGCGCCGCCGACGGGCGCGCTGCTGCTGGAACTGCTCTCCACCCAAAACGTGCTGCTGATTGACGTAGGTACCGCTGCGCTGGCGATTCTGCCCCTGCTGTTCATCGCCATCCCCCAGCCGACCCGCGAGGATGGCGTTCCGCTTGGGGAAACGCGCTACTGGCAGGATTTGGCGGAGGGGTTCCGTTATGTGGCTTCCTGGCCCGGCCTGATGGGGATTCTCGCGATTGCCGCCCTGCTCAATTTTTTGCTCACCCCCACGGGATCGTTGATGCCCCTGCTGGTGACCGACCATTTCGGCGGTGGCGCGCTCCAGTTCGGGTTGATGGATTCCTTCTGGGGCGGGGGGATCATCCTGGGCGGGCTGGCGCTCTCGGTTTGGGGCGGGTTCAAACGCAAGATCATGACCGCACTGGTGGGGGTGATCGGCATCGGGATCGGGGTACTCATGGTGGGGGCGGCACCTGCCTGGGCGATCTGGCTGGCATTCGCGGGGATGTTCCTCTCCGGTGCGATGATGGCCTTTGCCAACGGCCCTCTGATGGCGATCATCCAGTCCGCGGTGCGCCCGGAGATGCAGGGGCGGGTGATGTCGCTGATGGGCAGCCTGGCGACCGCGGTTTCCCCGCTGGGGCTGCTGATCGCCGGTCCCTTCTCGGATTGGGCGGGTGTGCGGACCTGGTACTGGGTCAGCGGAGGGATTACGCTGCTGGTGGGGGTGGGGGCTTATTTCATCCCCGTGGTGATGAATGTTGAAGAAAACAAAAGGTGATGGCAGCACAGGAAAACGCAAAAACTTCCCGAATTAATGAACAATCGAACCTTGTAGCACTTGCAGGGTAGAGTATAATATCAGGCAGCAGGATATAAGGTTCATCGCGCCCGCCTTCTGGCCGGTGCGAAATCTACAAGCAAGAGGCCAGTATGGTATTCGCAGCATTCTCCCTTCGCGAGGATTATTGGGACGATTTTGAACTCAATGACACAGATATTGAGTTTCTCTACAACTACCTGTTAGAAACCGAAACCCCGCTTCCTTCTGAGGACCTGATTGCCGTTTTGGTGGAGGAGCGGATTCGCCAGGAGTTGCACCGCCTTGAACAGCAGCAATTGGAGGGCGGTGAACTTTACCTCCCGAAAGAAACTTATAAGCCAGGGCAGCAACTGGTGTTTCCCGCATTGGGCGGCCGCACAGCCACAGTGCTCAACATCCGTAAAGGCTGGAACCCGGAGTATGCGGAATTTGATGTTATCAGGGTGCGTTTTGACGATGGCGATGAAAAGGAATTTGCTGCCGGGTTTGAAAATCACCCGCTGAACAACCCGCCCGATTTTGATGAGGATATCCCTACGGCTGATGAGGTGATCGCATCTTACAAGGATTTGCTGATAGAGCGGCTGGAGTCGGGTCTGTTTTCTAACCCGGATTTTGTGCGTATTGCTTTCAAGTGGTTTCCGCGGGCACTATTGATGGATGTCAATAACGGACATCTCAATCTTGCCGAGGCAGTGCTGGATATGGCCGGCGGCGGCCCCCTGCCCACGTCAGATTTGCTGGAGCCGCTGGATTTCGGCGTGGACGAAAACCCCAAACTGGTGGCTTTCTCCCTGGACCTGGCGCTTCAGGAAGACCCGCGCTTTGACGAGGTGGGCCCGGCCGGAGAGATTCTGTGGCATCTCAAACGGCTGGAGCCGGAAGGCATTTTGCAAACCCCGCTGCCGTTGCGTTACACAAAAATTGACTATGACCGCAGCCAGTTGACGCCAGCCATGCTGGAACTGGAGCGAATGCTGGATGATGAACTTTCCCCCCGAAATGAGCATACCACGTTTGCAAACGAGGTAACTGTGGCGTTATTGTATCCGCACTGGCGCGCAGGGACTCTGCCGCTTTCGCCCCGGATGCAGGCGCTTTTCCCGACTGCTTACGAGGCGCCGCGCATTCGCTTTATGCTGGTGGACGGAAACACCGGCGAGAAATTTCCGGGATGGGTTGTACGGGAGCAGGCTTATGTTTTTGGTCTGGAAGACTGGTATCGGGAGCGCGAACTGATACCGGGCAGTATCATCCGCATTCGCCCCGGCAAAAAAACCGGCGAAGTAATCATCGCAGTGGATGTACAGCGTCCACATCGCGATTGGGTGCGGACGGTTTTGGTGGGCACTGATGGCGGCATTGTATTTGCCAACCTGAAGCAAATTGTGACGGCTGCCTACGATGAGCGGCTGGTCGTCGCCGTCCCGGATATGGCAATGCTCGACCGGGTTTGGCAACAACGCCAAACCAATCAACCTCCATTCGAGCGCACGGTGGTTAACATGGTACGGGAACTCACAAAACTTAGCACGCAAGGCCATATGCACGCCGCAGAACTGTACGCCGCGGTCAATCTGGTTCGACGGTGCCCGCCGGGCCCCATCCTGGCACTGTTGGCTTCGCGTCCCTGGTTTGAGCATGTCGGAGATCTGCATTTTCGCCTCCGGGATGGCGAATCCCAATAAAAAAGTTTTCAATCAAGCGAGGAGCAGCGAGTGACTGAGGTAAAGCGTCCTAGTCTGGTAAAACCGACTGTCAATACACCGTTTCACATTGATTTTGAATGGTGGCAGCAACACGACCGGGAATGGCGGGTCCATCTGCGGAGTTGCCTTCCCCCGGAGCAGCAGCAGATCTTTGGTGATGCCGACGATACGCAAATTGATTGGGTAGACCCCGAAACGGCGGAGGTTCAGCGTATTGATGGCTTGCAGCACGCTCTGATACAGTATGCTGCCACCGCACCGGGCTTTATTTCCCAGCGCACCACACTGGTCGAAGCGATTTTCCGCACCTTGCTAGTCAATGGCAATGCCCCGCTTACTCCGGCGGAACTGGGGGTGCGGCTCAACCGTCCACCGAGCGTGATTCTGCGGACTCTTGGCGGAAGACGCGTTTATCAGGGTATTCGTCCTTGCCCGGAATGTGTGCAATAAGGCCGTAGGCAATTCAGGCCCCCGTAGCTCAATGGATAGAGCACCGGACTTCTAATCCGACGGTTGTGCGTTCGAGTCGCACCGGGGGCGCAGAACAACTTACCTGCGAACACAGCAGTGCAAGAAAAGGGGGCCGGGTCAAATGTGTTTTACCAAAATGCTTTCGATAAGTATCATTATCGCAAGCATTACTTGCGAGAAGAACGGGCGCCAGGGATTGGAGAGCAGGAATCAGGAAACAGGTAATTGGGGATCAGGAATCAGGGATTGGGAAATCAGGCACTTCCGTTAATCATCGTTCAACCGCCATCCGCTATTTGCCATCTTCCTCTTTCTGGCGTATGATTACAACATGACCACCATCGCTCAGGCCATCACCGCTTATCTGGACAGCGTGGCGCTCTCCCGCAGTGAACGCACCGCCCGCACCTACCGCAACGCGCTCAACGCCTTTGCCGTCGTGCTCGCGAATCGGGGCCTGCCGCCGGATGAGACTGCCATTACCGCGCTCAACGAGGATGCCATCGCCTGGTTCGCCGCCGCGCTCAAGGATTACGCCCCTGCAACGGAGCGTCTCTACCTGACCGCGGTAACCGGTTTTTACGAGTATCTGGCTGCCGAGCATTTGACAGAAATCAATGTGAATCGGCTGCGGCTGCTGATCCGGCAAAGAGCACGGCGCCCAGGGCAGCGGTTGCCGCAATTCCCGCGCGAACACATTGAAAAAGTTCTACTATACGCAGAAAATCTGTCGTCTCAGCCGGCCGATGACCCGCGCGAACGCCTGCGCGACTTGCGCGACCGTGCTTTTCTGCTCACGTTGGCCGACACCGGCCTGCGCGTACACGAGGCCTGTGCGCTGCGCCGCGGCGATGTGGACTGGAATGAGGGACGGGCAATTGTCATTGGCAAAGGCAACCGCGAGGCGGTTGTACGCTTTTCCGGACGTGCCCTGCGCGCTTTGCGCGAATATCTCAGCAGCCGCGCTACTTTGGACGGCAGCGCCGGGCGTGCTCTGACCGCTTTGCCGCTTTTTGCGCGGCACGATAAAGGGGCAGGAAAAAAAATCAAACCGATCACGACCACAACAGGCCGCAATATCGTCAATCAGCGGGTTCAGGAAGCATTGGGGGCGGCAGCAGTCGGCTCCATCACTCCCCACTCTTTCCGGCACTATTTTGTTACTACGGTGCTGCGCGGTTCCGGAGGCAACCTGAAACTGGCGCAAAAACTGGCGCGCCATCAGAATATCGCCGTTACAACACGCTATGCCCACCTCGCGGATGATGAACTGGACCGGGGATACTACGAGATTTTCAATTCGGATGAACCGTAGAGTTCATCGTACTTGCGCCGCACCTCGCGAATGTCGTCCCACATCAGGGCTTTTGGAGAACCGGGCTGACGGGATGGGTTGCGAAGCAGATACGAAGGGTGGAAAATCGGCATCAGCCAGCGGTTTTCCCAGCGTGTCCATTGCCCCCGCAGGCGGGTAATCCCTGTCCGTCCCAGGATGGACTGACAGGCAACATTGCCGCTCAGCAGAATAATACCGGGGTCCACCAGGCGGATGATCTCCAGCAGGTAAGGCTTGTAAAATTCAATCTCGTCAGAGATGGGCTTGCGGAAGGCCCTGCCCCCCTCCCCCGGCGGCATCCGAAAAACTGAATTCGTGATGAAAACATCCTGGTCGGGGTTGAAGTCAACCGCTGCCAGAATCTTGTTCAACAGTTGGCCGGCTTTGCCAACAAAAGGTTTCCCCTGGATGTTTTCCTGCGGGCCGGGGGCCTCACCGACAATCATCAGGTGGGCTTTGGGGTTGCCGCGGCAGATGACAACCCGCGTGCCTGCTTCAGCCAGAGGGTCATCATCCATTTTCAGCATGATTTCCAGCAACTGATCCAGGGATCTGTATCGGTGAGTGTGCCGGGCGGAAAACAAATCGGGCTGTTGGATAATCATACGGTTTCCTGTCAGGACGCAATCATGGATAAGGAGAAGCGCTGGGATAGGGGGAAGCGCTGGGGAACGGATAAGGATTAAGCGTAGGGGTCAGGGTTGGTGGAGGTAACGTTGGCGAAGGTATCCGGGTAGGAGTAACCGTGGCCGTTGGAACCGGCAGATGAGTGGCTGTTGCTGTCGGTGGAGGCTGAGTCGGGCGCGGCGACTGCGTCGGAGATGGCAAAGGATAGGTTGGAACCGGCAGATGAGTGGCTGTTGCTGTAGGATGAATCTGAGTCGGGCGCGGCGACTGCGTGGCCGTTGGGTAAATTGTGGCCGTTGGATAAATTTGGGTTGGGGATGGTGTTGGCGTAGGATAGACCAGCGTTGCCGTGGCAGCCGTTGGTGCAGGCTGTTCTGTGATCAGCGGTGTGGGGGTTTCGGATGGCATTACTGCCGGGGCGGTTGAAGTGGGAGACGGAGGCGAAGCAGGAGTCGTCGGTTTTGAGAATATCGCCTCGCCGCGGTCCACCCTGGCCGCGGCAATTACGCCATCGCTTAGCGGAGGCAGTTCCAAAAGCGCACTGCCTCGGGGGTCCGGCTGATAATTTGCCAGGCGGGGGGCGATCTGACGAATATCTCCGACAGACCAGTAAAGCGCCATCACGAACACGACAATCAAAAAACCTATTGACAACAGCATCGTGACAAGCAGAGCGGCAGGCCAGGTCAGGCCATGGTTTTTATCAGGCATTGCTTACTCCTCTTGGCCTGCACTTGCGGATGTGCCTGTCTGGCCGGGCTCTGCGGCTGCACCCAGGATGCGGTAATAACAGGATTTCGATAGTTGATAATGCCTGACCAGAATTTCTCCAACCGCTGCGGCATTTCTGGATGCGGTTTCGAGCCAGCGGGAAATAACGTCGTTATCTACCTGAAGTGATTTCGCGATCACCGGCTGACTGTACCCCTTGCAGTACAGGTAACAAGCCAGGAGAGCATCTGTTTTGACATATGGCGGCCCGTCAAAAACGGTGAAATCGGGCGGGTAATGGAGAAGATTCCCGACAACGGCATAGGTTGAAACCGGTTTTTCCTTGCCTTTAAGGCGAAATTCTCCCAGATGCCAAAACTCGAAAGTGTTGTCATCTTCCAGTTGACGCACACTTGAGCCTGGGACAAGCAACGGCGTATGCGGGAATTGCCGCGAAAGACCTTGCAAGCGTGCAGCAACGTTGACCACATCGCCAATGACCGTGTAATGGAACCGGTCTTTGGTCCCGACATTGCCGGCGATGACCGTGCCGGAATTGATCCCCACCCCAAAACGCAGTGGTACCTGGTTGTTCGCAATGCGCTGTGCGTTGACTTCCACCACTCCCCGGCGGATTTCCAGCGCCGTGCAAATCGCCTGCCGGAGCGATTCAACCACAGGCCGCTCTATCGGCGCACCAAACACAGCCAGTATGCTGTCCCCGCCAAAATGGTTAATGACCCCGTGATGTTTGCGCATTGCCTCGGTGATAATGGCAAAAAACTGGTTAAGCAGTGAGATAACCTCGTCCGGCGAATGTTTTTCGGATAACGAAGTGAAATCGCGCACATCCGTAAACAGTACGGCGACCTCGCGTTCCTCCCCGCCAATGGCAACCTCCCCTCTCAACACTGCCTCGCTGACATCGCGCGAGACCATTCTCCCAAACATTTCGCGGACAAATTCGCGCTGACGAAGTTCGCTTACCATGTGATTGAACCCTTGCGTCAACTGGCCGATTTCATCGTTGGCATAAACATCCACATGTGCATTCAGATCGCCGCTTCCAACCTGGCGGGAAGCGTGTAACAGTCGAAAAATCGGGATCGCAATTACCTGGGCAACGAATACGCCCAACATGAAAAGCAGAATAATACCCAAAATGAAGATCAACAGTAACGGTATCAGCGTAGAGACCCCTGTGTTGTGAACCAGCGATTTCGGGAGTGCCACACCGTAGTACCAGCCCGACGGTTGTTCCCGCAAGTAGAGAATATCTACCGCTTCGACATACTCCCGCGACCCGGTCGTTACATCCCGCGTGTATGCATATTCCAGATCGCCATCCAGCCTTTCCAGGGCCTCCGGTCCTAGCGGCGGAAGCGAGGCCGGCGCCCCCAGTGTAGAGATTACCGGGCGGCCGGAAGGATCATAAAGAGTGACATTGGACAAACTGCTGGACGCCAGTTCCGGGACAATTTTTTCAAGAGGTGTGCCAACCAGGGTGATTCCGACGGTTTCGTCATCCAGAATAACCGGCCCGGCAGTGTAAATTGCCAGCCCCCAGGGGGCGTTGACAATTTCGGCATATTTATCCCCTTTCTCATCCACCGTGCCTGAGGCAACTAACTGCACCGTGTCCCAGTCATGGTATGCTGCCGCCTCCCCTCGTTGATATTCCAGCGTATCGCCCTGCCGGTGCCAGGAGGCCAGAAACGCGCCGTCCGACGTCAGCAGATCAACGAAGTACATCGCACTGTGAACAATTTGCGGATAAACCAGGGTTTCCATGGCGGTACGATCGCGCGCGGCAACTGCATCCGGGAAACCGCTGGTAAAGTTAATTGCCCGCAGGTTGGAAAGATGCTGTTCCTCCAGCGCAAAAAAACCATCTGCTACACGAAAAGATGCATCCTCCAACTGGCCGCGAAAGCGCCCTTCCAGCATGGAAACGTACGACCGCGACACCTGGTAAGATGCCAGCCCCGCTAAAAGGGTTGCCGCCACTAAATAGGGAATAGTGATTTTGAACCGTAACGGTACCGACAAGAAAAATTTCAGCAATGAAAATTTCCCGTGCTCTTCTTTGGAGTTTGTCATCGTTCACCTTGCAATGGTTGTTCGGACAGGACGCAACGCTATTATAAATTGGAATGCGGGATACTGAAAGGCCCAGGCTGGAGTGGGTGCAGGCAAAAGATGTAGAACTCGGTTCACTTGCGCAAAACATAATATGTTGCCCGCTTGTCTCCTACTTTGATGAGCACACCCTCTTTTACCAGCGAAGCAAGGTCGCGCCGCAGGGTCTCCGCAGAAACCTCGGGGCAAAGTTCCTGATAATCGCGGTTGGTGATGCGGCGGTGCTGCGCCAGATACCCCAGGGCGCGTTCCTGCCGGGGGTTCAGATTCAACGCTGTGTAACGGCTCAAATCCAGCCGTGGAACGGGGGAATCAGATGCGAACAGAGTCACCCGAAATGTCCCGCCGATCTCCTCAAAACGCGGAGGAGGCAGGTGCGCCTGCTTCATCACTGTCATTACCCGGTTCAGCCCGTATCCGAGACGCTCTACGAATCCCATGTCCGATAAAACCTGAGCAATGACCGCATTGCGCGAAAAGCGCGCTTCCAGCAGATTCTCCAGGGTAACCGGTCCTGGCAGACCGCCGGGGGAATGAACTTCCAGGCGGTTGACGAAAATACGCAGATGCACAGTATCCCCTTGCTGCCCGTAATCCCGGTGGGCAACTGCATTCACCAGTAGTTCGCGCACGGCTTCAGGAGGATATTCCGGCTGTTCTTGGCGGGTCAGTCCCGACAAACGGGCAACGGACCGCGAATGGTCGCGTACAAAGGCCTCCGCCTGGCGCAGTTGATCCGGCAGAGTGCCGCGGATCTCCTGCTTAACAAAAGCATCCGAAACAGCATCGCCAGGGAAACGGGCGGCCAGCACCAGTGCGCTGGGCAGATACTGCTGGGGGTGTTTCCCGAATAACAGAATGGCTGCATAGGTCGGGCGCAGCACATCCCCGTCTGTGATGAGACAGCCCCGCCTTAGCAGAATATCCCGATAATCCGCATCTGCCGCCCCCAGAATTTCAAGATACGCATCAACCTGCGCAGGGTCAAGATCGTCAAGTGTTGCATTCGGGGGCACGCGGCGTTCAATCTGTACTATTCCGCGGGAGACCAGCAATTCGCGCAATTTGCGCGCCGGAAGCGGTGTTTCGCGGTGCCCGTCGCGGACCAGGTAACGGCCCTCAAAACTGTAAACCCGCGGCAGCCCCGCCGGTACAGTGACGCGCACCACCGTTTTGCCGGATACGGTTTCCACCTGGGGCAGTGGCAATACCAACGGCGGGTCAGCAAGCAAAGCCGCCTGAAAGATGCGGTCTGCTACCGTATCCGGGTCGGGAACTCCCTGAATCTCCCCGCCGCGCGGGGAAGCGCCAATAATCACCGTACCGCCTTCAGCGTTGGCTAACCCCACAAGTGCAGCAGCCAGCCGCGAGATGGTTACATCGGCAGAAAAATAAAGAGGAGTGAAATCGGGAATCATACCTTGGCCTTTGACTGATAGAGAACTACACCGTCTCGCCGAGTTTGACGGCCTGGAAAACGCGCATCCGCCGCAGGAGGGCGACCGAAACCGCCAGCGTGAGCGCAAACAGGATACCGAACATCCAGTAGATTTTGAAGACCGCACCCCAGGCGATGAGGACATCAAAGGGCGGGATCAAATCTTCAGGCTGGGTGCCGACCTGCATGAAGGGGATGTACACCACACTGGCGAGGTAGCCCAGCGCAGTGCCAACCGCACCGCCGAAGGCGATCAGGAAGAACAACTCCCAAACCAGGTAGCCGCTCATCTGCCAGAGGGAGAGACCCGCGGCGCGCAGCACGCCCAGTTCGATGAAGCGGCGCTGGAACGAAAAAATCATGTAGAGCAGAAAAGCCAGCACGGTCAGCAGGGCGGCGGTGACGAAGCCGATGAACAAAAAGCCGAGCAGCCCCTGACGCTCCGGGCGGACCTGGGCGGATTCGATCTCCTCCACAGGGGTAGACCAACTCATCAGGCGGCTGATCCCGCTCTCGTTGGTCGCCACCGCCCGCGGGTCCACGCCGTCTCTCACATCCAGCAGCACCCGGTAGGGGAACTCCCCGCCCATCTGCTGGAACAGGTAATCCAGGTTGCCGACCAGCAGCGGCCCCTGGTCGGGGTACCAGGTCGGGAACAGGTCGAAGGCACCGACGATCTGGAAATCGAGTTCGTAACTGCTGCCGTACATTGTCACAACAGCCGGGAGCGTATCGCCGATTTTGTAGCCGCCAAGATCAAGCACGCGCCGATCCACCAGCACCCCGTTGGGGACGACCGCCAGAGCGTTCATCATCGCGCCCAAACTCTGCGGAGCGAAATCGTCCCGCCAGAAGGCCGTCAGCGGGAAATCAATACGGTCAATGCCGATGAAAACGCCATCCGACAGGTCGCCGGCCTTGGAGACGCCTTTCGCGGTATAGCGTCCCAGGCGGGCGACGTTCTCCACCCCATCGAGATTGCGGTACTCATCCACGGGGAGGAAGACCCAGGTTGGCCCTTCGTCTCCGTTACCGCTGTCCTCTCCCCGCCCGTAGGTGCCCCCGGACGAGGAGGAACTGCCCGCATCCAGAAACTGGATGTCCGCCCCGACCCGGTAGTAAGACTGGTCGTAGAGGTGATTGTCGAGGGTGGCAGCCAGCGAAGCGGTGTAGGAGGACAAACTGACCGTCAAAATCAGGATGATCAGCGGGGCGTGGTAGGAACCTGGGGCGCGGGAGAGTTGGCGGGCGGCGAGCGTCAAACTGGCGTTGCGGGTGCGCCCCGCCAGCCAGGCGACCGCCGCCATCAGGGGGTGAATCAGCCGCAGGGAGAACAGGGTCAGCGCGAAAATCGCCAGCGCGGGCACCAAAAAGAGCAGCGGATTCTGGAAGGGGTCGTTCAGGCCGCTGACGGTCTCGACATCGACCAGCGCGATGCTGCCCTGCTGCTGGAGCAGGTAAGTCCCGTAGGCGGCGGGGATGAATAGGAGCAAATCCAGCCAGGAACGCTGCCAAAACGGTGGCTTCGCCACCCGTCCGGTCTCCTGCTTGTAGGAGATGATGGTGTGGCGGGCAGCGTTCATGGCGGGCAAAATCATCGCCAGCAGCACCAAAGCGACCGCCGCAAACCCGATTTTCAGACTGCCGGAACTGATCGCCACCCGCAGGCCATCCGCATCCGACCCCAAATCGAGGAAACTGCGGGTGCTGGCAATCACCCGTGTCAGCCAGACCGCAACCGGAAGACCAATCAGCAGCGCAACCAGCCCCAGGAGCAGCCCTTCCAGCCCGATCAACCCGATGATCTGAAACGGGGCCGCCCCGCGGCTGCGCAGGATGGCGATCTCGTTGCGCTGGCGTTCCACCGAGAGGCGCGAGACCAGCCCGATGAAGGCCAGAATCAGCCCCAAAATCGGCACCGAAAAGGCGTAGAGCAAAATCGTCAAACGTTGGGAAGACTGACGGTACTCCCAAAGCGCGTCAGTGGGAGCAACGCTCAGGCGGATATCCGGCAACAGGTAATTGGCGTGCTTTTCCACGGTGTTGATGTGCGCCAGCAGCGCGGGCACATCCTCGGCGTGAACGTCGTCCCCACCCATGACCAGATACCAGTAAGCCGAGAACACTTCATCCGGCAGGTAGGTGCTGATGCGCCCGCTGAAACTCTCCTCCGGGACGAAGAGCACCTGTTCGTAAAACGCGGGGTTGGAAATCCAGTAGGAGTCGGAAGGGTCAAGCGGGCGCCAGATACCGGCAATCTGCACCGGGTACTGGACGGTGACGCGCTTCCCGCTGGGGGTTTCGCTGACCCGCCGGGCGGTGTAGGTCTCTCCAACTTGCAGCCCCAGGTCGGTTGCCAAACGCTCGTGAACCAGCACCTCGATGGGGTCATCCGGGTTCGTCGGGGCCGGTGCGGGGAAGCGGCCCTCCACAATTTCGGTGTGATCTTCCAGATCATCCATGAAACCCAAGGCGGCATAGGTCAGACGGTGGTCTTCATCGTAAGCGGAAGTGCCGCGCGGGAAGAGCGAAAAATTATCGGTGCTGATATAACGCACAGAAACTTCGAGTGGCAGACCCAACTCGTCCACCGCACCCTCGGCGAAATATGCGTCAACATCCTGGATATCCTCCCACTGGAGCGGGCCGGTCCAACCGCCGTAGTAGTTGAACAGGAAGGCAAACGGCGGGCGCGGCAGCGTGCCCTCCATCTGGGAGGTATCCAGGTTGGTTTGCAAAATCTGGTAGTAAATTGAATCGGCGTACAGGGGGATGCTCAAAATCAGCGAAATGGAAGAGACCAGCCCCAGAATCGCCGCCAGCACCAGCCCCCATTGTGCTTTCAGGCGGCCCGGTATCGTGGTAATCAAACCCCAGATGCGGCGGAGAAAGTTCATGCTACAACAAATTTCCAGATGCGGGAGCAGTCGCTGGCAGCAGGTGCAGGTAAAAGATGTAGAAATCGGGCAGTCGCAAGGACATTGCTTCTTCCCCCCACCCAACCCTCCCCCCACCGGGGGGCGGGTTGGGTGGGGGGAACCCAGGCGTTTCTACAACATTTGCGTACACCCCCGAAACGGATCCGCTTTGCTGGATCGTGATTTTTTAGATAATATCTAAAGTGCCCAGGCAAGCAAAACGCCCAGAATTGCCAGAATCACCCCAAGATGCAGCAGGAGATTTGAGGCCGCCATCCAGCCCAGCCCAGGGATGAACTGAAAAATCAGGTTCAGGATCACCAATGCAATCCCCAGCATCGGGAACAATCCTTTGCGCGGGGCAAAAAAATCGGATAATTGGTCAAGGAACTGGTTGAAACGCTTCACAGGAATCTCCTCAGGTAAGGCACAAAGGGCTAAAAATCTCCGGGGATTTTGTGTGCGAGGTCTTCTCGCGGTTGCAGGCAGGCACTGAACCGGGCGACTAATCTCCCCGGCACCCGCCCCCGAATGTGGACGCCGCCATTCACGTGTTTGATGAGTTCCACCTGCCCCTGTTCGTGAAACAGTGAAACCAGGGCTCCCTCGCGGTAAGGCAGGAACACATCCAGAGGTACGTAGCGCTCGTAAAGGTGCCGCTGAACACTTTGCAGGAGGTCATCCAGCCCGTCTCCGGTGCGGGCGGAGATTGCAGTGGCAGCAGGAAAAGCAGCGACCGCCGTACGCGCTGCGCCGGGGTCCTCCAGCAGGTCAATTTTGTTGAGCGCGGTCAGTACGGGGATGTGAGCGGCTTCAATTTTCTCCAGGGTTTGCAGCACCGATTTGGCTTGAGCCTGCACGTTGGGGTGGGTGATATCGAGTACATGAAGCAGCAAATCGGCCTCGGTAATTTCCTCCAGCGTGGCACGGAATGCGGCAATCAGTGAAGTTGGCAGTTTTTGGATAAACCCGACCGTATCCGTCAGCAGGGCAGAATGCCCATCCGGGAGTTCGATACGGCGGGTGGTGGGGTCGAGGGTGGCAAACAGTTGGTCGGCAACGTACACATCGGAGGCGGCCAGCCGATTGAGAAGGGTAGATTTTCCGGCGTTGGTGTAGCCAACCAGAGCGATCACCGGAATACGGGATTTTTTGCGGCGGGTGCGATACCGCTCACGGTGGGCGCGTACTTTTTCGAGTTCTGTTTTCAATTGGTCAATACGGCGGCGGATCTCGCGGCGGTCCGCTTCAAGTTGGGTTTCGCCGGGGCCGCGCAGTCCCACGCCCCGCCCGCCGGAGCGTCCGCTGCCGCCGCCCGTCTGGCGGGCGAGGTGAGTCCAGGCACGGGTGAGCCGGGGGAGCCGGTATTCATACTGGGCAAGTTCAACTTGCAAAGCGCCTTCGCGGGTATGTGCGTGCTGGGCGAAGATATCGAGTATCAGGGCGGTGCGGTCGAGAATGCGAATATCGCTGCCGATGATTTTCTCCAGTTCGCGCTGGTGGCGCGGCGAAAGTTCATCATCGAACAGGATCATATCGGCCTGCGTTTCGTCTGCCAGGGCTTTTATTTCCGCCACTTTGCCAGTGCCAATGAAAGTTTTAGGGTTTGGGATTTTCAGTTTCTGGGTGGTTTGTCCAACCACGTTTAGCCCGGCGGTATCGGCCAGCAGTGCCAATTCGTTGAGAGAATCCTGAATCGAAAACAAACCGGCCTTTCCGCGCAGGTCAACGCCGACGAGGAAAGCCCGCTCGCGGGGAGGGGTTGTTGAAGATGGGATTCGAGACATAAAAACGGAGGCTGAGGCAACTTGCAGGGTGTTTGCTTCGGCTCAAGTAAAGCCCTGCTTTATGACCGGCCAGAACGACTGGAATGCGATTCGTCAAAGGGAGTTTGTAAACCGGCTTTTGCCAAGGGGCGGAAAATCTCGGCAGCACGCTGGTCGGGCGGTTCCTTGCGGACAGGCAGCAGTACGTGAAAAGTGGTTCCGGGGCATTTTTTCTCGTCGTAGCCTTCTGATTCCACCCAGATTGCGCCGCCGTGGGCTTCGATAATGCCCTTGGTAATCGGTAACCCCAGCCCAGGGCCGCCGCCTTTAAATTTAACCTTGCCGCTGGAATGCAGTGCTACGTTCCCGACCCGTCCAAACTTTTCGAAAATGCGTTCCTGATCTTCTATGTCAATACCGATGCCGGTATCTGAAACGGTCACCTCGATAAAGCCGCTTAGTAACCGCCCGTCAATGGTGATTTTTCCGCCATCGGGTGTGTATTTGATGGCGTTGGTCACCAGGTTGCGAAAGGCCTGGTACAGGCGTTCAGAATCCCCGAAGGTCATTTCCTGAATACCTGAAAACTCTTTTACCGTCAAAGTCTGATTGCGCGCCTGAACGACGGCGGACATCTCTTCCCGAATAATTTTCAGCAATTGTCCCAGCCACACTGGCTGAAAACTCATTTGCAGCATGTCATTATCCAGCAGGGAAACGTCAATCATATCATCAACGATTTCCCGCAGGCGCCGGGTGCCGTTGTCGATTCCTTCGATCAGCAAAATTGCGGTGGATTCCTGCTCGTTTTTCGGATACTGGTCGCGCAACATGGATGCGTAGCCCTCTATGAGGGTCAACGGGGTTTTCAGTTCGTGTGCGGCGACCGCGATAAAATCCGATTTGCTTTTATCCAGGCGTTCCAGGGAGCGGTGAGCGTCAGCCAGTTCTTTGGAGATATGGGCGACGTGCAACTCGGCCTCACGCCGGGCGGTGTAAGCAAAAGCATGGGTATAAAGCGGCAAAACTGCGGCGATGAGATCCAAGGCATCGTGCTCGTCCAGGTTCTCGGCGGCGACCTCCTCTGTTGTGACCAGGATCGTTCCCAAGATCGGGGTCAGACTGGCTTCCTGGTTCTCCAGTTCGCTCTGGGTTCGGGCGTCTACCCAGGCATCCAGTGTTTTGTCAATCCAGGAAGCATCACCCGTCACGACGGCCTGTTCCATCAGATTGTAAAACTCATCCAGCAACCCGACAAAACTTTCGCGCACCGTCTCCCCGCGTGCCAAGTGCCGCGAGACACGTTCGATCCAAATCGGGCGAATTTGTTTCAGGAGATCAACAACACGCATGGCAAGTATAGTTTACGCCATCTCGGCAAATTTGCCAACAGTATCAAGGGACTGTTTCACCGGGGGGATGCGCCAGGAGCCAGTGCAGCAGTGTATCGCCAACGGCAGCCAGGCTTTGTGCAGAAATTTTATCCAGCGTGTCTGCGGTGGTGTGCCAATAAGGATAATCGAAATCGATCAGGTCAACCGCCGGAATACCGGCTTGCAGAAAAGGGATGTGATCATCCAGCATCCGATACTTTGGCGCAGAGATGAACTGATCACCGTATCCGATGGATTCTGCCACTCCCCAGATCTCGTCCGTCAAAGCCCCGTCCGAATTTCTCTCGCGGTAAATTTGCAAATCGGCATCCCCAACCATATCAACCAAAACCATCGCATCCGGCCGCCCCTCCAATGACGCGACAAAAGCCTGCGACCCCAAAATCCAGTCCCAATCGGCAATGCGGCCGTTATCTTCCGCGTCAAAAAATACCAGCCAGAGCGTTCCGTCCGGGTTCCGAGGCAGTACACGGGCCAGTTCAGTGAGCACAGCCACACCCGAAGCGCCGTCGTTCGCTCCGGGCACCGGCTGAGTACGTTTCTGCGGAGCAGGGTCGTGATCAGCAAAGATACGAGTATCATAATGCGCGCCCAGAATGATCCAGGGTGTACCGCTTCCCCGTCTGGCAATCACATTCTGAATTGTGTAGTCGTTGTAGGCTGCGGTCTGAATTTCTGTTTCCCACCCCGCTGCCTGAAGAACATCCAGCAGCCAAGAGACGGTTTTGGCGTGTCCTTCGCTGTTTGGCGTGCGAGGGCCAAAACCCATCTGTGTGGCCGCGTCCTGATAGGCGCGGCTGCCGCTAAAGACAGGCTCCGGTATTGTGCTTGAAACGGGGAGTGGTTCTGCCGGGGCACAAGCAATCGGCAGCGTTGTGAAGAACAAAATGATTATCAGGACTTTCGCTAAAACGCGGGGAAACATGATGTTGTATCGGTTGTACATTGAAGCCCTTTCTCGACTTTCGCATTGGCACAAGACAGCGCAGGCAAAGGCTGTAAACACTGGAGGCAAGCAAATGTTGTAGAAATTGGGCAGTCATGTGGGCGATACTTCCTTTCCCCTCTCCCCTGCCCTCCCAAAATTTTCCGCTTTGGTTCCCCTCCCCCTTCGGGAGAGGGGTTAGGGGTGAGGGTGGGGGGAGGGTTGGTGGGGGGAAACATCGTTGTTCCACATCTTTTGCCTGCACCCGTAAACACTTTGCCCGCGCTCCCGGCACAATTAATCGGCTATAATAAAAAAGTGCCGGGAAAAGGCGCAGCGAATTGCTGCCAGCCTCAAAGGAAAAATCCCAGCCGGTGTTTGCACATTCGCGTGCAGCAAAGGAATGCTCCAATGAAGCCAAAGACAATCACAATTATAACCCTCCCGCTGATGCTGCTTGGGCTGTATGTCCTTGGGCTGACCGAGCCAGCAAACGCCCAGGAAAAGCAAATTTACCCGGTTTACTGGGGCGAAACGATCGGCTTGGGGAAGCAAGGGCTTTTCATCGATACCGCGCCCGCGGTTATTCAATACGTGGAAATCGAAAAAATCCGCCCGCCGCTCAAGCAACAATATCTCCTGAATGTGGAAAAGGTCGCCTACCGCGGCCCGATATTGGATGTCACTTTTCTGAGCAAAACCATGGCGCCAATCTATACCCCGATTCTGGCCTCGGTATATTTTAATGTCAGCGAACCAGAGGTTCGGATATGGGAAGAAGGCGGGTTTGATGCCATCGGAATCTGGTACTACAACAAAAATACCGCCGCCTGGCAGCCCTGCTACACGCGCTTCGTCCCCGAAAAACTAAACAACGGTAAATACAACCGCTTGGCCTGCATTGTAATGGGCAATGGGCTCTACATGCTGGGAACGATGAAGCACGATCCGGTTTTCCCGCTCCGATTCAAACCATACGATATTGACCAGGCTGCCGCCGCCAAGCATAAACAAATGCTGGTTCAGGAATAGAACCGGCTGCAACGCCCAGTACGATGAGCAAACACGCCTGCCTTACAATTGATGACGCCCCATCACCAGATTTTCTTCAGAAAATTGACTGGCTGGAAAGCAGAGGGATTCCGGCAATTTTTTTCTGCACCGGGGAAAATCTGGCAGCACGCCCCGAAATGGCAGCAGAAGCCCTTCAACGCGGATTTGTGGTGGGCATTCATTCCTGGGATCACCCCCACTTTAGCAGGATTCCGCTAAAAGCCTGCTTCGAGCAAATCCGCCGCGCAGATGCGGTACTCACCCAAATCTACAAAAAAGCCGGGATTCCCGACTATCCCAAATACTTCCGGTTTCCCTACGGCGACAAAGGCGCACTCACCGGAGACGATCCGTTCACCAGCCCCTCCGGGGAGGGGCTGGCACGCAAACAATCCATCCAAAAATACTTGCGCTCGCTGGGCTACACCCAGCCGGCATTTGACGGCATTGCCTACGGATATTACCGCCGCGCCGGTTTGCTGGACGATGCAGACTGGTACTGGACTTACGACGTGCGCGAGTGGTGTACCTTTCACCCGGAAGCGGCACATGGAATCCGCACCCTGGATGACGTTCTCGCCCGCATGGATGAAGTCGAACCGGAAAACGGGCTTGGTCTGAACACCCCTGGCTCGGACGAAATCATCCTCACTCACGATCACACCGAAACCAGCAGCATCTTCCCGGACATCATCAACCGTTTGCTGAAAAAAGGCCTGGAATTTTACATTCCGTGAGGGGGATGGGGCTCCAGAATACCACGGCTCAGTGACAGACAACTATTTTTTACAACATTTGCCTGCACCCGTTGGCGTAAACTGCTTGACGAAATTCGATAATCCGGTTAATGTTCTCTTTGAGTAGATTGCTCTGTATTCATACTCCGCTCTCTACCCAAAGGCAGTTTTCCGCAAGGGCACTGCCCTGTTTGCGTTCAAAACCAAGATATCATGAGCAGGCCAGAAAAAAAAGTCTTTGCCGTACTTATTTTTATAAGCATTGCATATTTCCTGGTTTTATATTTTCCGAATGCCGTTGGTTCAGCAAACCGGGATATGTTGGCTGTTTTTGAACCAGATGAATACGCTCAATATCCACATATCATCCGAATGCTGAAGGGGGGAGATACATTTCGCGAGACACTGCACCGTTTTTTGGCTTATCAACATTATTACTACGGTTTCCCATTTTATTCAATATCTGCAATTTTCATATTTCCCATCAAACTGCTACAAGGAAACCTAGAAAACACACCGCTGGTCATGCTTGTCTTGCGGCAATTTGTCAGCGTGTTGCCAATAATTTTTAGTATTTTGATTTTCGTCTACATACAAACACGATTTCGTTCCTACCTTGCGACAATCGGGTTATTCATTTTTCTGATCACGATTCCCGCAATTGTAAAAAATAGCCTTTGGTGGCACCCAGATAGTCTAACTGTTTTATTCATCACTTTGACATTCTTTTTCTTGGACCGCGATGATTTGCAATTGGGACACAATTTCATTCTTGCGGCCGTCACATGCGGCCTTGCCACAGGGACCAAACTCATCGGTCTTTTCTTTTTTCTTACAATCCCCCTTTATCTCCTGTTAGGCCTTATTTATAAACGAATAAAACTGCAACAAGCAGCGATACGAGCAGGCGTATTTGTCTTGGTAATGCTGGGGACAATTGTACTCAGCAATCCCATGCTTTTGAGTTCATCAGGCCGAACTGCCATTATCAGCATTCAGCGAAAACAAGCCGAATCCATGTCGTTTGGGTGGGATGTCGCGTATGCGAAGGGGCCTGCATCTTGGTATCCGATCATCCGAGAGTACTATGGGGAATGGTACACTATTGCTGTTGCAATCGTTATGTTGCTTATTAGTGTCCGATATGGTTTTAGACGAATACTAAGTCTTTTGATACTTTCTTGGATAATCCCTTATAGTCTTTACATTCTTTACTTTATTGCAATAAAACCCAAACACTTTTTTATCCCCATTATTCTGCCACTATACAGCGGGTTGGCTATGCTTCCCCTGCTGATAAGCAAGAAAAATCCCGCCGAATTAACCGGCAGATCGGTTCGCATCCACGCTGGGCTAAGGATGTTCGGGCACGTCGCGCTCCTGATCATCGCTATCCAATTTGTGCGGAATATCCAATGGGACATTAACTACTACCTGAAGCAGGTCACCCGAGAACAAACCAGTACATCTATATCTTTTTACACGACACTTGAGCAAGAGTATCTTTCAAAAATCCCGAATACTATCCCGCTCAATATTTATCGGGATATCCGCGTGTACATTCCGCCGTCTAGTAGGTGGGATACGAAAATTAAATGGGGAGTAATAGACTACAATTATATCGATGATAACAATTTCGATATTGTGATTTTATCACGTCAACGAGCCTTGGACTACACAAATGAAGGTGTGATAGAAAACGCCCAAGACCCAAGCCAGATGCAACGCACCTACTCCTTCTATTCCGACGCTCTGAAAGGAAGGGTAGAGAATTATCAACTATTATTTCAGAATGACTTTGGATTAGTGTTTATTTCCCAACAACTTTTTGATAAGTTTTTTGCAAACGCTAATGTTCCGTAAATCCCACGAATACACCGTGATGGCAGTGGCGGACAATCCGAGGGAAAGACAAGTCAAAAGAGTGGTTACGAAAAAGCGTAACCGAAGCGTAACCAGAAAGGCAGCAGGTGGGAGACAGGAGGCCAGAAAAAGGACTGGTTACACTTTTGCCGTCAAAGACCTTCTGCTTTGGGCAGGTAGATGAAAATGGCCGGCGCACTGTGCCGCCGGACTCACTCGGCGCACGGCCACGGAACGCATCAACGCCCAGGCCAAAGCAATCGGCATTGAACGTCCCAGGCTTCGTAACGCACAGGGAATTGCCAATCAGAACACGCTGATTTATGCCTTGATCAACCTGCGGGCCATTCATCGTATCCGCCAGCGAAGAGCAGACCAATGACCCTGTGATCTCATCTCAATGCGGTTCTGCCCTCCAGGCGTAACCAGTCCCCGCACTGGTTACGCTTTTTTGTAACCTGCCCGTAACCACTCCTGACTTGTCCTTCCATCCGTAGGGGTTTGATTAATCAAACCCCTACCTGACGTTTCAATGCCCGCGAGGGCATTTATTGTTTTTGACGATGCACGAAGTAGCGATCACCCAGGATGTGGGCAGCTGCCCAGTCTTCCGTTTCAATGCCCGCGAGGGCATTTATCCCACATTCCGCAC
>CAZPSL010000152.1:0-7938 GCA_964589145.1 uncultured Anaerolineales bacterium
CCGCTGGTCATCGGGGAGAAGGGCAAAAGGTTGGTACATGGTTGAAAACAGGTTAAACATTGAAAGGTTGGAAAATCGGAGCGCAGCGCTGTCCGGTTTTCCAACCTTTCAGGCATCCAAAAATCCGTCAGAACAAAGTCAGTGCAGCGCTGCTTGCCCAAAAAAGCAATGGCACAGCGGCAAAACTGAGCAGCACCGTCCCTGCCGCGGCGAGGCCGGTGGTCAAACTCAGCCAGGGTTCACGGCGGGCTTCCGGCTCACCCTCCTGCATGTACATGATGACCACCAAGCGCAGATAGAAGTATGCCGAAATCAGGGAGGTAAACACGCCAACCAGGGCAAGGCCAATAAAACCGCCCTCGATAACTGTGTTGAACAAATAAAACTTCGCCATGAAGCCCAGGGTGGGCGGCACACCGGCCAGCGAGAGCATGAACACCAGCATGGAGGCCGCCAGCGCGGGGTATTTCCGCCCCAGACCGGCGTAATCTTTGAGTTGCAGGCCGCGGCCTTCGGCTTTTTCCAGTGCGATGACTACCCCCCAGGCGCCGAAACTGGTGATGGCATAAGAGAGCAGGTAAAAAAGCATCGAGCCGGTGATTTCGCTGAGCAGGTCCGTCTGGCCGAAAGGAACCAGTGCCATGAAGATGTAGCCCGCGTGCGCGATGCTGGAGTAGGCTAACATGCGTTTGACATTGGTCTGGGCAATGGCGACCAGGTTGCCGACCAGCATGGTGAACGCGGCGAGCGACCACAACACAGGGACGAGGTCATCCGCGAGGCTCGGCAGTGCGGCAGCGAAAATGCGCATCAGTGCGGCGAACCCGGCGGCCTTTGCGCCAACCGCCATGAACGCGGTGACCGAGGTCGGTGCGCCCTGATAGACATCAGGTGTCCACATCTGGAAGGGGACCACCGCGACCTTGAAGCCAAACCCGACCAAAATCAGCCCCGCGCCGATGACCAGCAGAGGCAGGTCGGCGGTATCGGCATTGACGGCTGACACAATCGCATTGAGGTTGGTCGTCCCGCCAACCGCCCCGAAAGTAAGCGCAATGCCGTAAACCACAAATCCGCCTGCAAAGGCGCCCAGCAGAAAGTATTTGATGGCTGATTCTTCCGAATCCAGGCGGGGGCGGGCAAAACCGGCCAGGACATACAGCGGGATGGAAAGCAGTTCCAGCGCCAAAAAGACCACAATCAGGTCAACGGCTACGGCCATGAGCATCATCCCGCTGATGGAGAACAGGAGCAGGACGTAGAACTCTCCCCGGTCAATGCCCATGCGCTTGTTGTAATCAAAGGCCAGGGCAATAGCGGCGATACCGCTCAGTGCGAAGAGTACGTTCAGAAAAACGGCAAACCCATCTGCAATGACCATGCCCTCAAAGCCAACGTACCTGTAGTTTGATTGGGCAATGGAAAAACCCGCTGTGACCGCCAGTCCGACAGCCGCCAGCATCGGCACAGCCTTCTTCGCCGGTTTGATAAAGGCATCCACCAAAAGTAGGACGCTGGCCCAAACAATCAGGACAACGACAGGGAGAACGGAGAGAAAATCGGTAGTGTTCATAAGGGTGATCCGGTGGTTCAGTGATCCGGTGATCCGGTTTTCCCGTGCTTCGGTTTTCCCGTGTTCTGGGAAATCAGCAAACGGGAGACCGCATCCACCAAGAGACGGCACGCAAGTTACGATCTAGTTCATCATCTACCAGAAGAGACTTTTGGGGACGCGCCCAACTGCTCCACAAGCAGCAAGTTTACCAACGTCTCCGGCGAAATGCCGCGTTCGCGGGCCTTGCTCTCGACCTGTCTGTAAACATCGGGGTCAAGTGTTACCCGGCGTCTGCGCTTTGCCCGCACGTCAAACTCAACCTCCGACGTTTGGGCTTCGTAATCTGCAAGGCTATGCGTATCCCAAAAATCGGCTATCTCGGCAATGGTATGGGCTTTCGAGATGCTAGTTGTCAACTCATCTTTTTCGCTCATAGCGTCTTCGCTCTTTTCGATCCATATCACGGGCACTGATAATCAAAGCCGCATTATTGCGTTTGTGAATAAAAAACACAATCAGATATCTGCCTGCATCTGTGGTTCCGGTAGCGGCATACAAATCTTCGCCTCGTCTGGTACCTTTTTCTACAAAATAGTAACGAGGAGCATCAAAGAAGACATCTTCGACTTCGTTCTGCGTCAGGCTATGCTTGACAGCAATTTTATCGATGATGTCTGGCAACCAGATAAAATCATCAATATACACGACGCGCCTTCCAGACATGTTCCGGTATCACGTGACACGGAAACACCTGGCACAGAAACACTGAATTACTGCATGGCAACCGTCACGATGCCGACCAGTTTGTCAACCGCGGGGGCCATCAGGGCGAAGAACGACTTGGGGTAAAGACCAATCCAGAAGATGAGCACCAGCAGCGGGATCATGGTGATGATCTCGCGGGCGTTGAGGTCTCGCAGGGCATGGCCGTGTTCCTTGACGGTCTCGACGATGGAGCCTTCGGGGCCGAGGAAGATCTTCTGGAACATGTAAAGGATGTAAACTGCGGCCAGAATCACGCCGATGGCGGCAAATCCGGCATACCAGGGGCTGCCGAGCACTTCGGAACCGAAGGCGCCCAGCAGGATGGTAAACTCACCCACAAAGCCGTTGAGTCCCGGCAACCCCATCGAGGAGAGCGAGACAATCAGGGTCAGCGCGCCATAAACCGGCATGATCTTCCACAATCCGCCGTAGACATCGAAATCGCGGGTGTGGGTCTGCTCGTAAATCATCCCGACCAAGAGGAACAAGGCGCCCGTGCTGATGCCGTGGTTGATCATTTGCAGGATGCCGCCCTGAATGCCCTGCGGGTTGAGGGCGAACAAACCGAGCATCACGAAACCGAGGTGGCTGACAGAGGAATAAGCAACCAGTTTTTTGATGTCTTGTTGGGCGTAGGAGACGGCGGCTCCGTAGATGATGCCGATCACCGCCAAAGTCGCCATCACCGGCGCGGCCTTGACCGCCGCTTCCGGGAAGAGCGGGATATTGAAACGCACGAAGCCGTAGGTACCCATTTTCAGCAAAACGCCCGCCAGGATGACCGAACCGGCGGTCGGTGCCTGGACGTGGGCATCCGGCAGCCAGGAGTGAAGCGGCCACATAGGAACTTTGATGGCGAAGGCCAGCGCAAAGGCGATGAACAGCCACATCTGCACATCGGCGGGGATGCCGCCCATTGCGACCAGTTCGGGCACGGAGAAACTGCCCTGGTAAATCCCCAGCCAGATGATGGCAAGCAGCATCAGCAGCGAACCGGCCATCGTGTAGAGGAAGAACTTGATTGCGGCGTACATGCGCTGCGGCCCGCCCCAGATGCCAATCAGGAAGTACATCGGCACCAGCGTAAACTCCCAGAAGACGTAAAACAGGAACAAATCCTGCGCCAGGAAAACCCCGGTCATGCCGACTTCCAGCAGGAGGAAGAAGATCATGAATTCCTTGACGCGCTCTTCGATGGCCGTCCAGGTGGAGAGAATCGCAATCGGGCTGAGGAAAGCGGTCAGCAAAACGAGCAGGATGCTCAACCCGTCAATCCCCAGGTGATAACTGATGTCAAACCCGGCGACGTGAATCCACGGCAGGTTGACAACCATCTGTAAATCGGGGTTGCTGGCGTTGAACTGCGCCAATACCGCCAGCGAAATCGCAAAGGTAATCAACGAAGTGATTAACGCCAGCCAGCGATGGACGGTTTTCTTCTCCGGGCTGATGAACAACATCACAAGCACGCCCGCCAGGGGGAAGAAAGTGACCAGGGTAAGGAGATACGAAGAGTTCATAGTCGTTCCTCTGTCGAGTAATCGTCATCTGGCGATGAGCGTCAAGCGCACTCACCGCGAATTCGCATTACATCAAAATCAGGTATCCAATGATAATCACAACGCCTGCGAAAACCGCCAGGGCGTAGTTGCGCACAAAACCGGTTTGCAGGAGACGCACGCGGGCAGCGGAATCCTGGGCGAGGGTTGCCAGCCCGTTTGCCATGCCGTCGATCAGGCCGAGATCAATCGGGCCAGATGTGAATTTGGAGAGCCGGATATACGTCCCGGCGATGATTTTCTCGTGGAACCAGTCGTGCCAGAAAATCCAGTCCACCTGTTCCGCCAAAAAGCGGGAAAGGGCAACATAGGGGTTCAGGATCACAGCCCAGTAGAGTTCGTCAATCCACCATTTGTTTTCCATGCCCGTGAAAACCGGGCCCAGGAAACGCTTGAGCGGGTCCGGCTGGCCCTTCTGGATAGGCTTCCGCAGGTAGAGCCACCAGGAGAGAAGGATCGCCAACAGCGCCAGCACCGTGGAAACGGTAGCGACCATCGGGCTGAAGGGCAGGGCTTCCAGTTCAAGTTCGAATTTCTCGTAACTGTGTTCAATCCAGTGCCCAAAGGTGTGGAGCCCGGGGAAGTTGAGCAATCCGCCAAAAATGGAGAGAAACGCCAGCACCATCAGGGGGACGGTCATAATCAGCGGGCTTTCTTCGGCGTGAGCAGCCGCCTCGTGACGCGGTTCCCCGAAAAAGACCATCCAGATCTGGCGTCCCATGTAGAAAGCGGTCAGGAACGCGGCAGCGGCAAGCAGATAGTACGCCGTCGGGTTGAGGTGCGAGGTTTCCAGCAGAATTTCATCTTTGGAGAAGAATCCGGCAAAGGGCGGTATCCCCGCGAGGGCAACCGTGCCTGCGATGTACAGCCAGAAAGTCACCGGCATCCGTTTGCGCATACCGCCCATATTGCGCATATCGCCGGGGTCGAAGACTTCCTCGTGGTCATTGTGGCCGTGCGCTCCGTGTGCGAGGTGATGATGCCCTCGTTCCACGCCCAGAATCACGGAACCGGCGCTCATAAAGAGCAGCGCCTTGAAAAACGCGTGCGTGACGAGGTGGAACATCCCGGCGACGAAAGCGCCCGCGCCGACCGCGGCGACCATGAAACCCAACTGGCTGATGGTGGAGTACGCCAGCACCTTTTTGATGTCATACTGCCCGACGGCGATGGTCGCGGCGAAGAGGGCGGTCGCCGCACCGACCAGGGTGACAGCGTTCTGCGCCTGGGGGACGGTCACGTACAAGGGGGCGGAACGCGCCACCAGGTAAACGCCTGCCGTCACCATCGTGGCAGCGTGGATCAATGCCGAAACCGGGGTAGGGCCGGCCATCGCATCCGGCAGCCAGACGTAAAGCGGAATCTGCGCCGATTTGCCGGTCACGCCCAAAAGCATGAAGAGGGTAATCGCCAGAATCGCTCCGGGGTGTTCGGCTGCCACTTCAGGCACCATCTCAAAAACCTGGTCGAACTGCACGGTTCTGAAAGTCCAGAACATGGTGAAAATCGCCATCAGAAAACCAAAATCGCCTACCCGGTTGGCAACAAAGGCTTTTTTGCCCGCGCTGGCGTTAGCCGTGCTGGGACGTCCGAGCAAGTCCTTGTCATACCAAAAGCCGATCAGCAGGTAAGAACAAAGGCCGACGCCCTCCCAGCCGACGAACAGCATCAGGTAGTTATCGCCGCTGACCAAAATCATCATCATGGCGATAAACAGGTTGAAGAAAACGAAGAAGCGGCGGTAACGGCCGGGGTCGCCCTTGAAGCGCACGTCCTCGTGCATGTAACCGATGGCGTAGATGTGAATGAGCGTTCCCACACCGCCGACGACACTCATCATCGTCACCGAGATGGTGTCCACGCGGAAAGCCCATGAGATTTGCAGGTCGCCGACGGTGATCCAGTCCAGGAAGGGAACAGTGACCCCTTCAGGATGGCTGCGCAAAGAGACGAGCAACAGCATCGCGACCACAAAGGTCATCCCGGACGCGAGGCTGGCGACCGTGCCGATGGCTTTTTCGCTCATCTTGCCCCCGAAAATCAGGTTGATGAGCAATCCCATCACCGGGAAGATCACAATCCAGGGGACGAGGTAGAAAAACGTCGGGCCGTTTACGGCAACTTCGGATAAGAACATACGATGTCTCCGGTTTCGCGGAAAAGCATGCGGGGTATCGGGTATCAGGGTATGCAGGCTTTGTGTACCTGTACCCCTTTGTTTACAACGCGATTACCCTTTCAACTCACTCAACTGATCCACATCAATGCTGTGCTTGGTGCGAAAGATTGCGACAATCAGCGCCAGCCCGACCGCGACCTCCGCGGCGGCGACGGTCATGATGAAAAACACAAACACCTGACCGTTCAGCGATTCAAACGCGCGGGCGTAAGCCACAAACGCCAAGTTGGCCGCGTTGAGCATCAATTCCACCGCCATAAAAATCAGAATGGCGTTGCGGCGGATGAGCACACCCAGCGCGCCAATGGTAAACAGAATTGCAGATAAGGCAACATAAAACGTGGTGGGTACCATCAACGGTTCTCCGTTATGCTTTCTTTTGGCGTGTGAGCACAATTGCGCCTATCATGGCGACCAGCAACAGCACCGAGGTCACTTCAAAGGGCAGCAGATATTCGGTGAAGAGCAGTTTGCCGATCTCGTAAGGGCTGCCGAAGCCATCCGGGAGTGCGGCCATATCAGCAGGCACGCCAGCCTGCGTGAGCATCACATAAACGAACTCGGCCAGCAGCACCACGCCCAGCCCGATGGCTAACGGCTTCTGCCAGGCCAGAGTCTGGCTTTGCCCCAGTTTTTCCGCGCCCAGCAGCATGATGACGAAAATAAACAGCACCATAATCGCCCCGGCGTAAACTGCAATCTGGGCAATCGCCAGGAAAGTGCCGCCCAGCGTGAGGAAAAACACCGCCACGGTCGCAAAATTCAGCACCAGGAAGATGGCTGCGTAAATGGCGTTTTTGCTGAACAGCATCCCTAACGCCGAAGCCACCGCAATCAGGGCAAGGATGAAGAAAACGATTATTTCAGGGGTCATATTTCCATCCGGTCGTCGGTTATCGGTAATTTGGAGATCGGGAATTGGGAATTGGGGATTGGGGATCAGGTATCAGGAAGCGGGGTCTTCCATCTCAGGGATGGCGCGGGTGAACTTTCCGGGTTCCGTGACCTGCGGGGTCGGCAGGCCGTCCGTCGGCACGGGGACGAGCAACATCTCCTTTGTGTAAATCGCGTCCCGCCGGTCGGTGTAGGAAAGTTCGTAGTTGTCTTCCAGGGTAATCGCCTGAGTCGGGCAGGCATCCGCACAATAGCCGCAGTAGATGCAGCGCAGCATGTTGATTTCGTAAGTCTTCGCGTAGCGCTCACCGGGGGAGTAACGCGCTTCATCGGTGTTCTCCGCGGCTTCCACAAAAATCGCGTTGGCCGGGCAGGCCGCCTCGCACAACGAACAGCCGATACACTTCTCCAGGCCGTTCTCATAGCGGTTGAGAACGTGCCGCCCGCGGAAACGGGTACGCACCGGACGCTTCTGCTCCGGGTACTGAATCGTAACCGGCTTTTCAAACATGGATCGGAAAGTGATCCACATGCCTCTTGCAATTTCTTGAACACGGGCTCTTTCAGGGAACGCCATGTTTCAATCTCCTAGTCCATAGTCCTTCAGTCGAACAGCCTGATCGTCGACGGTCAAGGCTGACTGCCTGACCACGCGACGACCAGACGACACGACTAATTTACCAAATTACCATGATCACAGCAGTGATGAACACGCTGAACAGCGCCAGCGGCAGCAAAACCTTCCAGCCGAACGCCATCAGGCGGTCGTAGCGGAAACGGGGCAGCGTCGCCCGCACCCAGATCATCCCGAACAGCAGAACGATGACCTTCGCCAGCATCACCAGCGGCTCCAGGAAGGACGGGATTTCAACAAAGGGGAGTTTGTACCCGCCCAGGAAAAGGGTCGCCGCCATCGCACTGACCGCGATCATCTTGATGTACTCCGCCATGAAGAACAGGGCGAACTTCATCCCCGAATACTCGGA
>CAZPSL010000153.1:0-3229 GCA_964589145.1 uncultured Anaerolineales bacterium
TGTGTTTCCCTCGCCCCGCACACAAGACTGGCAGTCCTGGCAGGACTGCCAGTCTTCATTTTGCGAACAGGACAGGCACCGAACACCCCGCCCCGCCGGGGGGAGGGCAGGGTAGGGGGCAAAAAAGAAGTTCCCGCATGGCTATACATTTTCTACAACATTTGCCTGCCCCCCAAAAAATCGCCTCTTGACCATCCTGGGGGTCTTCCTTTATAATCCAGCCCGCATGCAAAAGAATGATTTTTGTATTTGATGGCGAGCGCTTGAGAACGGAAAGTCTCATGCGCTTGCTTTTGTTTGTCACCTGAATAGTACATTTGTTCGGTAAATTCGCGGGAAGTAGCCGGTAAGGGCTTTGCTGTCAGGGCGCAGTAACGGTTGCAGGTGTTCGCTTCCCCAGGAGGCTATTGCGTGGAAACCAAAGGGCTAAAAAAACTTCGTATCAGTCTGGCATCGCCAGAGACCATTCGCAGTTGGTCGTATGGCGAGGTGCTGAAACCTGAGACCATCAACTACCGGCGGCTGCGTCCGGAAAAAGATGGTCTGTTTTGTGAGGCCATCTTCGGCCCGACTCGGGACTGGCAGTGCTATTGCGGCAAGTACAAGAACATCCGTTACAAGGGCATCATCTGCGATAAATGCGGTGTCGAAGTCACCCGCTCGGCGGTGCGCCGCGAGCGGATGGGGCATATTGACCTCTCCTCGCCGGTGGCGCATGTCTGGTACACGCGGCGGGTTCCCTCTTACCTGGGGCTGCTGCTCGATATTTCACGGCGCAACCTGGACCGGGTGCTGTACTTTGCCCAGTATGTTGTCACCTACGTGGATGAAGACGCCCGTCAGAAGGCGCTCAACCGCCTGGAAGAGCAGTATGGCGGCAGCGAGGGCGATGGCGACGCACTGGCCCAACTCACGGAGAAAATCGAGGCCATCCAGGCAGAACGCGATCAGCGCCTGGCAGAGTTGAAGGCCCGCGAAGAAGAGATTGAAGCCTCCTACAACGAGGCGGTCGCAGCCCAACTTGACCCGGTGATGAAACAGGGCCAGCGGCTGGAGAGCGATCTGCAAGGCCGCATCGGAAAAACCACCCGCAAGGAGATTGTTTTCCCCGGCACCGACCAGGTGATCGTCCCGGCCGGAGAAACTATCGAGAACAAGCACCTCAGCCAGGTGCAGGAAATCGTCAAGCAGCGCCTGGAAGAGGTCGAAAGCGAACTCAAAGACCAGCACCAGCGCGAAATCGAGCACGTCCACCTGGATATAGCCCGCCTGCGCGCCGAGACCGAACAGGAAATCGCGACCCTCCGCAACGAGATGGAGGACAAAGCCGCAGCCTCCCGCAACGAATACAACCGCCTGCGCGAAGAACTGCTCGCCTTGCAGCCGCTCACCTTCATGGGCGAGATGCGCTACCGCGAATTGCGCTCCCGCTGGGGACAGGTTTTCCGTGCCGATATGGGGGCGGAGGCTTTCTTTGACATTCTCAAACGCCTGGATTTGGACACCCTCTCCGAGGAACTGTGGCATGAGGTCCGCACCACGCGCTCCAAGCAGAAGCGCAAAAAAGCGACCAAACGCCTCAAGGTGGTGGAGGCCTTCCGCCGCTCGAATAACAAACCCGAATGGATGATCCTGACCGTTTTGCCGGTTATCCCCCCCGACCTGCGCCCGATGGTGCAACTGGATGGCGGGCGATTCGCCACATCCGACCTGAACGACCTTTACCGCCGCGTTATCAACCGCAACAACCGCCTCAAACGGCTGCTCGAACTCGGTGCGCCGGATGTCATTGTCCGCAACGAGAAACGCATGTTGCAGGAAGCGGTCGATTCGCTGATTGACAACTCGCAGCGCGGCAAGGCGCTCTCCCGCCGGGGACGCCGCGAACTCAAATCGCTCAGCGACATGCTCAAAGGGAAGAAAGGGCGCTTCCGCCGCAACCTGCTGGGCAAACGCGTGGATTACTCCGGGCGTTCGGTCATCGTGGTCGGCCCCAAACTGCAAATTCACCAGTGCGGGCTGCCCAAATCAATGGCTTTGGAACTCTACCGCCCCTTCGTGATTTCCCGGCTGGTGCGTCACAACTACGCTGCCAACGTCAAGGGCGCCAAACGCTTTATCGAGCGCAACCGCCCCGAGGTCTGGGAAGTCCTCGAAGAGGTGATCACCGAGCGGCCTGTGCTGCTCAACCGTGCCCCGACCCTGCACCGCCTGGGTATCCAGGCCTTCGAACCGGTGCTGGTGGAAGGCAGCGCCATTCACCTGCACCCGCTGGTGACCACCGCTTTCAACGCCGACTTCGACGGCGACCAGATGGCGGTTCACGTCCCGCTTTCGGAAAAGGCAGTCGCCGAAGCACGCCGTTTCATGCTCGCTTCCAAGAACCTGCTCAAACCGGCGGACGGCGAGCCGATTATCGGCCCCTCGAAGGATATGGTGCTGGGCGTTTACTACCTCACCAAGACGGAAGAACGCGATCACCCCGGAGACGGGCGCATTTTCGCCAATCTGAACGAGGTCCGGATGGCGTACCAACTTGGACAGGTCGAAGTGCCGACGGAAATCAGACTGTACACCGAAACCTGGTACGCCGAGGACGGCTCCCGCCTGCCCGAAGCAGAAACACGTTTGCTGGATACCACGGTCGGGCGCGCCCTCTTCAATGAGGTTCTGCCCTCAGGGGTACGCTTCGTCAACGACGTGCTCGACAAGGGCGGCGTCAAAGACCTGATTGCCGAGATTTACGAGGTCTGCGGCGAGGAAGAAACCACCAAAGCCGCCGATGCAATCAAGGATATCGGCTTCCACTACGCGACAAAATCCGGCTTTTCAATCGCCGTTGCCGACATCACCGTTCCGCCCGAAAAACAGGAGATTGTCGAGAACGCGATTTCCGAGGTCGAAAACGTGCAGCGCAACTTCCGCCGCGGCCTGCTGACCGAGCAGGAGCAGGACGAGCGCATCATCGAAATCTGGCAGCGCACCACCAAAGATGTCGGCAACGCCGTCCGCCGGGCGATGGACCCGGACGGCAACCTGGCAACAATGGCAAACTCCGGAGCAACCAAAGGCGGATTCCAGCCGGTTTCACAGTTGGCCGGGATGCGCGGTTTGATGGCTGACCCCTCCGGGCGCATTATCCCGCTGCCGATTCGCTCCAACTTCCGGGAAGGCCTCACCGCGCTGGAATATTTCATCTCTACCCACGGCGCCCGCAAGGGTCTCGCCG
>CAZPSL010000154.1:0-8375 GCA_964589145.1 uncultured Anaerolineales bacterium
CTTGCCGCGCCCGCCGTAGACGATGAGGTTGTCCGGGTCACCGGCCACGTCGGGGTCCAGGTTGTGCTGGATCATGCGGAAGGGGGCTTCGATGAGCCAGTTTTTGCAGTGCAACTGCGTCCCACGCGGGGGGTGAACAACTCGTGAAGTAGCCATGTTTGCTCCTTTTGGGATGATTTTGTGAAGGGAGACTCGAAAGGTTTTCTGTTGTCCCGGCACGACTGGCAGTCCTGGCAAGACTGCCAGTCGTACCGGGATACGACCGCAAAGCAATCTGCCGCTTCGGCATCCGTGGAGATTGCCGCGGGCTACGCTCTCGCAATGACGAGCCGCCTGCTGTTTGCCGCACTTTACATCCTGAATTATACGCCAAAAGAAAACGGGCGGGAGCCTGGGAATAACAAAAAAGGCTTTCGGGCCGGCTCCGTCCATCGAAAACGGAATCCACCTGAAAGCCCGTTCGAGACTCCGTCAACGGGGTCAGGAATCGCGATCCGCAGCCACCATCTCCGCAAAGTTGGCTGCGCGCAGACGTTCCACCAAATCCTTCTGCGCCGCCGTCCAAATCGACCGCATGGGGCAATCGTCCTTAAACTCGCATTCCCCGGTACCAATCACACACTCGTTGAGCAGAATCGGGCCGTCAATTGCTTCGACCACATCCAGCAGAGAAATTTCCTCCGGGGGATGCGCCAGCGAAACGCCGCCGCGCGCACCGCGCGAAGTGTGCAGCAGCCCCGCAATTGAGAGTTGAGAAACAATTTTTGCCAGGAATGAGGCCGGTATATGCTGCTCTTTCGCAATCTGACTGGTTGCCGCACGCCCGTTCTCCCCCAGTTTGGCGAGGTAATACACCGCTCGGACAGCGTAATCTGCCTGGCGAGTGATTTGCATGATGGCTCCTTCTCCGCGGATTGCACCGACAGCATCCGCCGTATTTCGGTTTTTGAAGATAGAAATTATCCCTATTATTTTAGAGAGGAATTGTCCAATCTGCCAGTGACAGAGGTCATCGGCGGGGCATGACCTTACTCGCAGCGGGGGATGGGCGTGTGGGGTACGTTGTACAGTGTACAGTGTACAACGTACAGGGTGCAGGGTACACGCCCATCCCCGACTCAACTGACTTATGGTAAGATTTTCGGAGTGAACACAAACCCCGATTCCCCACCCATTTGCGATTACGAAAACTCCGATTACCAGGCCGAGTTCTGGGAACAGGCCAACCGCGCCTATGAAGACGGTGCGGAAGCGGTGGCTTTGCGCCGTCTGCTGCCGGAACACGGCAGCCTGCTGCTGGAAATCGGCGCGGGGGCAGGCCGCAACACACCCCGTTACCAGGGCTACGAACGCATCGTGCTGCTGGATTACTCCCTGACCCAAATGCAGCAGGCCCAGGCGCGGCTGGGGCGCAGCGAACGTTACACCTACGTCGCCGCCGATGTTTACCATCTGCCCTTCGTGGACGGTCTGTTCGATGGGGCTACCATGATCCGCGTCCTGCACCACATCGCCGAGCCGCCGCTGGCGCTGGCGCAAATCCGCCGCGTGATGGGAACAGGGGGAATCTTCATCCTGGAATTTGCCAACAAGCAAAATCTCAAGGCCATCCTGCGCTATGCCCTGCGCCGTCAGGACTGGAGCCCCTTCACGCCGGAGCCGGTCGAGTTCGTCCCGCTCAACTTCGACTTCCACCCCCGGAGTGTGCGGAACTGGCTCGCTGAAGCCGGATTTGATCTCCAGCGACAGTTGACCGTCTCGCACTTTCGGATTGGCCTGCTCAAGCGGGCGCTCCCGACCCGCTGGCTGGTTGCCCTCGATTCAGCCGCTCAACCGACCGGCAACTGGTGGCAACTGACCCCCAGTGTGTTTACCCGCTCCGAGGCAGTCGGAGAGTCCCCGCCTCCTCCGGCGGATGCCTACTTTCAGTGCCCGCGCTGCGGCTCCCCGCTCCCTGAGGAGACTCCTGATGGACTGCCCTGCCCATCCTGCGGGCACCGCTGGCCGATAGTGGACGGCATCTACGATTTCCGGGACCGCGTGCCCGCCTAGAACGAAAGAAACAAGGCGCAAATAACGCGGATGCGGCGAGTTTTTCTGTTCCGGGTTCATCATGCCCAAAGCCTCTCTCAGCGAAGACACCCTGCTCCAACAACTGGCTGCCGCCATCCAGGCAATGGTGGCACGATTGAACGCGCTGCGCTCCGCAGGGAATTACCAGCAGGCGTTGGCGGTCATTGACCAGAATTTGGAGGAACTGCTGGGGCTGCAAGCCGGTCTCATCCGGCAACTGGATGACGGGAAACTGGTCGAGATGCTGACCACCAACGAGTATCTGGATGTGGGGCGTCTCTACAACGTCGCTGAGGTTTTTTACCAGGATGGGGCCATCCGCCTGGAAATGGGCGACACTGAACTGGCACATGTCAGCCGGGTGCGGTCGCTGGATTTGTTTCTGGAGGTCGGTTTTGCCGTCGAGAACGATTTTCTGGAAGCGGACGAGCGCATTGATGCGTTAAGCGAATTGCTGGGCACAGATATTCCCGAAAATACGTTGTTCAAATTGTTTGATTATTATGAGCAAGTCGGTGCGTTTGACCTGGCAGAAGCGGCGCTCAACCGGATGCTGAATATCACTGGCGGCGACCCGGTCGTCGCGGCAGAAAAACGAAATTTCTACCAGCGGCTGCTCACCGAGAGCGATGAAGAACTGCAAGCGGGAGGGCTGCCGCGAGAGGTCATTCTGCAACGATCACAAAATGCGTAAGAAACGCGGAAAAGAAACGGTTATGAATCAACAAGGAATCATCCTGATTGCTGAAGACAACGAGGTGCTACGCGTTGCCGTTGAAGAGATGCTCTCACTGGGCGGATATGTTGTGCTCTCCGCCGAAAACGGGGCAGAAGCACTCACCTACATGAAATCGCTGACCCCCGATCTGATTCTCTCGGATATCGCCATGCCGGAGATGGACGGGCTTGAATTTTTCAACCGCGTCCGCGAGAACCCGGACTGGCTCTCGATCCCCTTTATTTTCCTCACCGCCCGCGGCACCAAGGGCGAAGTTCTCAAAGGAAAAGGGCTGGGTGCCGAAGATTACCTGGTCAAACCGGTTGAAAGCGATGAACTGCTGACCATTGTGCATTCACGGCTGGCGCGCTCCCAACAACTTCGGATGGCGCAACTGCGGGAGGCATACAAATCCAGTCTGCTGATGCTGGCAAACGCCATCGAAGCCCGTGACCAATACACGCGCAAGCATGTTGACCGTGTAATGGCATATGCCGTACTGATCGCCAAACAGATGGGCTGGCAGGGTAACCGGCTGGAAGACTTACGGTTTGGCGCAATTTTGCACGATATTGGCAAAATCCACGTACGAGAAACCACCCTGTGCAAAAACGGGCCGCTGAACGACGAAGAATGGGATGAAATGCGCCAGCATCCGGTGATTGGGGCAGATATGATCCGCGATATCAGTTACCTGAAATCGGCAGAACCGGCCATCCGCTACCACCACGAGCGGTGGGACGGCAGCGGATACCCCTATGGACTGGCAGGGGCCAAAATCCCCATCATGGCCCGGATTATCTCAGTTGCAGATACCTTTGATGCAATGACTACCACCCGCGCCTACCGCAAGGCGCTCTCTGTTGATGCAGCCTATAACGAAATTACATCGGGCAGCGGAACACGGTACGATCCCCTGGTGGTAGATGCCTTCGTCCGCTCCTGGGAATCCCGCGCAATTCAGAAAGTACTTGCCAGCGTGACTCAACAGGAAAAAAGGCACACCGCCACATCTTCAATCCGGATTCCGGAAAATATCTCGAATTTCATCCGCCCGCAATGAAATTTTCCCGGCCAGTTCGCGGCGCTGCGGCCTGCCGAGCCCCCAATCCCCAATGATAACCCCGTCCACATCGGCCAGCGCCCCGTAAACCAGCCGCAGCAGGCGGCGGGCTTCGCTTTGGGGATGATCCAAAACCTCGAAAGTTTTCTCAACCTGCACAATCTGCTGACGCAGGCGGGAATCCAGCCGGTGCAGACGAAACTCCACGGTAAAGGGGAGTGCATCCCCCCACAAGGTTTCAGCCTCCAGTTCAGCGCCGCGGATCCCCGTCAACTCCCGCAGGATGCGCTTGTGAAGGGAATCGTAGTAGGCCAGAATACCCGCCAGTGAAAGCCGGTCCATCGTCCGCCGGAAATCGTCAAAACTTCCCACGAAACCGGTAAACTCTTCCGGCGTAATTTCCACAGGCTCCGGCAAGGCCGCATCGCTTGCAGGTGAAACGCGACAACGCTGGAGCGCGTGCCAGATGCGGGCAAAAATCTCGCGTTCGGCGGCAATCGTGCGCCCAAGAACTACCCGCAGCGGCCACGCATCAGGCGCCGCCGGAGGCGCATCCAACAGTGCATCCGGCTGCCCGATAAGCAAGGCCTGCAAATCACGATACGCCGCATGATACTGCGCCAACGCGCGATGGGCAGTAGTGATTGGTATGCCGCTGGCCGTTCGCTCGGCCAGCAGCCGTGCCGCCAGCGTGCGCAACTCCTCATAAGTGCGAAAAAACGCGTAGCGTACGCCCTCATCATAAACGCGCCACACCCAGGGGCGTTCCAAATCCTCTTCGGAAAGATGGCAGGTAGTTGTTGCAAAATACTCAACCGCCTGTGCAAGATTTCGCTCGGTCATGGTTTTATCATTCTACCCCAAAATTTGCACCCTCCAAAAGTGATTTCCATCCTCTCACGTCCAGCCCGTTTTTCTGCTACAATACAGAAAGAAACCGGTAACAAGTCTGCCAGTTTGCATGTCGGCAAATCTGCAAGCGGGCAAACATGCAGACTCACCGACTCGCTGACTCGCTGCCCATGAACCGACTCTGGTCTCCCTGGCGTATGGCCTACATCCAAAACCCTCACAAAGCGGAAAACTGTGTCTTCTGCCGCGTTCCCAAAGTGCCCGACAACGCCGAAAATCTGATCGTCGTTCGCGGGCAATTTTGTTATGTCATCCTCAATCGCTACCCTTACACCACCGGGCACCTGATGGTCGTGCCATTTGAACACCTCGAAAAACTCGAAGAACTGACACCCGAAACCCGCGCCGAGATGATTGAACTCGCCACCCGCGGCGTACAAGTACTGCAAACAGTGTACCGCGCCCAGGGATTCAACATCGGCGCCAATCTGGGCTCGGCAGCCGGCGCAGGCATTCCCAAACACCTGCATTTTCACATCGTCCCCCGCTGGCAGGGAGATACGAACTACATGGCCGCCATCGGCAACACCCGCATCATGCCCGAAACCCTGGAAGATACCTACCGACGGGTCAGCAAAGCATGGTTAGAACCTGAAAATAGCGATTGAAAATCGAAGTTCCAGCCCTCACCTTTCAACCACACAACACAAAGAGGAAAGATGACCGACACCAAACACACCCCCGTAATTCTGAGTGGATGCCGCACCCCGTCAGGGAAGTTCCAGGGGAGTTTGAGCGGCTTCCCCGCCCCGAAGTTGGGCGCCATCGTTGTGGCGGAAGCCGTCAAACGCGCCGCCATTGAAGACCCCGCTGAAATTGATGAAGTGCTGATGGGCAACGTAGTCTCCGCGGGACTGGGGCAAAACCCGGCTCGCCAGGCCGCCATCTTCGGGGGGCTGCCCCCCACCGTCGGGGCAACCACCCTCAACAAAGTCTGCGGCTCCGGTCTCAAGGCAGTGATGTTCTCGGCGCAAGCCATCAAAGCCGGGGACGGGCAACTCTTCGTGGCCGGTGGATTCGAATCCATGAGCCGCGCGCCCTTCCTGGTTTACGGACGTTCCGGCGAACTGCGCTTCGGGCACCGCCAACTGACCGACGCCCTGCTCAACGACGGGCTGTGGGACCCCTTCGAAGACTGGGGCATGGGCAACTCGGCGGAGTTCATCGCCGAAGAGTACAACGTCACCCGCGAGGCGATGGACGAATTCGCCCTCGGCAGCCACCAGAAAGCCATTGCCGCCATTGACCAGGGCAAGTTCAAGGCCGAAATCGTCCCCGTGGAAGTGCGCGGGCGCAAAGGCAAGGTCACGATTTTCGATACCGATGAAACCCCGCGCCGCGATACCTCGCTGGAGGTGCTGGCAAAACTGCGCCCGGCCTTCGTCAAGGATGGCAAAGTCACCGCTGGGAACGCGCCGGGCCTGAACGATGGCGCCGCCGCGGTGGTAGTTGCCAGTCAGGCATACGCTGAAGCGCATGGCACCGAGCCGCTGGCGCGCGTTATTGGCTATGCGCAGGCCGCTGTGGAACCCAAATACCTGTTCTACGCCCCGGCAAAAGCCATGCCCCTGCTGCTCGACAAGGTCGGCTGGACTTTCGACGATGTGGACCTGATCGAACTCAACGAGGCCTTTGCCGCCCAGGTGCTGGCTGACGGTTACGCCCTCGCCGACCAGGGCTGGGACTGGGACAAGGTCAACGTCCACGGCGGGGCAATTGCGCTGGGGCACCCCATCGGCGCCAGCGGGGCACGCGTCCTCGTCACGCTGATTTACGCCCTCAAGGACCGCGGTCTCAAACGCGGAATCGCCGCGCTCTGCCTGGGCGGCGGCGAAGCCGTAGCCATGGCAATCGAAGTCTGACGGGATTGCGCGGAACACCGCGAAGGCGCGGCGTTCGCGGAGCCCCTGAACCGCACGAACTCCGTCTCCGTGCGTTCGCGGTGAAAGCCTGCCAGGGGATAAAATCACCGCCATACACACAACACACACCCGAAAAGGAGCAAGCATGAACATCAAAACCATTTTCGTCGTCGGCGCGGGGACGATGGGCAACGGCATCGCCCAGGTAGCCGCCACCTCCGGCTATCAGGTCACGCTGATGGATGTCGCCCCCGAACAACTGGAACGCGCCCAAAAGACCATTGACAAATCCACCGCAAAACTGCTGGAAAAAGGCAAAATCACCGCCGAACAGCGTGAAGCAGCGCTCTCCATCCCCACTGCCGCGACGCTGGAGGGCGCCGCCGAAGCCGACCTGATCATCGAGGCGGCCACCGAGAACCCCGAAATCAAACTCCGGATTTTCCGCGACCTGGATGAAATCGCCAAGCCGGAGGCGATTCTGGCCTCCAACACATCCTCCATCAGCCTGACAAAAATCGGCGCGGCCACCAACCGCCCCGAACAGGTTATCGGGATGCACTTTATGAACCCCGTGCCCCTGATGCGTCTGGTGGAGATCATTCGCGGGCTTTCCACCTCCGATGAAGTCACCGACACCGTGATGGAGGTCTGCCGCACGATGGGCAAGGAGCCGGTCGAAGCCAACGACTCACCGGGCTTCATCTCCAACCGCATCCTCTGCCCAATGATCAACGAGGCGGTTTTCGCCCTTCAGGAAGGCGTGGGCACGGTGGAAGCGATAGACCAGGTGATGAAACTGGGCATGAACCATCCCATGGGCCCGCTCTACCTCGCCGACCTGATCGGACTGGACGTAATCCTCTTCGTGATGGAAGTGCTCCAGCGTGACCTCGGCGAAGACAAGTACCGTCCCGCCTACCTCCTGCGCAAGATGGTGGATGCCGGTCATCTGGGGCGCAAGACGGGCAAGGGTTTTTACGATTACAGCAAGTGACGAGCGCCTGCTGCCAGGCCGGATAGACCCTAAAGGTCTGCGAGACCTTTAGGGTCTTTTCTGTGCGCGAGACCTGTGAGGTCTTTGAGACCTCACAGGTCTGTAAATCGAGTTCTATTTCGCATCCCTGTTTCCTGCCCTCATTTTGGGTATAATGCCCCCATGAACCGCCGCTGGTTGTTCGGGATTGTCGCCTTTGCGCTCGCTTTGGGCGCGGTGCTGTTTTTGCGCGCCCGCCTGCCGCGCCTTGTGGAGACCGCTCCCGCCGACGGGGAAAGGCTGGTCGCACCGGAACGCCCGCTCACGCTGACCTTCTCCGAGCCGATGAATCCCCAAAGCGTGGCGGAACACCTGGAATTCCAGCCGCCGCTCGCCGGGGAAATCTCCGGGGAGGCGGAAACCCTCACCTTCACGCCCGATTCCGCCTGGCCGCGCGGGACGTGGATCACCGTCACCCTCAAAAGCGGCGCACAATCCGAATTGGGGCTGCCCCTCCTCGGCGAGACATCCTGGGCCTTCGAGACCAGCCCGCCCCTGCTGGTTTATCTCTGGCCTGCCGACGGCCCCGCCGACCTTTACACCGTTGACCTGCTCGACGGCGTGATCCTGCGCCTGACCGAAACCGGCCGCGGCGTGCTGAACTACGATGTCAGCGACGACGGCAGGTGGATTTACTTCAGCACCCGTCTCGACCCGCCCGACAGCGCGATTTTCCGTCTCGACCGCTCGGACGGCAGCCTCCGGCGCATC
>CAZPSL010000155.1:0-6352 GCA_964589145.1 uncultured Anaerolineales bacterium
CACGAAACGCGGCGTTTATCTGATCTGCACCGCCCGCGGCGGACAGATTGACGAAATCGCCCTGCTCAACGCGCTGGAAACCGGGCAGGTCGCCGGTGCCGCGCTGGATGTGTTCGCCAGCGAGCCGCCGGGGCTGAGCGCGCTGGTCGCGCACCCCAACGTAATCGCCGCCCCCCATCTCGGCGCGCAGACCGCCGAATCGCAGGCCCGCGCCGCGGTTGATATTGCCGGGGAGGTCATCGCCGCCCTGCGCGGCAGCCCGCTGCACTGGAAGATTGTCTAAAAAATTGAGTGTGCCGACAACAGCACACCAGCATTTATCCATGAATCACACGAACAGAGAACTCAAAGGAGATGTAATGGATGAAAAGTTGAATCAACTCAAAGCCATCCTGGCTGAAATCAGCGACTTGAACGCTGCCGGTTCCCTGATGGGCTGGGACCAGCAGGTTTACATGCCCCCCGGCGGGGCAGATGCCCGCGGCACACAACTTGCAACCCTGCAAAAACTGATCCACGAGAAGAGTACCTCCCCGGAAATCGGGCAACTGCTCGAAGATTTGAGCGCCGAAACCGCCGATCTCGACCCGGATTCCGATGACGCCCGTCTGATCCGGGTTGCCAAGCGCGATTACGAGCGGGCGGTGAAAGTCCCCACAACCTTCACCGCCGAGTTCACCAAAGTCACCAGCGATGCCTTCAGTGCCTGGATGGAAGCCCGCGCCGAGGATGATTTCTCCAAATTCCAGCCGTATCTGGAAAAAATCGTCTCGATGGAACACCAGTTCGTGGAATTTTTCGCCCCCTACGAGCATGTCTACGACCCCCTGCTGGACATGTTCGAACCGGGGATGACAACCGCAGATGTAAAAGCCATCTTCGAGGCGATGCGCCCCCGTCAGGTCGCGCTGATCCGGGAAATCAGCGAACACCAGCAGGTAGATGATTCCTTTTTGCACGGGGCATTCGACGAGCAAAAGCAGTGGGATTTCGGCGTGGAGGTGATCACCCGATTCGGCTACGACTGGAACCGCGGCCGGCAAGATAAATCTGCGCATCCCTTCACCATCAACTTCTCCCGTGACGATGTGCGCATTACCACCCGTTTCGACCAGGATTACCTGGGGTCAGCGCTCTTCGGCACCATGCACGAGGGCGGACACGCCCTCTATGAGCAAGGCATTTCTAAAAAATATGAACGCACGCCGCTGGCAGGCGGTGCATCTCTGGGGGTTCACGAATCCCAATCGCGGATGTTCGAAAATCTGATCGGCCGCTCGCTGCCTTTCTGGGAATATTTCTACCCGCGCTTGCAGGAAACCTTCCCCGCTCAGTTGGGAAATGTGGATTTGCAAACTTTCTACAAAGGCATCAACAAGGTAGCGCCCTCACTGATCCGCGTAGAGGCCGACGAAGCCACCTACAATCTGCACATCATGCTGCGCATGGAACTGGAAATTGCCCTGATGGAAGGCTCGCTGGCAGTTGCCGACCTGCCGGAAGCCTGGAACGCCAGCATGAAAGAGTATCTGGGCATAACACCGCCCAACAACGCCGACGGCGTTTTGCAAGACGTCCACTGGTCGGGCGGGATGATCGGCTACTTCGCCACCTACGCACTGGGCAACCTGATTTCGGTGCAATTGTGGGAGAAGGCACACTCCGACATCCCCGACCTGGAAAGCCAGATCCGCCGCGGCGAGTTCAGCGATCTGCTGGCCTGGCTGGTGGAGAACGTCCATCAGTACGGGCGCAAGTACGAACCGCAGGAACTTGTCCAGCGCATCACCGGCTCCAAGATTGACCCCGCCCCGTATTTGCGCTACCTGGAGCGCAAATACGGCCAGATCTACGGCCTGTAGTACAGGCAACCTGCGGAGACACGGCCCAAACAGAAAGAGAACTTTCACTGAACCGCAGGGAAAAGTATCTTTTTGTGCATTCCGTGTCTCCGTGGGGCCTTTCTGCTCTCATCACTCTGCATCTGCCTTTCCTATCATGGCTCTCATTCTTTTCGTTGACGACGACCCTCTCACCCTGGAGACTTACAGCACCATCATCAAGTACTTTGGACACGAAATTCTGCTGGCAGGCACCGCCGAGCAAGCCATCCGGGTTGCTGCGGACGGGCAGCCCGACATGATTGTGCTGGATATGAACCTGCCCGATATGCACGGGTTTGACCTGTTGAAATCACTTCACCAAAACCCCCTGACGGAAGAAATCCCGGCCATTATGGTCTCTGCCAGCCCGGAACTGTTCACCGAGCGGGCGCTGGAGTTTGGAGCGCGGGAGTTCCGCAGCAAGCCTGTTCTTCCTGATGACCTGCTGGAACTGATTGAGCGCTATGCATCACCCGATGCCTGAATTGGCTCATCACGCGCGCAAACCTGAACAGAAGCCAAAGGCTGGCCGGTCTTTCCGCATCGGGATGTGGATTATCGGGCTGATGCTTCTCCTGGCGGGCTGCGCCCTTGCCCCGCCCGCCCCCGAAGTCCCCACGCTGATCCCGGAGGCGCAACTGCCAACGGTGATCGCCCGTACTTCGGAGGCAATCGCCTCGCAAACCGCTGCGGCGATGCCCGCCGCAGGCGCAGCGCTTGCCCCGACATTTACGCGGACATCCCGCCCCGCGCGCACGGCAACGCACACACCCCATCCCGCCGCCACAGCAACCGCTTCACCGTCGCCCGCGCCCGAAATCACTGCCGCACCCACCGCAACCCCGACTGCCATCCGCACCCCTGCACCTGAAACGCCGGAGGAAATCCCCTTCGCGACGGTGCAAATCATCCAACCGGCGCCGCTCTCCAAGGTGGTCTCGCCCATCGAACTGTACACCTACCTGCCCCCCGGCGACGACGGGCATGTGCGCGTGCAACTCACCGGCGAGGACGGACGGCTGCTCTACCGCGAAGTCTTCCTGTTCCCTGGCGCACCCGCGGGCGCGCGCATCAAACTCAACACCGAGATCACCTTTGGCATCGTCAGCGTATCAGAAACCGCCCGCCTGACCGTCAGCATCAACGACACCTACGGGCGGCTTAAGTCGCTCTCCAGCGTGGACCTGGTACTGCTCGCTGAAGGGCAGGCTGACCTCAACCTCGCGGGCGACCTGCTAGAAGAGATTGTCATCCAGCAGCCGACGGTGAAATCGCTCATTCAGGGGAACAGCGTGCTGGTTTCGGGGCTGGCGCGCACCGCCGACGATCAACCCCTGCTGGTGGAACTGGTCGCCGCCGACGGGCGGGTGATCGGCTCCCGGCTGGCGAGCATCGCCCCCGCGGGGACCCCCGGCGCGCACCGCCTGTTCGCTGCCGAAGTGCCCTTCGCGGTGGCCTCCCCCACCTGGGTACGCATCACCGTCACCGACCGCAGCGGACGCCTGCCCGGCCCCCGCCACGTTTCCAGCGTGGAGGTGCTGCTCTCGCCGTAGGGAGTTGGGAGTCGGGAGTTGGGAGTCGGGAGTCGAGAGTCGAGAGTCGGGAGTGGGGAGTCGGGAGTCGGGAGTCTGGAGTTGGCTAACGACTCATCACTAACGACTCACTACTGACTACTGACAACTGACAACTGACAACTCACCACTAACGACTCATCACTGACAACTCTCGACTCACTACTGACCACTAACGACTCCCGACTCACTACTAACGACTCACCACTGCCTCCCACTGGCTCAAATCAACAATGGGGAGGGAAAAGGCGATGCAGGTGCCGACGGGGCGGGGTTCAACCCAGATTTCGCCGCCGTGCGCCGCCACAAAGCCGCGGCTGATTGCCAGTCCGAGGCCCACCCCCGGTTTCCGGCGGGTGAGACCGTTATCCAGGCGATGGAACCGCTCAAAGATGTCATCCGCTTTCTCCGGCGGAATCCCGCGGCCCTGGTCTTCCACACGGACAATCACCCAGTCTCCCTCGCGGGCCGCGCGCACATCTACCGGGCGGTCTTCCTCGGAGTATTTGATGGCGTTCTCAATCAGGTTACGAACCACCACTTCAATGTAGTTGGCGTCCACATGCACCAGCGGCAAATCCGGGGGGATTTCGATATTCACCGTGCGGCCTGTGTAGCGGTTGACCTGTTCCACGCCGCTGACGATGATGTCCGCCAGCGTGCAGGGCGTCGGCGAGACGGTCAAACTTCCGGCCTCGATGCGCGACATATCCAGCAGATTGTTGACCGTGTAACTCAGGCGGTTGGCCTCGCGCACAATTGTACCCAAAAACTCGCGCCGCCGCTCCAGGTCCCAGTCAATATCGTCTGCCAGCAGAGTCGTGGCATATCCTTTGATCGCCGCCAGCGGTGTGCGCAGTTCATGCGAAACCGTGGAAATCAAACTGCTTTTCATGCGGTCGAGTTCGTAATCGCGGGTGATGTCTTGCAAAATCTGGCCGCGCCCGATTTCCACCTGCGCCTCATCATGCACGCTGAAACTCTTGACGCGCAGGTAGCGCAACTCGTCTGGGTACGCCAGCGGCAGGATGAACGACTCCGGCGATGCCCCCGCGATCAACTGCGCCAGTTTTCCCGATGCTTCCTGCGCTTCCTCGTCATTGGCGGCAATCCGCTCCCGGACGCGCCGCCACCAGTCCGCCACCGGCTGCCCGATGATCTCATCCAGAGGCTCGCCGGAGAGTTCGCCCACCATGCGGTTGGCGTAGAGCACCTTGCCTTCCAGGTCAGCCAGCACCAGCCCCAAATCCAGCGACTGGATGAGCGCCACCAGGCGGCGGGTCTGCTCCTGAAGGCGGGCATCGCTGCGGGCGTAGAGTGCGGCGTTTTCGATTGCCATCGCGGCCTGATTGGCAAAAGTTGACAGAAGGTTGAGTTGCCGCTCGCTGAAGACCTGCGGCTCCGGGCTGTAAACCACCAAAGCGGAGGGCGGTGCGTGTGTGGTTTTGAGGGGGATTGCCGCCATTGAACGGTATCCCTCCGCCCTGGCGCGGGGACGCAGGGCCGCGAACGCGGGGTCGCTTTCCGTATCCTGAACCTGAATCGGTACACCGACGCGGATAGCCCGCAAGGTGATGGAACCGGGTTCATCGGGGGCGATCTCAATCGAACGGATGTACCGTTCCGACATGCCGCGGCTGGCGCGTGCCCGAAAGACGCCCTGCTCCTCATCCAATGCCACGATGACGGACTGCTGCACTCCCAGCAGACGTTCCACCTGTTCGAGAATGCGCTCCAGAACGGCCTGGGACTCCAGGGTGGAAACCACTGCCGCGCTGGTTTCCAGCAAAGTGCCCAGTTCCTCAATGCGGGCGTTGACCGCGGCTTCCATGCGCTTGAAACTGCGGATCAGGTGTCCAATCTGGTCGGGGCGGGTGGAAAATCGCGCCAGTTGTTCGACATCCCGCGCCTCGAGGGCCTGTCCGCTCCCCAGGGCACGGCTGTACTCCGCCAGTTTCTCCACCGGACGGATGACGCGGATCAACAGCGCAAACCAGAAGAACAGCCCAATTCCCAGGAAAGCGGCAATCAGCAGCACAATCCCGCGGTGAAAGTTGACCGGCGTGGCGAAAGCCACCGCCGTCGGGCGGCTGATGACCACGCCCCAGTTCACCTCCGGCATGGGCACAAAACTGTAAAGTTTCTCCACCCCCTGAGGATCGGTCTCCACGCGGCTGCCCGCCTCGCTGTTCCGCAAGGCTTCAGCCACATCCGGTGACTGCTCGGAGAAATCCATCAGCAGTTGCGCCGGGTCGGGGCTGCCGATGACCTTGCCGCTGGCATCCAAAATCAAAACCTGGAACTGCTCATCGGGTTTGTACTCCGCAGAGATGGCGGCCAGCGTATCGGAGAGGGCTTGCAATTTCAGGTTGGTGCCGACCACCCCCAAAAAACGGTCGCCCTCCCAGATGGGCATGATGGCGGTCGCCACCGGCTGGTTGGTCGTCGGGGAAATCCGTCCCAGAGAGAGCAGCGGGGAGCGGGTGGTCAGCGCACGCTGAAAATACTCGCGGAATGAGAAATCCCGCCCCACCGTGGAACGGGGTGCTTCCGGGTAATGGTAGAGCATGATGCCGTCAGCGTCCAGCCGGTAAATCAGGTTGACATCCGGGCGCACAGTGTAAACCTGCCCGAAGACCTCCTGCATCCCCGAAATCTGCGCCGCCTGCACCGCCGGAAGTTGTGCGAGTTGCTCCACCGCGAACAGGGAATGCTCCAGTGAGGAACTGGTTTCCTGAGCAATTGCGCGCGCCAGTGCCAGATCACTGGATTCGGTCTCCCCGCGAAGTTGCTGTCCAGCGACGGAATCGAATACCAGCGCGATGATGACAATGGGCACAATGAGCAGCGAGTACAGTGCCAGGATTTGCAATCCCAGGTCGTTTTTGAAGGAGGCTC
>CAZPSL010000156.1:0-20653 GCA_964589145.1 uncultured Anaerolineales bacterium
GGCAGCCGCATGTCTCTGCCCTTCCCCCGGCGGGGCGGGGTGTTCGGTGCTTGTCCTGTTCGCCAAATGAAGACTGGCAGTCCTGCCAGGACTGCCAGTCTTGTGTGCGGGGCGAGGGAAACACATAGGAATTTCTACAACATTTGCTTGCGCCCTCTCTCATCGAAAATTTTAAGATCAAAAAACGTAGGGTATAATTAACGAGGGTAAAGACATATTTCCCGAATTCCAGTAGTGCAACATCCATCCATCCATCTACCTAGTAAAGGAGGCTTTACCGTGAAACTTCGAGTTCTCACCCCTCTGGTTGTATTTGTTTTGTTTGCGATGGCGGTTGGTCTTGCGTGTAGTATGCCGTCATCGGAAGAAACGCCTGCCGCTCCGGTGCAGGCAGATACAGCCGTCCCGGCGCAGGCAGATACCACAGCCCCGCAATCACAACCGGAGACGGCTGCTCCGAAACAGGAGACCTCCGGCGCGGTTTCCAATCTTCAGGACGTACAAAACGCAGTCATTCAGATTGAAGCCCAAGGCGCTTTTGTTGATCCCCAGTTCGGCGCGTACACCGGAGCCGGGCGCGGCTCTGGTTTCATCATTGATCCCTCCGGGATCGCGGTCACCAACAACCATGTGGTCACTGGCGCAGCCCTGCTCAAAGTCTGGATTGGCGGCGATACCGGCAAAACCTACAACGCCCGGATTCTGGGCGTTTCAGAATGTTCCGATCTGGCCGTGATTCAAATTGAGGGCGGCCCCTTCCCTTACCTGGAATGGTACAGCCAGCCTATCAAGGTCGGGCTGGATGTCTATACCGCAGGATTCCCTCTGGGAGAGCCGGAATATGCACTCACCAAAGGGATTATCTCCAAGGAACACGCTGACGGAGAAACCGACTGGGCTTCGGTGGATTCCGTGCTGATGCACGATGCTACCATCAACCCCGGTAATTCGGGGGGGCCGCTGGTGGATAGTAACGGCAAAGTTGTCGGCGTGAACTACGCGGCATACAAATCGGCCGACCAATACTTTGCCATTGCCCCCGATGTCGCCATCCCCATTGTTGAACAACTGCGCGCAGGAAAGGATGTTGATTCCATCGGCGTAAATGGAATGGCGGTCATTTCGGAAGACGGCAGCCTTTCCGGAATTTGGGTCAACTCCGTCCAGGCGGGTTCACCCGCAGAGAGAGCAGGCATCACGGGCGGCGACGTCATTATGAAAATGGCCGATCTCCCCATGGCAACCGATGGCACAATGGCCGATTACTGTGATGTCATCCGGACGCATCCTGAGGACGAGACCATCAATGTGGAAGTTCTGCGTTTTGATACCTCGGAATACCTCGCCGGGCAACTGAACGGCGACAAACTTGCCGTTGTACAAACCTTTGATGCCGAGGACGATATGGCCGATACGGGAGATTCCGGCGATACAAGCGGCTATTACACCGTCTATGATGATACCGGCGCCATAACAGTTGACGTCCCCAATGCATGGACAGAGCAGGATACCGGAATTTGGGAAAATAGTTGGGGCAACTCGAATTTCACGGCGGCTTCAATCATTGCTACCACTGATTTCTCCGATTACAACAACTGGGCTGCTCCCGGCGTCTGGTTCGCTGCCTCGGAAGACTGGGGGAAAACGGGCGGCTACATCCAGTTGCTGGACGGAGTCAAAGGGTGGTACGAAGATGACTGCGATTTTGAATCCCGCAGTGATTATGAAGATGTGGTTTTTGAAGGCGGTTTTGATATTTGGACAAACTGCGGCTCGGCAAATTCGATGAATGTGGTCATTGCCGCCCGGCCGAAGAATGATCCCCTGGCGTACCTGGTGCTGGTGCAGGTTCAGGTCCTTGAAGATGCAGACCTGGACGCGCTGGATGTTATCATTGACAGTTTTGACCGTGTGGGAGACTTGCCCTGACGTCACCGCGGCGGCATTGACCCGCTGCTTGTTGTTCTCTCTTTTGAATGTACATCTCGTTACAGTGTGTACGGCACACGGAGTGTGCCGTACACACACCTGACGAACACGCCCCTCCCTAAAATTTCCGCTTTGGTTCCCCTCTCCCTGTGGGAGAGGGGTTAGGGGTGAGGGTAGGGGGAGGGCTCGGGGGTGGGGGCATACTTAACAAGGCAATATCGAATTTCACCCATTTTCTACATCTTTTGCCTGCACCCAATTTTCCTTTCATCCCCGCTTCAGCACCCGCCCGCGCAGGATACCCGTCAACGTGCGGACTTCCTCCACCCGCAGGAGCAGCAGCATCCCCCCGTAGACTGCCGCGCCCAGGGCAGCGCCCAGCAGACCGACCATCCAGGCGGGTACCGCTTCCGTGCGGCTCAAGAACACCCACAGGAAAACGCCCATCACGCCCGCCGCCAGCACGGACTGCCAGGCCCCCTGCGCCACCCATCCCCCGCGCAGACCGCCCAGACGGCGGCGCATCAGCACCCACAGCGTGACCGCTTCCAGCGCGGTCGCCAGCGAGTTGGCCGCCGCCAGCCCCCCGTGCGGCATCCAGCCCAGACGCTCGAACCAGGCGGCGAACAGCACACTCAGCGCCACATTGAGCGACATCACCAGCACGCCCACTGTCACCGGGGTTTTGGTGTTGTGCAGGGCGTAGAACGCCCGCGAGAAAATCTCCACCAGGCAGTGACCGACCAGCCCCAGCGCGTACCACAGCAGCGCCCAGGAGACCATCTGCGTGGAGCGCTCGTCGAAGCGGCCGTACTCCAGCATCAACGCCACGATGGGTTCGCGCAGCAGCACCAGCCCCACCGTGGAGGGCACCGCCAAAAGCAAAATCCCCCGCAGGCTGGCCGCCAGCGAGCCGCGCAGTTCGTCCATCTTGCCGAGGGCGTACTGCGCCGAAAGCGTCGGCAGGGCGGCGGTGGCAACCGCCTGGGCGATCAGGGCCTGAGGCATCAGCATAATCGTCAGCGCCCAGGAGACTCCGGTCACGCTGCCCTCCACCATGCGGGAAGCCAGCCGCGTGTTCACCCAAAAGTTCAACTGCACCGCCGCCACGCCGAACAGCCGCGGCGCCATCAGCACACCGACCTCGCGCACTTCGGGCAGGCGCAGCCCCAGGGTGGGGAAGTACCGCCGTCCGCGCAGGCGCAGCAAACTGGGGATTTGCGAAACCAAATGGAGCGAAGCGCCCAGTACCACCCCCCAGGCCAGCCCGAAAATCCCCATTTTGGGGGCGAGCACCAAAACCCCGAAGATCATCCCCAGCCGGTAGAGAGCGGGAGTCAGCGCGGGGATGAAAAATCGCTGGTGGGCGTTCAAAATCCCCATCACCAGCCCGCTCAGCCCGAAGATCACCGCCGAGGGCAGCATCACCCGCAGCAGGGCAACGGTCAGGGCTTCCTGGGCGGGGTCATCTGCAAAACCGGGGGCCAGGACGTAGTGAACCAGCGGACGGGCGAAAACCGCCGCTAAAATCGCGGTCAGCGTGAGCGTAATCAGCACCAGATTGGCGATGGCGGAAGCCAGTTTCCAGGCGGTTTCGCGCTTCTCCTGGGTGAGCAGCCCCGTGAACGTGGGGATGAACGCCGACCCCAGCGCGCCGCCCGCCATCAGCACGAACAGCGTCTCGGAGACGCGGTTGGCCGCCAGGAAGGCATCCATCTCCCCCTGGGTGCCGAAAGCCGCCGCGTTGAGCACCAGACTCACCAGGTTGGCGAGGTTGCTCAGCCCCAGGGCGACCATCACCGTCCCGGCAGCGCGGGCGATTTGGCGGTTGGCGGATGAAGGTTTGCTGCTCACGGGGGGAGATTATATCATCTGCGGCCTGCGCGTTGTGCTATAATCGCCGCTATCGCTGCGTTGAAAGTTCAGGTTGCAGGTTGAACGTTATGCACCTTGGAACATCAACCTATCACCTCCAACTTTCAACTTTCAACCTTCAACCTTCAACCTTCAACCTTCAACGAACCTCCAACTTTCAACCGTTTTCCCATGCTTAAAAAATTCGTCCGCATCATCGGCGGAGACCCCAACAAGAAGAAAATCCAGGCCTTTGCCGCGCTGGTGGAGGAGATCAACGCCCTCGAGCCGCGCTTTGAAGAACTCCCGCTTGAAGAACTGGCCGCCAAAACCGACCAGTTCCGCCACCGGCTGGCGAAAGGCGAAACCCTCGACGACATCCTGCCCGAAGCCTACGCCGTCGTGCGTGAGGCCAGCAAGCGCACCATCGGCCTGCGGCACTACGATGTGCAGATGATCGGCGGGATCGCCCTGCACCGCGGCATCGTCGCTGAGATGAAAACCGGCGAGGGCAAGACCCTGGTCGCCACCCTGCCGATCTACCTCAATGCCCTGGCGCTCAACCCCAAATGGGTGGAACTGGCGCAGCGGAAATGGGGCGAGGACCCCGACAAATGGCAGTTCACCCCCCTGGAGGGGATTCCCGTCAGCCGCGGCGTTCACCTGATCACCGTCAACGATTACCTCGCCCGCCGTGACGCCCGCTGGAAAGCCCCCATCTACAACCTGCTGGGGCTGAGCGTGGGCGTGCTGCAAATGGCTTCCCGCACCGAGCACGGGCGCAAGGCCTTTTTGGTGGATTTGGAACGCGAATCCCCCCACGAGGACCAGCACCAACTCCGCATGGTAGACCGCAAACTGGCCTACGATGCCGATGTGACCTACGGCACCAACTCCGAGTTCGGCTTCGACTACCTGCGCGACAACATGAAAATGCGCCTGGAAGAGCGCGTTCAGCGCGGGCACTACTACGCCATCATTGACGAGGTGGACAACGTCCTGATTGACGAAGCCCGCACCCCGCTGATCATCTCCGGCCCGGCGGCGGAAGCCACCGAATGGTACGTCAAAATGGCGCAAATTGTGCGGCAACTGCGCCCCGAAGATTACGAGGTGGATGTCAAAGACCGCACCGTCACCCTCACCGAAATCGGCGAACTGCACGTCGAGGAGATGCTCGGCCAGCCCCTGCGGGACCCGGAGCGCCCCGAAGACGTGACTCCCGAACAGGCGCGCCTGCTCGGCTACCTGGAACAGGCCCTGCGCGCCCAGTTCCTCTACCAGCGCAACAAGGAATACGTCGTCCAGGGCGGCAAGGTGATCATCGTGGATACCTTCACCGGGCGGCTGATGCCGGGCCGCCGCTGGTCGGACGGGCTGCATCAGGCGGTGGAGGCCAAAGAGGGCGTCAAGGTCGAGAGCGAAAACGTCACCTACGCCACCATCACCATCCAGAACTACTTCCGCATGTACGAAAAACTGTCCGGTATGACCGGCACCGCCCTCACCGAAGCGGAGGAGTTCGAGGAAATCTACGGCCTGGATGTACTCGCCATCCCCACCAACCTGGAATACCAGGCCGAGCGGCCGGATTCGCCGCTCATCGCCCTGCAAGCCGTGGATGAGTACGGCTACAGGTACACCTACTACGCCGACCAGAACGACCCCGACAAAACGCCCCTCTTCTACAAGCGCAAGGACTACCCCGACGTAATCTACCGCAGCGAGGAGGCCAAACTGCGCGCCATCGTGCAGGAGATCATCGCCTACCACACCGTCGGGCGGCCGATTCTGGTCGGCACCACATCGGTGGAACTCTCCGAGCGCGTCTCCCGCCGCCTCAGGCCGGAGTCCGTGCGCCGCCTGGCGCAGGTGTTGCTCATCCGCGATGCCTGGTTCCGCAAGAACAACCGCGAGCCGGATGGCCGTGCCATTGCCGAACTGGCACCGCTCAACGCACCGCTGGACAAACTGCGCCCCGCCGAAATGCGCCGCATGATCCGCGAGATGGATTTGGGGATTTCACTCAACCCCTCGGATGAACGCAACCTGACGCGCCTGCTGGAAATTCTGCGGGTTGCCCCCTCCGGGGGGGAGCGGCTGACGGAAATTCTGGAGGGCGGCATCCCCCATCAGGTGCTCAACGCCCGAAAACACACCGTTGAATCCCAAATCATCGCCGGGGCCGGTGCCTTCGGAGCGGTCACCATCGCCACCAACATGGCGGGCCGCGGTGTGGACATCAAACTGGGCGGCGAACTGGCCGAGGAAATCCTGACCTCTGTCAACCGCGTCCTGCGGCGCGCCGGTTTCCACAACGCCTACGAGATGACGATGGAAGAGCGCCGCGACGCCCTGCTCACCCTCTCCGAGAGCGATTACGGCATCTACGACGCCGAAGTCCACTTCTTCCTGAAATCAATGGAGGAGATGGAGGCGGTCAAAGCCCTGGGCGGTCTGCACGTCATCGGCTCGGAGCGGCACGAAGCCCGCCGCATTGACAACCAGTTGCGCGGGCGTGCCGCCCGTCAGGGAGACCCCGGCTCCTCGCGCTTCTACCTTTCCCTGGATGACGATCTGATGATACGCTTCGGCGGCCAGCAGATGGAAAATCTCATGGCGCGCCTGAACATTGACGAGGCCCTGCCGATGGAAATGCGCCTGGTTAGCCGGATTGTAGAATCCTCCCAGACCCGCGTGGAGGGCGCCAACTTCGATGTCCGCAAGCACCTGCTGGAATACGATGACGTTCTCAACACCCAGCGGCAGAAAATCTATGAGCAGCGCGACCGCATCTTCGTCAAGGACGACCTCAGCGAGGACGTGCTCGATATGCTGCAAACCGAGGTCACCCAGCGCGTTCCCGAAGCCCTGGCAGACGAGGGCGGCCCCTGGAAACTGCTCTCCTGGCTGGAACAGATTCAACCCTCCATGCCCCTGCACGATGATGGCATTTTCCCCTCCTACACGCTGAAACTGCTGGTGAATCAGGCCCTCGGCGAGGGCGAAATCGTCATCAGCCCGCAGCAGGCGCGGGAAACCGTAATTCAACTGGCATCCGACGCCATCCAGGCTGAGGAGGAGCACATCCTCGCCAGCACCCACCACCTGCTGGAACAAAACCTGGACCGGCTGGACGAGCAACTGGAAGAACGCCTCGACGCCCTGGACATCTTCCTCGAAGGGCTGGAACTCGGCGACGAGACCGACACCCGCACTCCGAAGGAGATTGCCGAGGAGTTGGTGCAGACCGTCCGCCTGCCGCTGCGCCTGAACAGCAGTCAACTGCGCACCCTGCGCGACGACCCGCGCGCCCTGGAAGACGACCTGCGCGGCCAGATCGAAAAGGTGATGACCGCCATCACCATCGCCCGGCTGGTCGGCGCAATCCAGCGCGTACTCAAGGAAGACATCGGCCTGGCCGCGATCTCGCTGGATGATGCCGATTGGGAGACACTCTCCAATCAGGTGGTGGCGGCGCTGCAAAACACCTTCGCCCGCCGCCGGGAACGCTACATCGGCGATGGAACTTCCGGGCAAATTTCCACGGATTTGGACAAAATCCTCCCCCGCATCGAGAAGGAAGCGTTCAATCGCTCCGACCTGTACCGCCTGCTGTTGACCGTAATGCAGGGCCGCCGCGCCGATTTCGACAAGAAGACTCACCGCCGGGTGTGGGTGCGCACCACCCGTATCACCTATATCTACGCCGCCGCCAAACTGCTGGAAAACCGCTCCGACGAGACCATCACCAACGATGTGCTGGCCCACTTGCAGGATGCCCAGGCCGCCATGCAGGAGATGTGGGGCGAGAGTGAAATCCGGCGGCTGGGGAGCGTCACACCCGGAGGCCTGGATGACACCGCCCGAAAGGGGCTGCGGGCGAGCCTTGGGGAGGATACCTTTACCGAAATCCAGTCCACGCCCTTCGGGGACCTGACGGGCGACCTCCGCCAGCAGGTGGTGGACGAACTGGGGCGGCAGGCGCTCACCCAAATCTACCGTCAACTCCTGCTGCGGGTGATTTCCGATCTTTGGGTGGAGTACCTGACCCAAATGGAAGCCCTGCGCGTCTCCATCGGGCTGGAGGCTTACGCCCAGCGCGACCCGCTGGTGCAGTACAAGAACAAGGCCTTTGAGATGTTCCAGGGCCTGCTGCGCGATATGCGCATGAGCGTTGTGACCCGTATGTTCACCTACCGCCCCGCGCAGGATGTGGGCGTCGGGCAGGCCGCCTCCGCCGGGTTCATTCTCAGCGATGACGTCGGTGCTGGTTCCCCGCCAGCAGAACAGGCCGCGGCGCAGCCGGAGGCTCCGAAGAAGAAGAAACGACGGCGGAGACGGCGGCGTTAAGGAAAAATTAAGGTTTCTTTTTGTGTTTTTTGTGGTAAAAATGCAATCTCTTCATGCTGTAGAGATGCCCGCGTGCCCCCGCCAACTCCCTGCCTCACTTCTGCCCCTCTCTCGAAGGGTGCGGGGAACCAAAGCGGAAATTTTGGGGAGATGTGTGTTTGTCAGGTGTGCGTGCGGCGCACACACACCAAAGAGTCCAGTCCCCCCTTCCCTGGGGAGTGCGAAATCTGCCCGAAGGGTGAGAGGGGATGGGGCTTCAGAATGCCACGGCTTGTTGGCAGATAACAATCTTTCTACAATATTTGCCTGTACCCCTTTTGCGGGTGCAAGCAAAAGATGTAGAACGACGGTGTTTCCCCCTACCCTGCCCTCCCCCCGCCGGGGGGAGGGTTGGGTGGGGGGGAAAGGAAGCAGAGCCCATACGACTGCCCAATTTCTACAACATTTGCCTGCACCCCTTTTGCCATTCGGTTGACGGCTTCAGGGGTAAAAGTGGTATACTTGCGTTATCTTGCTGTTCAACATGATCGTGAATTGCCCAAGTTGGGGTAATCACATATTGCCCAAAAAATTGCTAAAAGACCGGGCCGCACAGGGCTTGCTAAAGCCCTGGAGCCTCCTGAAAAAAATCAGCAGATGGCAGGCGGTTTCGCCTGCTTCGCCTGTACAGGCGCCGAGGCCCGGCCGACTACCCAATGCAGAATCGTACCCGCCGCCCGATTGATTTTTATATTGCCTTTCCCAAGGTGGAACTTCATCGTCACCTGGAGGGTTCGCTGCGTCTCAGCACGTTAATTGAGATTGGGCGGGCACATGGGCTGGAACTGATGGGGACTGAACATTTGCGTCCGCTGGTACAAGTGGGGGAGAATGAGCCCTACACTTTTGAGAATTTTCTTTCAAAATTTACTACTCTGCGCTTATTCTACCGTTCCCCGGAAGTGATTGGGCGCATCACCCACGAAGCCATCGAGGACGCGGCAGTGGACAATATCCGTTACCTGGAACTGCGTTTTACGCCCGTCGCTTTGAGCCGGGCGGAGGATTTCCCCCTGGGCGAGGTGATGGACTGGGTGATTGACGGCACCCGAAAGGGCGAGGCAGATTTAGGGGTGAAAACCCGTCTGATTGTCAGTGTCAACCGTCACGAGAGCACCAGACTGGCAGAAGAAGTTATTCAACGGGCGGTTGAGCGGAAGGACCGGGGCATTGTAGGGGTAGATCTGGCGGGGAGCGAAGCCACATCGTCGGCCGCTCCGTTCATCGGCATGTTTCGCGAGGCGCAGCAGGCCGGATTGCGAGTGACTATCCACGCCGGAGAGTGGGGCGGCTCAGAGAATGTGCGTCAGGCTATTGAGGATTTTCAGGCGCAGCGCATCGGCCACGGGGTGCGTGTGATGGAGGACCCGGACGTAGTGGCGTTAGCCCGCGAGCGGGAAACCACCTTTGAAGTTTGCATTACCAGTAACTACCAATCGGGCGTTGTTGCCAATTTGGGCAACCATCCTTTTCCCAGAATGCTGGACGCAGGGCTGAATGCCACTCTCAATACCGATGATCCCAGCATTTCTCAGATTGTGCTCAGCAACGAGTACCGCCTGGCCGCCGAACAGTTGGGGGTTCCTCTGGCAGAGATTCGGGAACGAATTTTTGCGGCTGCCAGGGCATCTTTCCTTCCTGAGGACGAACGCGAGGCGCTGCTGAAATCCTTGCAGGCGGAATACGAGCGGAGCCTGGCTTTTCTTTAGCGCCGGTGATGAACTTTGCTCTCTCCCCCCTTTCGCTGCAACGCAGGGAAAGTTTTTTTGTGCTTGCTCCGGTTAACTGCTGCGTTGTCCGGCTGGTTTTTCATCGTCAATTTGCTGTTCCCACGCCTCAACAGAAGCACGGATGATTTCCCGCACGGGGTCGTAGGGTACGTCATCAATCCCGTCGTATTGTTCCAGCCCAACCAGCACTACCATCCCCCGATCGGGTAGTTCCACCAGCCGTATTGCCCATTTTTGCATGTTGGCTTCCTTGATTTTTTCTTGCAAAACGGCATCAATTTGCGTGACAATGCTGGGCGTTTGCGGCGGTGGTGCGGGCACAACCGATTTCAGCGCATCGCTCAACAAGACGGCTGGGCTGAAGCCGCGCGGCCCTTCTGATGATTCTTGCGGGGGAACCATGACAAGTGGAAGACCCTCGTCCGGCGTGCGGGTTGCGCCTGCCGCTTTTCGGGGTTTGGCCGGGCTGGGCGGTTCCAACCAGCGATAGAAATCCATCACAACTTTCAGAAGGATTTTGCGGTCTGCGGGGGTAAGATCAGCCCCTCTTTTGTAGTACTCGTTCTCGATCTGGAAAATCAGGCGCCCGTCACGCGGGTCCCGCCAAAGGTGGGCGATCTCTTCCCATTTTGGTTTCGGCGGTTTGAACTTCGGGGGGAGGGCCGGTTTCCCGGATGAGGGTTCCGGCTCACGGGGCCTGCCTGGCGAGCCTTGCATTGCTGTTTCGGATTCTGCTTCATCCTGCGGCTGATCGCCGGAAAATTTGCAGAATCCGTACCCTGCCAAAGCAGCCAGAGAAAAGGCTAAAATCAACACGACAGTAACAGCGCCGGGGTTTGCAAAAAGATTGTTCATTCTGTTTTTCCTGACCAAATAGCGAAATTGACGGGAAACTTCAGGGCCAGCGGAAGCAAAATCGTGAATGTGCAATGCGAAGCGGATGCCCGCTTGCGCTTGCCTGCTGCCTGGCGGTTACGATTGCTGCGGGCGGTTTGCAGGCTGCGGTGCATTTGGTCCTCGCAGCCCGGAATCCGGTATGGGAGGCAGCCCGTGGCCTGTCCCGCCGGGCTGTCCCTGCGCCTGCCGCAGTTCTGCGAGCATTCCCAACTCTTCGAAGATGGTTGTGGCGCGGAAGTGGCAATCCACCGCCCAGGCCACCTGGCCTGCGCGATCGTAAAGTTTCCGCAGCACGAGGTAAGTGCGTGCCAGATCCGGGCGGGCACGAATACGGCGCAAAATCTGCATGGATTCAATCAGATACTGTTCTACTTGCGGCCATTCGGGGGCATTGTTCTGGGCGTAAATTTCTCCCATCAATTGCAGGGCGACGGCTTTTGCCCAGCGGTCGTTACCGGCGCGTGCCTGATCCAGTGCGCGGCGCGCTTCGCGTTCAGCATCTTTCAGACGGCCATCCCGCAGCAGCGTGCGTGCCAGAAAAATACGCGGCAGGTAGTGGAAAATGCGGTGGTTATTGGCCTCTGCCCAGCCCAGTGCGCGCTTCAATTGTGCGATTCCGTTCTCGCGCGGCGGGTGAACAGCAGAAACATACCCCTGCAAACTCAGTATCATAAACGTCAGCGGGGTAATTTCGGAATCGTCTGTGGTGGAGAATGAAATACGGTCCAGCGTTTGACGGCAGGATGCCCAATCGCGCAAATGGGCATGAACAAATACATCCTGCATCAATGCAAAATGGAGGTTTTGCAGCGTGCCGTGGGTTTCAGCCAATGCCACCCCCTGGCGGACAGATTCCAATGCTTGCTGCCAGTTTCCAACCCGGCTATAGGCCACACCCAGGTAGCCATAAACAACCGACAAATCGGAGGCTTGCCCGCCGCGCTCTGCCTGTATCCGGATGTACTGTTGAAGGGCGGCAATTGCATCGTCAAAAGCAGATTGGGCGATGCCGGTCCGCCCCAGCATTCGCAGGGCGGCCAGTTTGTGGTGATGACTGTTTTGCTCGCTGGCGAGTCTGAGTGAGCGGCGGGCGTAATCCGCGGCCTCTTCCGGCTGGCCGTCGAGCCAGTAGATCTGCGCCAGACGGCGGTGCAGCCGCATCAAAAGCGATTTGTCGTCTACCGCAAAGGCCAGATGCTCGCTCTCCAGAAGGATTTTCCGCGCCTGGGCGATATTTCCGGCGAACGCATAAACCTGCGCCAGTTGCAGGTTGAGTTCCAGCCGCTCCTTTTTATGGCTTGGCCCAGGCATCCGTCCCAGCAGGCGCATGGCATGAAGCCCGAATTGCCGTGCCTCATGGTATGAGCGCATCTGCAAGGCCTGTTCTCCGGCACGGGTAAGGTAAGGGATGGCTTTCAGGGGCTGATCGCTGTGGGCGTAGTGATGTGCCAGGGTAACAGAATCAGCCGGTGGTACGGTTTCTTCCAGGGCCTCGGCGATGCAGCGGTGAATGTATTGGCGACGCGCCTGGCTCAATTGTGCTTGTGCCACCTGGCGAATTTTATCGTGGCTAAAATCGTACCCGGCAGGGACTTCGCGTACCAGGTCGCGTTGCAACCAGGTTTCAATGTGTGGAATTAATTGCTCCGCAGACCGGCGGCTGACGATCTGCAACAGTGTAAACGAAAATTCCCGCCCGATGACCGCGGCCTGGGCGAGCAACTCCCGGTTTTCATCGGAAAGATGATCCAGACGCGCCTCGATAATCCGCTGGATGGAAAGCGGAATTTGCGTTCTGAAAGCAAGCGATTTGTACGGTTGGCCGGATTCCTGCATGGCGCGCAGCATCTCGACGATGAACAAAGGGTTGCCCTCGGTCTCCTGGTAAAGCCGCCGCGCCGAACGATCATCCAGCCCGCGGTGTGCCGGCCATTGTGCGACCAGTTCCTGCACCTCTTTCTGGGTCAGGCGTCTCAGGTGCAGCCGTTTGAGCAGGTGGTAGCGTTCCCAGGTGCGCATGGTCAGCCGTCTCTCGGCGGGTACATCCTCCGGGCGGCACAACCCGATCACTACCAGCGGATGTTCTGCAATATGCAGGGCCAGGTAATCCAACACCTGCCAGGTGGACGTATCGCACCAGTGAAAATCATCAAAAACCAGATAGAGCGGGCGGCGGGGGAGGCTGCGGCACAATTGCAGAATGAGATTTCCGAACCGCTCCGGCGATACGCTTTGCGAGGATTGCCGGTACCCGCGGGGTGTGTGTGTTCCGGTGCGCGGGGACAGGGTATCCAGTGCATTTTGCCATACTTCAACATCTCCCAGAATTTCGGCGGGGACCGTTTGCAGCAATTTGGCAAAGATCTGGTGAAGTGCGGCGTAGGGAATTAATGTTTTTAACTCATGGCAGATGCTTTGTAAAACCAGCACGCCGGGATGTTTTTGCAGATATTCCTGTACCAGACGCGTTTTGCCGATGCCAGGCTCTCCGCTGATGAGCACAAGTTTTCCCTGCCAGTTTTCTCCAATGCGGTGAACCGTCTCCATCTGGGCGAGGTACTCGTCGCGCCCCACCAGCGGAAGCGCGGCAAACACATCGGGGGCGGGGGCAGTTGCTGCGGCGGGCAGCGCTGTTGACGGCGGCGATTCGTCACCGTGCAGGGCACGGGCAAGATTTTTTGTTTCAGGAAGCGGTTCAACACCGAGTTCGTCTTGCAGCATTTGAACCAGGTGTTGGTAATGACGAATGGCATGGTTGCGCTGCCCCTGTTGCACGTAGAGCCGCATCAGCGCCTGATGTGCTGCTTCGTCCAGCGGATCGGCCTGAACCCATTGCCGGGCGTAGTTTATGGCCTGGCCGCTGGCGCCCACCAGCGGAAGTTGGTTGCTTAACCGTTTGAGTACATCCAGATACAACCGGCGGAATTGCCCGCGCGGTTCGTGGGTCCAGTTTTCGTACAAATCTTCCAGCAAATCCCCTGTGTAAAGTGCGGCGGCCGTTTGCAGTTGGGCCAGGCTGGCAGTGGGCAGCGCGTTTTCGCGGAATGTTTCCACATCTAGCCAGAGTTTTGCCTGCGGGTTGAAATGTACACTGGACCCATCTGCCAGCAGCAAGTCACCATCAAACGGGATGGGTTCCAGCACGCGCCGGATGTGATGCAGGTATTGGCGCAGGTTCCGCCGTGCAGCGGATTCAGTGCCGCGCGGCCAAAACAGAAACGCCAACCGCCGCCGGTCTGTCGGCGACTGCCGGTGCATCAGCAGGTAAGAGAGCAGCGAGCGCGTGGTCGGTGAGCCGAGTTCCGTCAGGAGAGTCTCGTCCCAGGTGATGCGCAGCGTCTGAAATAAATAAACCCGGATTGCAGGCATGGTGCGGAGAAAGGGCGCGAAAACGGTTCTGGTTTGCTGCATGGTCAGGGTTTTCGCTGAAGTGCACAAAGCACCGCGAACGACCACGGAGCGAAAGCCCTGAGATTGTAGGATTATACCGCGCCGCCGCGAAAAACCGTTTGGGCCGCGTACATCGGGCGGGGGCAAATGTTGTAGACCCCCCTCCCCTGCCCTCCCAAAATTTTCCGCTTTGGTTCCCCTCTCCCTTCGGGGGAGGGGTTAGGGGTGAGGGCGGGGGGAGGGTTGGGTGGGGAACCACCGGCGTTCTACGTCTTTTGCCTGCACCCCTCGCATCCCGTCCCGTGCACATCCTGCAAATCATGTTATCATGGGCACACGATGACTACGGCTGATGATCTCCCCCGCGACGGAGCGGATGCTTCGTCGCCTGGCGGGCACAACCCTCTCCCGGAGGGAGGCGGTTCCCCTGAGAAAACGGAAGCCCCCGCGGGCGAAGTTCCGGCGCGCCAACCGGCGGGAACGGATTCCCCTCCGGGCAGCGAAAAATCCGCAAAAGCAACCGTCAAAAGCGGGAGAGAAAAATCTTCCGCAATCCCTCCCCAAAAAATTGCGCTCTTCATCGCCTATTGGCTGATCGCCTGCCTGTTTCTGTTCTGCCTGGTGGCCGGGGCGGCCGGTGTCACTTACCCGCTCTGGCGACCGGCGACCTTGACCCCCACCCCAAATCTGACCCGGACGCTGCAAGTCGCCATGCAGTCAATGGTGCCGCCCACCTGGACGTACACCCCCTCCCCGCCGCCGCCTACCGCGACGCCCCTGCCCACGGCTACCTGGACTCCCCTGCCGACCCAATCCCCCACCATCACGCCCACCCCAACCCGCACCGGCACGATTACGCCGGGGCCTTATCCGCCCACGCTGACCCCCGCCCGCCCGCGCGAGGAAGCCAATGCCTTTTACATTTACGAGTTGACCGCCGCCGATTACGACTACGCCATCGGCCTGGCGGAAGGCTACCCGGATACGCTGCCGCAATCTGCGCGCGGGCCGAACAACCGCGATTATTACGCGGCTTACGGGTACGCGGTGATCTTGCAGGGGGAGGCGCTGCTGCGCTATCCCGGAGACCCGCTCGCCCAAAAATGGCGCTGGAGACAGGCTTACAACCTGGCGCGCACCGGGAACCCGCAGGCCGCGGTGCAATACGCCTCGCTGATTGAAGACGCTTTGCTGCACGGGGAGGTGGCGCTGAGCGGCCTCCCGGCGTGGCTGCACTTCCAGGACCCGCGCTTGTGGCTGGAGGTCTTCGACCGCCCGGCGGCGGCGGGCAACACGGCCAACTTTTTGCTCAAGGTCAACGCGGATCGCGGCAGCGCGTACCTGTGGATGGTCGAAACCGACAGGGGGACGCGCATCTACCCCCTGGCTAGCGAGTTCGACTTCCCTACCCGTATCCTGCCGGAGGAATTCTGGAGCGACCTGACCGGCGACGAGACGGCGGAACTGGTTATCCACCACCCCGGCGACCCGACGCGGGCTATCCGCCTGCCGCGCGTTTTCGACCTTTCCATCAACCCGCCGCGGGAACTTTATTTCCGCCCCAACCAGGATTTCAAAATCGGGCTGGAGGGCGAAGACCAGTGGCGCGCCGTCGCAACCGGGGCGGGCGGGAACGTCCTGCGCTACACTGCCAGCGTCTACCCGCCTTGCCCGACCACCATCGAGCAAACCTACACCTGGAACGGCACCTGGTTCGAGCGTACCCAGGCCGCATATACCCTCCAGCCGTCGCCCGGCCTGACCAGTTACTGCGCGCTGGTGGTCAACCAGGCTGCTGCCGTCTGGGGGCCGGAGACCGCCATCCCGCTGCTGGAAACCTTAATCCCGCTCTGGCCGCCCCAGGGCGGGACGACAACGTATCCGCCGGATGCCAAAGACGAGTTGCGCTACCGCCTGGGGATTGACTACGCCATGAGCGGAGATCCCCTGCACGCCGACGCGGTGTTTGCCGATTTGATCGCCAACCCGACGGTTCCCGGCAGCCGCTGGGTGGCTCCGGCGCGGGATTTTCGGGCGGGGCTGCCCTCTCCGGGGGGGATTTACCGTTCTTGTGTGGAGGCCTCCCTGAATTTCTGCGACCCGCGGCTCGCCCTGCAAAATCTGGTGGATTCGATCCCCGGAGATACGCCTTACGATGTCTTCTACTATCTGACCGGGGCGGGGGTGTCCGTCCGCTATACGGATGTGTTCGATTTTGAGGGGGACGGCATCCCGGAGCGTTATTTCACCTTCCGGCATACGCCCGACCAGAAACTGGAATTCTGGCTGATTGCCGGGAAGGAAAACGGGTTCGCCGCCCTTTTTGTGGATACCGTTGATCAGGTCAACCCGACCCTGACGCTTTACACCACCCGCCAGGGCGTGCCGATTGTCTGGCTGGGGAAGCAGCAATCGTTCACGCTGAACCGCTTCCCTGCCACCGACGAGGTTTACATTACGCTTTACCCGCCCAGTTATTTCTACGAGGATTACACGATGGATGCGGCAAAAAGCGGGATGGAAGCCCTGCTTTCGGGCGCGGCGCCGCTGCCGGTGCGCGATGCTCTGCTGGAACTGCGCCGCTCGGAGAATTTCGCCTGCCTGAATGATAACAACTGCGCCTATTTCTACTACACCCTGGGGCTGGCGAGCGAACTGATCCCGGATGAGCAGGGTGCAATTGAAAGTTATCTCTACAACTGGAACGAGTACCCCTACACGGTGTTCACCGCCATGTCGCGGCTCAAACTGGCTTACAAGCCCGGCTACGGTCCGCCGCCGACCTTTACCCCCACGCCGACCAAGACTCCCACGCGCACACCGACCTTAACCCCGACGCGCACGCCGACTCTGACGCGCACGCCCGGCCCCTCCCCGACGCCGACACTTTCCCCCACGCCGGGGCCTTCCCCGACGCCGACCCAGACACCGACCCGCACGATGATACCGACATCCACCCCGACACATACGGTCGTACCGACGGTTACGGGATCGCCCTGAGAGTGATGACGAGTCAGCGAATCAGCGGGTCGGCGAGGCGGCGAATCAGCGAGTCAGCGAGTCAGCGAGTCAGCGAGTCGGCGAATCAGCGAGTCAGCGAGTCGGCGAATCAGCGAGTCAGCGGGTCAGCGAGTCGGCGAGTCAGCGGGTCGGCGAGGCGGCGAGTCTGCGAGGCGGCGAGTCAGCGAGGCGGCGAGTCAGCGGGTCAGCGAGGCGGCGAGTCAGCGAATCAGCGAGTCGGCGAGTCAGCGGGTCAGCGAGTCGGCGAGTCAGCGAGTCGGCGAGTCAGCGAGTCAGCGAGTCGGCGAGGCGGCGAGTCAGCGGGTCAGCGAGTCGGCGAATCAGCGGGTCAGCGAGGCGGCGAGTGCTTTGGTGGCTGACGCTCCTTCACCATGACGTTAGCCCCGTGGGGTCCGCTTTTGCGTATCCGAAACATCCAACTTTCAACTTTCAACTTTCAACTTGCAGCACAACCAACCCATGTGGCGGCTCCTTCAGCATCCTCCCGCGCCGGGCGCGTGGAATATGGCGGTAGACGAAGCCGTGCTCGAACATTGCGGGCGCGGCGATGTTCCGCCTACCCTGCGGCTGTACGCCTGGAATCCGCCCTGCCTGTCACTCGGCTATGCACAGCCGCTTTCTGATGCAGACCTGCCCCGGCTGAAAAAGCGCGGCTGGGATGCGGTCCGCAGGCTGACCGGGGGACGGGCAATTCTGCACGCGGATGAGTTGACCTATGCGGTGATCGCGCCGCCGGAGGAGCCGCTGCTTGCCGGCAGCGTTCTGGAAAGTTACCGGCGGATTTCGGCGGCGCTGCTGGCTGCGCTGATGACGCTGGGGATTCCTGCGGAGGCGCTGCCCAAACCCCAGGGAGCGGAGGCAGTTCCAAAGCAGGCGCAGCCGGTCTGTTTTGAGCGGCCTTCCGATTACGAGATTACCGTCCACGGCAGGAAACTGGTCGGCAGTGCGCAGGCCCGCAGGAAAAGCGGCATCTTGCAGCACGGTTCGATTCCCCTGCACGGCGATCTGACGCGCATTACACAGGTGCTGGCGTTCCCGGATGAACCGGCCCGGCAGGAGGCCGCCGTCCGTCTGCTGGCACGCGCCACCACGGTGGAGGCTGCGCTGGGGCGGCGCATCCCCTGGGAGGAAGCCGCCGAGTCGCTGGCTCGTGCCTTTCAGGAAACGCTGGGGGTGCAACTGGAACCGGGGGAACTTACCCCCTCCGAAGCAGCCCGTGCGGCGGAACTGGTCAGACAAAAATACGCCCATCCAGACTGGATTGAGCGCCTGTAACATCAGGGCCGAGCCTTCCCTGAATTTGGGTTATGATCGCGGCCGGAAAGGCACGCTGTACAGGCGGGTATGCCCGGCGCAGGTGAAAGGCCGGTGCAAGATGCCGCGTTCCCTGTGGAGATGGCAGTAGACAGTTTGCCCGGACTGAAACTATGACACAACCCGATACACAACAAATTCACCAGGCCCGCGTTCTCGTTGAGCGTCTGGCACGGCTCTCGGCTGATTCTGTCTGGGCGCACCGTGCCAGCGGGCTGCGCGCTTCAATAGACAAGTCGCTCGTCCGTCTTGAGCGCGGGAATGAGGTTGATGCGGCGGATTTTGAGCATCTGCTTTCTCTGGGGTATGAGATGCTGGTGCGGGCGGCGAAGGAGATTCCGGCGGCGGAGGCCTAAAAACGCGGGCAGGAAAACAGGCGGCGGGGCCTTTTGTGGGCGGCTTTTGGGCTATGCCGCCCATGCGCGGATGTTTGTGATGCAAAACGTCGCCCGGTGCCGGTGTTGTAACAAAAACCCCCCTGGGCAGCCCAGGGGGGTGAGGGCGGGGGGAACCACACCGTTCTATGACATTTGTCTGCACCCAGGTGAAGGTGCCTGATTTTGGGGAGGACGGTTACGTTTCGTCAGCATCCCAGTTATCGTCGTCGAACTCATCTCCGTAACCGATTTCCAGTTCGATATTTTCGTTTGACATGCGCAGCCAGAGGAGCAGTACATCTCCTTCGTCGGTTTCCATGCTGCGGGCTGCGGCAATGGGTGCTTCGGCTCTGAGGCCGTCGGGGGTGCGGTATTCCAGTGTGATTTCTTTTTGGCGGTTCCAGGCCCGGTAGCAGCGTTCCACGAGGGCGTTGCCGTTGAACGTCCGCAGACGGGTGAGGACCATATCGCTTTGCAGCGCTCCTTCGGAAAGCCCGTAAATCCACAGTTCCGGGATGCGTTCGAAGGTTGGCGGGGGGCCTTCGATTATTGTGATTTTGTCGTCGGTTACGTCGCTCATCTGCTGTTTCCCAATGTTGGCGAACAGGGGTTTGTTTCGGGCTGAATCATACCACTAAAGCGAGGGATTGGGCAAGGAGAGTGCGCGGAGGGGTGCAGGCAAAAGATGCAGAACGACGGTGTTTCCCTCACCCAACCCTCCCCCTCCGCCATCTCCAGCACTTTGAGCGGAGCGGCAGGAGCGCAGCCGAACCGCGAAAAAGACCCTAAAGGTCTGCAAGACCTTTAGGGTCTGCGTTCAACCGAAGACTGGCAGTCCTGTCAGGACTGCCAGTCTTCATTTTGCGAACAGGACAAGCACCGAACACCCCGCCCCGGCCCTCACCCCTAACCCCTCTCCCGGAGGGAGAGGAATCAGGGGTGGGGTGGGGGGGCCTTGTGCCCTGTCAGTACTTTCGGCCAGTTTTGCGCTTCCAGCGGGTGCCGCCCCTGAAGGTAGAATCGCACCATCCCTTCGGTTTTGGAGAGGGTTACGTTGCCTGGCTGCATCCGAAGCAGGCCTTTGAGTGCGGCGTGACTGAGGGTGTTGAACAGGGGGCGCAGCAGGGGGTGAAAGGTTACCCGCTGGCGCAGGGGTTTGGCGGTGTATCCCATGCGGAATTTGAATTCATCCACCGATGGCGGCGCATCCAGGGAGTGCAGTCCGTACAGGATGCTGTTGATTTCCGGGCGGTGAATCAGTGTTTGGGTGACCACAAAACCCAGGGCGTTGTTGACGTGATCACGCAAATAATCGCGGCGGCATTGCTGGTAAAGCATGTACGCGCAATCATTCATTTGAAAGGTGATTACTGATGCAGCAAGATTTCCATCAGCCAGTGCTCCCCAGGCTTCGAAGCCGGGCAGGCCGCGGGCTGCAAGGCAGCGGGTTTCCCAGGTGGAACGGGAAATCTCCAGTTTACGGCCCTGGCGGGCCAGTGTATCTACCTGTAAGGCAAAGCCTTCCTGGGCGAGCCGCTCGAAGGTGACTGGCTCAACCGTACATTTCCGCAGGCCCCGGCGCACGTTTTTTCGTGCCCATTTGCCTAACTTCTCAAATCCGTAAGATGGCCGCTCGTAAACCGCGTGATAACTGATCTGCCCTTCCGCGGCGGTCACCGGAGTTGAATACCGTAACCCGATGGCTTTCTTCTCTTTGAGCAGATTGAGCAGTTCATCCTCTTGCGGTTC
>CAZPSL010000157.1:0-7664 GCA_964589145.1 uncultured Anaerolineales bacterium
GTGTTGAGGATTGATGAATAAGGATTGAAGATTGAAGCATCGCACTTCAACTTTCAACCTTTAACCTTCAACTTTCAACTTTAATTCTCAATCATCCATTGCAACTACGCCCAATTTCCTCCAGAGGAGAAACCCTTATGACCGATGAACTCAGTGCTCCCGGGTACGACGTTCCGCCAGAGATGGAGAGCGTTGTCAAAATCACCACGCTGGACCGCATCTACAACTGGGGCCGGCGGTATTCCGCCTGGCCGATGATGTTCGGCCTGGCCTGCTGTGCAATCGAGATGATCTGCACCGCCGCCAGCCGTTTCGACTTCTCCCGCTTCGGGATGGAGATCATGCGCCCCAGCCCGCGGCAGGCCGACGTGATGCTGGTCTCCGGCACCGTCACCAAAAAGATGGTGCCCCAAATCGTGCGGCTCTACAATCAGATGCCCGAACCGAAATACGTTGTGGCGATGGGTGCCTGCGCCTCCGGCGGCGGGCCTTTCAAGGAAGGCTACAATGTGGTCTCCGGTATTGACAAATTCCTGCCGGTGGACGTTTACATCCCCGGCTGCCCGCCAACCCCGCAGGCGCTGCTCTACGGGCTGATGCAACTGCAAGAGATGATGGACAAGCAATCCATCAAAAGCGTGCGCTGGTACCAGAAGGAAGAGATTCCCGCCATTCCGGTGCCGGTGCTCGGCCCCGATCTGCTCGACCCGCGCGATTACCCGGATTTTCAGGAGAAACTGGCGCTGTTCTACACGCCGCCGGAAACCCAGGACGAACCCGAAAAAGTTGAGGAAGGTGCATGATGACCGACCAGGCAACGCTCGAAACCACCGACAAAATCATCGCCCGCTTCCCGGAGTGGGTGCGCCCTGACGAGCGCGACGGCTACGAAGGCTACCTCGTCGCGGCGGACCACCTGGTCGAGTTCGCCGTCGCCCTGCGCGATGAACTGGGCTACGATTTTCTCTCCTCCGTCACCGGGGTGGACTACCTCCCCGAAGGGATGATGGAGGTCGTTTACCACGCTTACAGTTCCCTCGGCGGGGGTGCGCTGGTCTTCAAGGTGCAGGTGCCCCGCGAAAATCCGGTTGTGCCCTCCCTCGTGGGCGTGTATCCCGGTGCAGATTTCCAGGAACGCGAAGCCTGGGATTTGCTCGGTATCCGCTTTGAGGGGCATCCCAACCTCAAGCGGATCCTGATGTGGCAGGGCTTCGCCGGTCATCCGCTGCGGAAGGACTGGAAGGAAGCCTACTACGAGGCTGACGCCAAACCCTTCAAGAGCCGTTGGCCGGAAGGCAAAGTCCGCCGCGCCGAAGACCTGAACCCCTTTGGCAAGAACGTGGAATACCCGGAAGGTTTCGACCCCTCCACCTGGGTGTTCGAGGGTGACGATGCGATTTACGCCGGGATCAGGGAAATTGAAAAGCCGGACGACATCGAAACCGAGCAGATCGTCGTCAACCTGGGGCCGCAGCACCCCTCCACGCACGGCGTTTTCCGTATGGTGGTCACGCTCGACGGCGAAACCGTGGTCAAACTGGAGCCGGTGATGGGCTACCTGCACCGCAACCATGAGAAAATCGGCGAGCGCAACACCTACCTGATGAACATCCCCTTCACCGACCGGCTGGATTACCTCTCCTCGATGAGCAACAACTTCGGCTACGTGATGGCGGTGGAGAAACTGCTGGGCGCAAAAGCCAAACCCCCGGAACGGGCGGAGTACATCCGCGTGATCATGGCGGAGTTCACCCGTATCTCCAATCACCTGTTTGCCATCGGAACCCTGCTCAACGACCTGGGCGCCTACTTCACCCCGATGCTCTACGCCCTGGAAGAGCGCGAACTCATTTTGGATATTTTCGAGGCCACCAGCGGCTCGCGCATGATGTGCAACTACTACCGTTTCGGCGGCGTTGCCCGTGACCTGCCGCCCGGAGTCTACGAGAAGATGCGCGAACTGGTGGAAGACCGCCTGCCCCGCAAGATTGACGAACTCGACCGCTACCTGACCGAGAACGAGATCGTCCGCTCCCGCTGCGAGGGAGTCGGCGTGCTGACCCCGGAGGAGGCTATCGCCTACTCGGCGGTAGGCCCCGTCCTGCGGGCTTCGGGCGTGCCTTATGATGTGCGCCGCGCCGACCCGTACAGCATTTACGACCGCTTCGAGTTCGATGTGGTTGCCAAGTACCACGGCGATGTGTACGACCGCTATCTGGTGCGCCTGGAAGAAATCCGCCAGAGCATCCGCATCATCAAGCAGGCTTTGCGCGATCTGCCCGAAGGCCCCGTTATGGCGGGGAAACCCCAGTATCAGGTGCGCGTTCCCAAGGGCGAAGCCTACGGGCGCGTGGAAGGCCCCAAAGGCGAACTGGGCTTCTACATCGTCTCCAACGGAACCCCCAACCCGTGGCGCTATCACGTCCGGGCGCCATCTTTCATCAACCTGACCGCGCTCGGCAAGATGTGCGAAGGCAACAAGGTGGCAGACGCCATCATCATCCTCGGTTCCATTGACATCGTTCTGGGCGAAACCGATCGCTAAATGCACCAAGGACTGGCAGTCCTGTCAGGACTGCCAGTCCTCAGAAGATACGGAGAAAAGCAATGTACGGTAAAGGCATACTCAAGGGTATCGGCGTTACCCTCAAACACTTTGTAGATACCTACATCGTTGATATCAAATACCCCGGCAAGCGCTACGGCACCGAGGAAGGCATTGAAAACCGCATGAGCAAGGATGCCGCCGGCATCTTCACCATCCAGTACCCCGAAGAAAAGGTACCCCTGCCCGAAGAGTTCCGCTTCGTGCCCTTCCTGGTGTACGAGGAGAACGACGACGGCTCCAAGAAATACCGCTGCACCTCCTGCGGCATCTGCGCCAAAGTCTGCCCCCCGCAGTGCATCTGGATTGAGCGCACCACCGACCCCAAAACCGGACGCCCCCGCCCGGAACCGGCAGCCTTCTACATTGACGTGGACATCTGCATGAACTGCGGGCTGTGTGCCGAGTTCTGCCCCTTCGACGCCATCAAGATGGACCACGACTACGAACTGGCGGTTTACAACCGGCTGGAAAACAACATCTACGACAAGGAAAAACTCGGCAAGCCGGTCTCCTACTACCAGGCGATCCGCCCCTCCAACTACGAGGCGGAAGTGCGCGCCAAGGAAGAAGCCGAGCGCAAGAAGCGCGAGCGCATGGCCGCCCGCAAAGCCAAAGCCGCCGCTGCCAAAAAACAGTAACCGCGTTCCTGTCCGCAGCGCATTACCACGGGGACACGGAGCACACGGAGAACGGGCTGGCCCCCTCTGTGCTCTCCGTGTCTCCGTGGTTGAATCCTGCACACAGGCAAACTTGTAATCACCATTCCCGTGGTTTCTTTCCCGCGAAGTCACCAAGGCACAAACTTTGTTGACGTTTTTCTTTGTGCCTTTGGGCCCTCCCGCTGAAAAGGATACAGTAATCTGCGTAAACCCTGAAAATTATGACCAACAAACAACCCACCGAAGAAGCCGTTCTCGCGGCACTCCGTACCGTGGACGACCCCGACCTGCACAAGGATTTGGTCACGCTCGGCATGATCAAGGACTTGAAAATCCAGGGCGGGGACGTTTCCTTCAAAATTGAACTCACCACCCCGGCCTGTCCGCTCAAGGACACGATGAAGAACGATGCGCTGAAAGCGGTCTCCGCTGTGGAGGGCGTGGAAAACGTCCACATCGAGATGACCGCCAACGTCCCCAACGACGGGCGCACGCGCGGCCTGCTCAACGTGCCGGTGCGCAACGCCATCGCGGTGGCATCCGGCAAGGGCGGCGTGGGCAAGAGCACCGTCGCCGTCAACCTGGCCGTATCGCTGGCGCAGAGCGGGGCACGCGTCGGCCTGATGGATGCGGACATCTACGGGCCCAACGTCCCCACCATGATGGGCGTCGAGAAACTCCCCCCTGCCACCGCGGATAAACTCATCCCGGCGGAGGCCCACGGGGTGCAGATGATCTCCATCGGCTTTCTGGTCAAGCCCGGCCAGCCGTTGATCTGGCGCGGCCCGATGCTGCACTCCGCCATCCGCCAGTTTCTCACCGATGTCGCCTGGGATGAACTGGATTACCTGATCATTGACCTGCCCCCCGGCACCGGCGACGCCCAACTGAGTTTGACCCAGTCCCTGCCGCTGAGCGGCGGCGTGATCGTGACCCTGCCGCAGCAGGTCTCGCTGGATGACGCCCGCCGCGGCCTGGAGATGTTCCGCCAACTCAACGTGCCCATCCTGGGCGTGATTGAAAACATGAGTTACCTGGAACTGCCCGACGGCACGAAGATGGACATTTTCGGCAGCGGCGGCGGGGAACGCCTGGCGCAAGAGAGCGGCGTGCCCTTCCTGGGCGCCATCCCGATGGACCCCATCGTGCGCGAAGGCGGCGACAGCGGCAAGCCTGTGGTTGTTGACCAGCCCGAAAGCGCGGTTGCCAAAGCCCTGAAAGCCATCTCCGAGGACCTGGCCGCCCGTGTCAGCGTTGCCGCCCTTGCACAAGAGAACAAAATCCCGATTCATTTTGTGGGGCTGAAGAAGTAAACGCGGCCCCGTGAAGAAAAAGTTTTCGCCGCAGCAAACCGCCTTTCGACGGGCAGCACGCGCACAACCCCGCGAACCATTGTTGAGAGCGAAATCCCTGACAATTTGGAAATCTGCAATCAAGTCTTCCACATCCGATGCGCGTCCGATTTCTCATCCTGCTCCTGATTTTCGCTTTGGCGGGATGCGCGGTTGCGCCGCCCGCGGGGACGGCTGCACCCGCGCTGCCCCCGGAGGCTGACACACCCTCTACAGCGACCCCGCTCCCCCAGCCGGGCACGGCGGACGCGCCCGCAGAAGGCCCCGTGACCCTGCGGATCTGGGTGCCGCCCCAGTTCGACCCGGCGAGCGATACCCTCGCCGCGGCGCGCTTTCAGGCGCGGCTGAACGAGTTTGCAGCCCGCAAGCAAAACGTGCAGGTGGAAGTCCGCATCAAAGACGTGGAAGGCCCCGGCGGCATCCTGGACACGCTCCGCACCGCCTCCGCCGCCGCGCCGCTGGCGATCCCCGATTTGGTAGCGCTCCCCCGTCACGGGCTGGAAACCGCCGCCGCGGACGGCGTGCTGCACGCCTACGACGGCCTGACCTCCGTACTCGATGACCCCGACTGGTACAGTTTCGCCCGCCAACTGGCGCACACCCAAAACGCGGTCTTTGGCATCCCCTTTGCCGGGGATGCGCTGCTGATGGTGTACCGCCCCGAACAGGTCGCCGCGCCGCCGCTCACCTGGGCGGATTCGCTGGCGATTACCGCCACGCTCGCCTTCCCTGCCGCCGACCCCGATGCACTGGTCACGCTGATGCATTACCAGTCGCTGGGTGGTGCGCTGGTGAGGGAGGAGGAGCAAATCACGCTGGACGAAACGCTGCTCACCGGGGTGTTCACCTACTATCAGCAGGCTGGTGCCCGCGACCTGATGCCCTTTTGGCTCACCCAGTACGAGAACGATGCGCAATCCTGGGATGCCTACGAAAGCGCGCAGGCGGATTTGGTAATCACCTGGGCTTCGCGGGTGTTGACCGTCCTTCCCGAAGACAGCGCGGCGGCGGCGATCCCGACCTTTGACGGGGCGCCGTTCACCCTGGCGGATGGCTGGGTTTGGGCGCTCGCCGCCACCGACCCCGACCGGCAGGTACTCGCCGCCCAACTGGCGGAATTCCTGACCACCAGCGGGTACCTCGCCGCCTGGGCAGAAGCCGCCGGACTGGTCCCGCCGCGCCCCGGAGCGCTCACCCTCTGGGAAGACCCCCAAAACCGCACCCTGCTGGAGCAGATCGCTCCCACGGCGCAGTTGCTCCCTTCCCGGAAGGTGCTCGATGCTGTCGGCCCCGCCCTGCATCCCGCGGTGACCGGTATCCTCAAAGCCGAAACCGACCCCATCACCGCCGCTCAGGATGCGGTCACAAGATTGACTTCCCCTTGAAAAAACTTGACGCGCTCACTGCATCCCGTTTTTTCGCTGCCCTGACAATTGTCTTCTTTCACGGCGGGGGCGGGCTGTTTCCGCTTTCGGTTTTTCCCATCAACCCCCTGTTCACTTCCGGGCCGGTGATGGTCAGTTACTTTTTTGTGCTCTCCGGATTCGTGTTGGCTTATGTCTACCACCGACCCGGTGAGCATTTTCATTTTGGCAAGTTTGCCTGGGCGCGCTTTGCCCGCATCTACCCGGTGTACCTGCTGGCCTTCGGCCTGACCAGTCTGTACTACATCGAACGTATCGCCCGCGTTAAACCCGCCAAAATTTGGGCCAACCTGCTGTTGGTGCAGGCCTGGATTCCGAAATACGCGATGTCACTCAACATGGTGGCCTGGGCGTTATCGGTGGAAGCATTTTTGTATGTGCTGTTCCCATTTTTGCTGCTATGGGCTTACCGCAAATCGCTGCGCCGGTTGATTGCAGTCTCGCTCGGATTTTGGGTATTCAGCCAGATTATCCATGCCATCCTGATGACCGCACTCATCGGGCAGGATTGGGGCAGCGCGTTTTTACTCTATAACCCGCTTTTTCATATCAGCACGTTTTTTGTGGGGATGGTAGGCGGCATCTGGTATCTGCGGGAGGGCCGGGGGCACAAGACCCATCCGAACACGGTTCACGCGGTGCTTATCCTGGGGCTGGCAAGCGCAGCGGCAGGGTTGATTCTGCTCAAATCGCCCGGTTTTGTGCGGCACTTTTCGCTGGCAAACGGTTTATTTGCCCCGTTCTTTCTGGTCATCGTTCTCGCACTGGCACTGGAGCGCGGCAAAATCGCCCGCGTGTTGAGTCACCGCTGGTTGGTGACGCTGGGCGGTGCCAGTTACGCGCTTTACCTGCTCCATGTCCCTGTGCGCTGGCTTTACGAGCAGGCATTGGAGCGGATGGGAATCGCACTGCCGTTTTCAACGATCTACTTCTCCTACCTGCCGTTTGTACTCGTCCTGGCGGTGGTGGTTTTTCTCAAATTTGAGGAGCCTGTCCGCATCTGGCTGCGGCGTCAATACCGTGACGGGAATGCCCGTTACGTTGCCGCCCTGCTCTTACTGGACGCACTGACCGTGTACGCCTCCGTCAAACTGAGTTTTGCCCTGCGCCTGAATTTCGATGCCGAAGCCCTGCGCTTTTACGGAGCCGCCACCGCCCTCGCGTTGCTGACTGCCTTTCCGGCGCGCTGGTTTCTGGCGTATGCTTTCGGATTGTACGACCGCGGCCTCGCTTCCTGGGGATTGCTCCCGCTTTTGGGACGAGTGACGGGCGCGGTTTTGGCGGGTTCCGTTCTCATCGGGCTGATTCTCATCCTTGGGGAACACCTGGCCCTGATCCCAGGCTTCCCGCGTACCGCCCTGCTCCTGGATGCCCTCTTCACCCTGTCGGCAACCCTGCTGACCCGCTTCGCCGCCGGGAAGATCAACTGAAACTGCGCGTGGAGCGGATTGACAATCCGCTCTACACTTTGGTTGTTCACCGCAAAGGCACAAAGACACGAAGATTTTTGTGTCTTCGAGTCTTCGCGGTGAAGTTTTTTCATCCCAGCCCCGTAGCGGATTGACAATCCGCTCTACACTTTGGTTGTTCATCGCAAAGGCACAAAGACACGAAGTTTTTT